>CAZVUN010000048.1:0-18388 GCA_964629975.1 uncultured Acidiferrobacteraceae bacterium | reverse complement strand
TCAGCGAGATGACCGGCTACGCGCGCAACCGGCGCTTTCGCTATGCGCCCTATATCGCTCTGTTCAACGATGCGGGGCCGGAGGGCGGAGCTGGGGAGCCTCCCCTGTGAGTACAAGGGAACGTGCAATGGCCAGAACAACCAACAAGAAGTCCAGCGATCGCGCCTGCCGCTTCGGGTGTCGGCAGCGATCCTTGGTCCGGCGTCGGAGCGTCTGAATGAGCGCAGAAACCCACTCGCAGCTCGCCAGCTTCATCTGGAGCATCTGCAACCTGCTGCGTGGCCCGTACAAGCGCAATGAGTACCGCAAGGTCATCCTGCCGTTGACGGTCCTGCGCCGCTTCGACTGTCTGCTCGCGCCGACGAAGGCCGAAGTCCTCGCCGAGCACGCGAAGATCAAGACGAAGCCCGAGACGGTCGTGCGCAGCCTTCTGGAGCGGGTCACCGGCAGACCGTTCTACAACCTGTCGCGACTGGACTTGGCCAGGCTCCTCGACGACCCGAATCAGCTCGCACCCAACCTCAACGCCTACATCAACAGCTTCTCGAAGAACGTCCGCGAGATCATGGAGCGCTTCGCGTTCGATCAGCAGATCGCACGCATGGCCGAGAAGAACCTCCTGTACGAGGTCATCAAGAAGTTCGCCGCAGTCGATCTGTCGCCGAGCCGAGTCGACAACGTCCAGATGGGCTACGTCTTCGAGGAGCTGATTCGGATCGGGGCCGAGCAGTCGAACGAAGAGGCCGGCGAGCACTTCACCCCGCGAGAGGTGATCAAGCTGATGGTCAACCTCCTGCTTTCGCCGGAGCAGGATCTGCGCAAGAGCCACGTCGTCAAGACCATCTACGACCCGGCATGTGGCACCGGCGGCATGCTTTCGGTGGCAGAGCGCTACATCCGCGACCTCAACGCCGATGCGGATCCGCACCTGTTCGGGCAGGACTGGAACGACGAGTCCTGGGCCATCTGCAAGGCCGACATGCTCATCAAGGGCGAGGACGCCGACAACATCGTCCTTGGCGACACGTTCACGAAAGATGGCTTCGACCGCGACGCCGAGGGCAAGAAGCGCACCTTCGACTACATGCTGGCGAACCCGCCCTTCGGCGTGGAGTGGAAACAGCAGCAGAAGTACATCGAACACGAGGCCGAGTCGCTCGGCTACAGCGGCCGCTTCGGCGCGGGCCTGCCGCGCATCAATGACGGCTCGCTCCTCTTCCTACAGCACATGCTGGCCAAGATGCGCGCGCCTGCGGAGGGTGGCAGCCGCATCGGCATCGTCTTCAACGGCTCGCCTCTCTTCACCGGAGACGCCGGCAGCGGCGAAAGCAACATCCGCCAGTGGATCATCGAGAACGACTGGCTCGAGGCCGTGGTGGCTCTCCCTGACCAGCTCTTCTACAACACCGGCATCTCGACCTACCTCTGGGTGCTCACCAACCGCAAGGAACCGCGTCGCAAGGGCAAGGTGCAGCTCATCGACGCGCGGCGCTTCTTCGTCAAGATGCCGAAGAGCCTGGGCAACAAGCGCAACAAGATCGGCGACCCCGCCGATCGTCCGAGCGAACCGGACCAGATCGGTGAGATCACGCGCATCTTTGGCAACTTCACCGACGGCGAGACGCGCACCTTCGCCGAAGAAGACCCCATCACCAAGCAGCCTGTGGAGAAGGTGCGAGTCGTGAGCAAGGTGTTCGACAACGCCGACTTCGGCTTTCACAAGATCACGGTCGAACGCCCGCTACGGCTCAACTTCCAGGCAAGCGCCGAGCGCATCGCACGGCTCGAGACCGAAACCGGATTCACCAAGCTCGCAACCAGCGCGAAGAAGAACGAAGCGGCGAGGCTGGAAGAGATCGAGGCCGGCAGACAGCGCCAGGACGAGATTCGCCGGCTGCTCGCGCGCTTGGCCGAGGTGCACGGCGAAACGCTCTTCAAGGACCGCAGCGCTTTCCTGACTGCGCTGCGCGACGTCGAGCGCGCTGCCGGGGTGCGACGTGCTGACCCACTACACGACGTACGCCACCTACTACAAGCTCCTGAAGGCAGCCGAGGACGACCCGGATCTGCCGAAGAAGAAGGCGGCACGGGCGCTGGCGAAGTTCATGAGCCTGCACCCGCACAACATCGAGCAGAAGACGGAAGTGATCATCGAGCACTTCCGCCGCAGCGTGATGCACCGGCTGGGCGGTCGCGGCAAGGCCATGGTGGTGACGGCGTCGCGCCTGCACGCGGTGCGCTACAAGCTCGCGTTCGAGCGCTACCTCGCCGAGAACGGGTACCAAGACGTGCGGCCGCTGGTGGCGTTCAGCGGCACGGTGACCGACCCGGAGACCGGCGTCGACTACACCGAGCCGGGCATGAACACCGATGTGGTGACGGGCAAGCCGATCAGCGAGGCGGCGCTGCCCGGCCGCTTCGAGACGCCCGACTACCAGGTGCTACTGGTGGCCAACAAGTACCAGACAGGGTTCGACCAGCCGCTGCTGTGCGCGATGTACGTCGACAAGCGGCTCGACGGTGTCCAGGCCGTACAGACGCTGTCGCGCCTGAACCGGATGATCCCGGGGAAAGACGCGCCGTTCGTGCTGGACTTCGTCAACGACGCCGAGAACATCTACCGCGCTTTCAAGCCCTACTACGACAAGACCGAGCTGGCGGCGGCCTCGGACCCCGCGATGCTGGAGAGGCTGAAGCACGAACTCGATCAGGTCCAGGTCTATCACTGGAGCGGAGTCGAGGCGTTCGCGCAGGTGTTCTACAAGCCGCTGGAGCGGCAGGGCGCCGCCGACCACGCGCATATGCAGCGGTACCTGCAGCCGGCGGTGGACCGGTTCAAGGCGATCACCGACGAAGCCAAGCGCGAGGAGTTCCGGGGGAAGCTCTCGGGCTATGTGAGCGCCTATGCCTTCCTGAGCCAGATCGTCCCGTACGCCGACCCGGATCTGGAGATGCTCTACAGCTACGGACGCTTCCTGCTGCCGCACCTGCCGCTCGACCGCGACACGACGGTCGTCAAGGTGGGAGACGAGGTGGCGCTGCAGTACTACCGGCTGGAGCGGGTGTATGCCGGGCCGATCGACTTGCGCGAGGGTGAGGCCCAGTACGTGGTCAGTCCGACCGATGTCGGAACCGGCAAGCGCAAGGACGAAAAGGCGCCGCTGTCCGAGATCATCGAGGTGCTCAACGAGCGGTTCGGCACCCAGTTCTCGGAAGAGGACCGGCTCTTCTTCCAGCAGATCAAGGAGAAGGCCTGCAAGAGCGAACAGATCGTCAGGACGGCCATGGCCAACCCGCTGGACAAGTTCGAGCTGGGCATTCGCAAGCTCATCGAGGATCTGATGATCGAGCGCATGGGCGAGAACGACAAGATCGTCACGCGCTACATGGCGGATCAGGACTTTCAGGGGTCCGCGTTCCCGATCCTGGCGCGGGAGATCTTCGAGGCCGTGAGGGCAAAGGCGGCGGACACTGCCGATGCTGGCCCGCGGCCAGCACCTCAAGGCTGACGAGCCAGGCCGGCGCGGCTTCATGCACGACTACGCGCGCCACCTGCGCCACGCGTAGCCGAGCGCCTCGTCTCTTCGTTTCACCTGCATGCTGATGCAGCCGTGGGCGGTCGTCTCCGTTCCGTTGGTCTGCAAAGCGTAGCTGTCGTCGTGCGGTGTCGTCGTTTCAGGTCAGTGTTTCTGTCCGTCCCGATCGCCGAGGCGAGCCGGGAACTGCGAGGGACGCGGGACACCACTCCCGCTTCGTGCCGTTGTTGCATCGCTGGCCGCCGCGGCACGCGGCATGGCCGCCGAGGTCGCTTCCGGTGGGAAGTCGGCGCCTCGGGTGGAGCCCCTGATGTGGTCGCCCGGGGTTCGGGGAAGGCGCCGTGAAGGTCGCGTGCTTCGACGGGCGCGAGATTGAGTGACAGCGCCGGGTAGCGGCCCAGCGTTACCTGCTCCTGCCTTTCGTCCAGCCCGTAGCGGTCGAGCACGGTGTGCCCCGGTCGGGATCACCACGAGCATGAGACCGCGCTCGTCGGTTCTGGCGTAGCGGGCGGCCTCACGTTTGAGCGTGGGGATGGTGGTGTCGGTGAGTGCCCGTCGACGGGCCTCTGTGTATGCACGAGAAGGGGGGTTGCTGGTCGGTATCAGGCCCCTTCTTGACCAAAACGCTCGGTAAACAATAACTGGAACAGGCGGATCGGGCGTCACTCGATCTTCTAAGACCCGCACCTACTTCCCGATACAGAAGCTCGCGAAGATGCGCCCGAGCAGATCCTCGGAGGTGAATTCGCCGGTGATCTCGCCGAGCGCCTGTTGCGCGAGGCGCAGCTCCTCGGCCAGCAGCTCCCCGGCGCGCTGCTGCGCGAGCTGCGCGCGCCCGTGCGCGACATGCTGCCGGGCGCGCGCCAGCGCCTCGAGGTGGCGACGGCGCGCCATGAAGGTACCCTCACCGGCGGGCCGGTAGCCCATGCAGTCCTTGAGGTGGGCGCGTAGCGCATCGACCCCCGCGCCGGTCTTGGCAGACAGCGCGATGCTGAGGTCGTGCGCGCTGCCTTGCGCGCCCGGGGGGCGCCCGGTCAGGTCGATCTTGTTGCGCACCAGCGTGCACGGCAGCCCCGCGGGCAGGTGCGGTTGCAGTGCGGCGCGCTGCTGCGCGAGGTCTTGCTGGTCGTCGACGAGCAGCAGGATGCGGTCTGCGCTCTGCATCGCGGCGCGCGCGCGCCGCACGCCTTCGGCCTCGATGGGATCGCCGCTCGGGCGCAGGCCGGCCGTGTCGATGACGTGCAGCGGCAGGCCATCGAGCTCGATACGCTCGCGCAGCACGTCGCGCGTGGTGCCCGGGATCGGGCTGACGATGGCGGCGTCCTGGCGGGCCAGGGCATTGAGCAGGCTCGACTTGCCGGCGTTCGGCAGCCCCGCCAGCACCACGGTGATGCCATCGTGCAGCAGCCGACCCTGGTGGGCGGCGGCGGCGAGGTCATCGAGCGCGCGGGCAAGCGTGGCGAGGTCATCGAGCAGGCGCGTGTCCGACAGGAAGTCGATCTCCTCTTCGGGAAAATCGATGGCGGCCTCGACATAGGTGCGCAGCGCGATCAGCTGCGCGACGCAGGCGTGCACGCGCTGCGAGAACTCGCCCGCCAGCGAGCGCAGCGCCGAGCGCGCCGCGGCCTGCGAACCGGCGTCGATCAGATCGGCGATCGCCTCGGCCTGCGCGAGATCGATCTTGCCGTTGAGAAAGGCGCGCTGCGAGAACTCACCGGGCTGCGCCAGGCGCGCGCCGAGCGCCAGCAGTCGGGCGAGCAGCATGTCGAGGACGACGGGCCCGCCGTGCGCGTGCAGCTCGAGCACGTCTTCGCCGGTGAAGGAATGCGGCGCCGGAAAGAACAACGCGATCCCGGCATCGATCGGCGTGCCGCAGGCATCGATGAAGCGGGCATAGTGCGCGTAGCGTGGGCGCGGCACGGTCCCGAGCACCGCCGCGGCGATGGCGCGCACCGCCGGCCCGGACACGCGCACGACACCAATGCCGCCGCGTCCGGGCGGCGTGGCGAGCGCGGCAATGGTGCCAACCGTCTGCGTCGCGGCACCGGCCGCGCGTGGCGGCACGGGGCGATCGGTGCTCATCGGCTTACGTGCTGGCGCCGAGCGTGCGATTGATGTACCACTGCTGAGCGATCGACAGAATATTGTTGACCACCCAATACAGGACGAGGCCCGCGGGAAAGAACAGGAAGAACACCGTGAACACCCATGGCAGGAACATGAACACCTTCTGCTGGATGGGATCCATCGGCGTGGGATTGAGCTTCTGCTGCAGGAAGGTGCTCGCCCCCATGAGGATCGGCAAGACGTAATACGGGTCCTTGGTCGACAGGTCGCGGATCCACAACACCCATGGGGCCTGGCGCATCTCGACGCTTTCAAGCAGCACCCAGTAGAGCGCAATGAATACCGGGATCTGGATCACGATGGGCAGGCAGCCGCCGAGCGGGTTGATCTTCTCGGTCTTGTAGATTTCCATCATCGCCTGGTTGAGCTTCTGGCGATCGTCGCCGAAGCGCTCGCGCAGTGCCTGCAGGCGCGGCTGCAGCTTTTTCATCTGCGCCATGGATTTGTAGCTGGCCGCCGACAGCGGATAGAAGGCGAGCTTGATCAGGATCGTCAGCAGGATGATGGCCCAGCCCCAGTTGCCGACCGCACGGTGAATCATGTCGAGCAGCCAGAACAACGGCGCCGCAATGGGCGTGAGCCAGCCGTAATCGACCGTGAGATCCATGCCTTCGGCGTACGGCCGGTCCCGTTCGCACCCGGCGGTCATGCGCGCGGCGCTGTCCGTGCCGCACACCAGGCGGGCGAGACGCTCCCGCTGCTTGGGCCCGAGGTAGAGCTTGATGCGCGCCGCGCCGCTCTGGCCGGGGCCAACGGTGATGGGATCGAGGCGCTTGAAACCGATGACGTGGCGCCCGCCGCTCAGCACGTCGGTATAGAACTCGTTGCGTGCCTTGGACTCCTGCAACCAGGCCCCGACGAAGTAGTGCTGCAGCATCGCCACCCAGCCGCCCGTGACCTCGCGCTTGAGGGCGCGTTTGCGCATGTCGTCAAAACTGATCTTTTCGAACTTGCCCTCGGGCGAGTGGATGGCGCCGCCCGTGTAGGTCGGGGTTTCGAAGATGCTGCTCTTGTCGGTGTGCGCGCGCTGGAACTGCCCGTACACGTAGCCACGCCAGTCGCTGCGGGTGGCGTTGCTCACGGAGAATTCGACATCGATGACGTAGCTGTCGCGATAGAAGATGTAGGTCTTGGTATAGGCAACGCCGTTGGCGGCGCGCCAGGTGAACGGCACGCGCAGCTCGCTGGCGCCCGGTGCCAGGGAAAAGTCTCCGGCCGCGGCGCTGTAGGCAGTTTTGTGCGTGGGATAGTCGCCTTCATGGCCGATCAGGCCGGATTGGGCGATGAACAGCTCCGGGCCACGGTCGACCATGAGCACGAACGGCTCATCCGGCGAGTCGGCATCGACCGGGTACTTGCGCAGGCGCAGCTCGCGCAGGTCGGCACCGAGAGAGTCGAACACCGCGTCAAACACGTCGGTGCGCACCCTGACCCGGCTGGCGCTCGCGAGCTGATCGGCGCTGCTGGGTACTGTCTCCGGTTTGGCCGGGGCGGGGGCGGCGGGTACGCTCGGTTGCTCGGCCGGCGCGGTCGTTGGCGCACGCGCCGGCGACGGCGCGGTGTGTTGTTCCCACGCCTGCCAGATGAGCAACAGCACGAAGGCCAGAGCGAAGAACAGCAGCAGTCGGAAGTTATCCATGCGCGTTGCGTTGCCGTTGGATTGCGTGCGGGACCGGATCGACACCGCCGCGATGCCAGGGATGACAACGCAGCAAGCGGCGAATACCGAGCCAGGCGCCGGCCGCGAGACCGTGGCGCTCAATGGCCTCGTGGGTATAGGCCGAGCAACTCGGGTAGAAGCGGCAGTGTTGGCCAAGCAGCGGGCTCAGCCAGCGGCGATAAAACCGGAGGAGGCTCAGGGCGAAGTCGCGCATAGGGCGTGGATCCGTTGCCAGTGCAAGGCGAGGGAATGGCGCAGGGCCTCAGGGGCGCTCTTGGCCGCGGCCGGTTGCGCGACGACCACCACATCGAGGCCGGCAAGCCGCTCGGGTGCCAAGTGGCGGAACGATTCGCGCACGTGGCGTTTGATGCGGTTGCGCGTGACCGCCAGCGGCGCGCTCTTGCGCGATACGGTTACGCCGAGCCTGGATTGTTGCGTCGCATTAGCCACGGCATAGACAGAGAACAGGTTGTCCCGACTCCGTACACCACGCCGCAGCGCGGCGGCGAAGGCGGGGGCGGCGGGGAGACGTCGGGCGCGCGGCAACCCGAAGCGGGGCCCCGACAAGCAAGACGTCTAAACGGTAAGCCGGGCGCGGCCCTTGCCGCGGCGGCGGCTGAGGATCGCGCGGCCACTCTTGGTCTTCATGCGCGCACGGAACCCGTGGGTGCGCTTGCGCTTGAGGACGCTCGGCTGATAGGTGCGTTTCATGGTTTCGGTCCCTGGAGGTGCGCGGCCACGGCGCGGGCTGCAAAATGGCGCGCAACCTTACTGCCGCGCGCGCAGGGTTGTCAACCAACCGCTTGGCGCGAGGCCAAGGGGTGCGCGACTGTGGATAACCACGGGATGAGTCGCTAGACTGCGCCTCCCCCTGTATCTGCATACCCCGAGGCGCTGAGGGCGCACGACGATGCTGGCGAGCGCGTGGAGCAAGTGCCTTGAGCAGCTGGAATCGGAGCTGCCGGCGCAGCAATTCAATACCTGGATTCGGCCCCTGCAGGCGCGGGTCGAAGGCGAGAGCCTGGTGTTGTTGGCCCCGAACCGTTTCGTTCAGGAATGGGTCAAGGAGAAGTTCAGCGCGCGCATCGAGCAGCTGCTGACCCAGGGCGACAGACAGATTCGATCATTGCGCGTGGAAGTCGGCACCCAGAGCGGACCGACGATACCCGTGGAGCGGCGACCGGACGCGCTGCGCAAGGGCCCGGTGCTTGGCAAGCTGAACCCGGAGTTCACGTTTGAGAAGCACGTGGAGGGTAAGTCGAACCAGCTGGCACGCGCGGCGGCCAAGCAGGTGGGCGAGAACCCAGGTGGCGCCTACAACCCGTTATTCATCTATGGCGGGGTTGGGTTGGGCAAGACCCACTTGATGCAGGCGGCAGGCAATCTCATGCTGCAGCGCAACCCGGGGGCCAACATCGCGTACGTGCACTCGGAGCGTTTTGTGGCGGATATGGTGAGGGCCCTGCAGCACAATGCGATAAATGAGTTCAAGCGCGTGTACCGCACGCTCGATGCGCTGCTCATTGACGATATCCAGTTCTTTGTCGGCAAGGAGCGCTCCCAGGAAGAATTCTTCCATACATTCAATGCGTTATTGGAGGGTCAGCGGCAGGTAATAATTACGGCGGACCGCTACCCAAAAGAGCTGGACGGGATTGAGGAGCGGCTCGTGTCGCGCTTTGGTTCTGGCCTCGTGGTGTACATCGAGCCTCCGGAACTGGAAACGCGGGTGGCGATCCTGATGCAAAAGGCGCGGCAGGAGGGTTTAGACCTGGCAGAGGACGTGGCGTTTTTCATCGCTAAACGCGTGCGGGCAAACGTGCGTGAACTGGAAGGGGCGCTGCGCCGGGTGGTGGCGAGCGCCATGTTCACCGGCCGGGCGATCGACGTCGAGCTGGCGGCCGAGAGCCTCAAGGACCTGCTGTCGTTCCAGGAACGACTGGTAACGATCAACAACATCCAAAAGACCGTCGCCGAGTACTACAAGATCCGCGTGGCTGACCTTCACTCGAAGAGCCGCTCGCGCCAGGTAGCGCGCCCGCGTCAGGTGGCGATGGCGCTCGCAAAGGAGCTCACGTCCCACAGTCTTCCAGAGATCGGCGATGCCTTTGGTGGCCGCGATCACACGACCGTTTTGCACGCCTGCCGCAAGATTGCCGAGCTCGTGGCATCCGATGCCGGCATCAAGGAAGACTACGAGAACCTGATGAAGATTCTCACCACCTGATGCTGTTGATCGGGTTGTGGGTAAGCTGTGGGCAAGGCATCAGCGCGCGGTTATCCCACAGAGCGCAGCGCATATGCACAGCCTATGCACAGCCTTCGACCGCTGGTTGTACGCGACAGGCACACAGTAGAATGCACATAACCACAAGGCGAAGCTGTCTTAACAACCACTACAAGAAATAAAGAACATGAATATTGTTCTTGATCGAGACGCACTGATTCGACCTCTTACCTACGTTACGGGTGTGGTGGAGCGGCGCCAAACACTCCCAGTGCTGTCCTACGTTTTGGTCCGGCGGGCCGGCAACGGCATCAGTCTGACCGGGACTGATCTGGAGACAGAAGTGGTAGTGCAGGCGGAGGCCCAGACCAAGGACTTCGATGACCTGACATTACCGGCTCGCAAGCTGATGGACATCTGCCGGGCCCTGCCGGCAGGCTGTCGAATCGAGATCCGCAAAGACGGCGAGAAGGCGGTGGTGAAGGCGGGGCGCAGTCGGTTCAGCCTGGTTACGTTGCCGAGCACGGACTTTCCCAGCATTCAAACAACGGAGTGGGATCTGACCATCCGTATTGACCAGGTAAAGCTGCGCGGGGTCCTGGAGGAAACGAATTTCTGCATGGCGCAGCAGGACGTGCGCTATTACCTGAACGGATTGCTGTTGGAGCTGCAGGGGCGAACATTGCGGGCGGTAGCCACGGACGGCCATCGAATGGCCGTGAGTCAGGCAGAGACGCAAACGGCGGTTAACGAGCAGCGCCAGGCAATCGTGCCACGCAAGGCGGTGCTAGAAATGATCCGGATCCTGCAAGAGGGCGCAGAATCGGTCGAGCTCATGTTGAGCGCCAATCACATCCGTCTCACCGCCCAGGGATTGATGTTCACAGCGAAGCTGATTGACGGGCGCTATCCGGACTACAACAAGGTCCTGCCGGCTCGACAAACAAAACTCGTCGGGGTCGACCGCGAGGAGCTGCGGGTGGCCTTGAGTCGAGCCGCGATCCTCTCAAACGAAAAATTCCGTGGCGTGCGACTCGGGCTCGAGAACCATTGCCTCAAGATCGTGGCGCACAACCCGGAGCAGGAAGAGGCGGAAGAGGAGGTCAGCACCGACTACGCGGGCGAGCCAATGGAGGTGGGCTTTAACGTGAACTACCTGATCGAAGCGACCGGAGCGCTGCGCTCGCAGCGCGCCGTGCTGGGGCTCAACGACGCCAGCAGCAGCTGCCTCATCTACAGTCCGGACAGCGAATACCCCCGCTACGTTGTGATGCCAATGCGGCTTTGAGCCGTCTCGTTCCACGTGAAACGACGGGCCGTTAGTTTCACGTGGAACTTGCCGTAAGTTGCGGTATTGCCAAATTTCGCGCCGGCGCAAGCAGGGCAACTGGGTTACAATGTGTCCATGTCTAGTTCATCCGCCAGCAACCGCCCACAAAGCTACGATTCCTCGAGCATCCAGGTTCTCAAGGGCCTCGACGCTGTTCGCAAGCGCCCCGGGATGTACATCGGTGACACCGACGATGGCACCGGTCTGCACCACATGGTTTTCGAGGCAGTCGATAACTCCATTGACGAGGCGCTGGCCGGCTACTGCAACCGGGTCGTTGTCACGCTGCACAACGATTCCTCCGTAACCGTCTCGGACAACGGGCGCGGCATCCCCACGGACATTATCCCGGAGGAGGGCCGATCGGCCGTCGAGGTGGTCATGACCGTCCTGCATGCGGGCGGCAAGTTCGATCAGAATTCCTACAAGGTCTCCGGCGGCCTCCACGGTGTTGGTATCTCCGTGGTCAATGCGCTGTCGGATTGGCTGGAAGTGACGGTGCGCCGCGGCGGACGGGTCTATCGCCAGCGCTACCATCTCGGGGTGCCGCAGGCGCCGCTCGCGCAGATCGGCACCACCAGCGAAACCGGCACCGACGTGCACTTCAAGCCTTCGGACACGATCTTCTCCAATACCAGTTTCAGCTACGACCAGCTGGCCAAGCGGCTGCGCGAGCTGTCGTTCCTGAACTCGGGTGTGCGCATCGAGTTGATCGACGAGCGCAGCGGTAAGCAGGATGTGTTCGAGTACAAAGGCGGCATCCAGGCCTTCGTTCAACACCTCAACCGCAACAAGACCCCCCTGCATCCCAAGCCGATCTATCTGACGGCCGAGCGCGACGGCGTCACCACCGAACTGTGCATGCAGTGGAACGACTCCTATCAAGAGAACATTTTCTGCTTTACCAACAACATCCCGCAGCGTGACGGCGGCACCCATCTCGCCGGCTTGCGCGCCGCCATGACGCGTACCCTCAATCAGTACATCGAGAGCACCGGTCTGGCGAAGAAGGAAAAGGTCGAAATCTCCGGCGACGACGCGCGCGAGGGACTGACCGCGGTGCTGTCGGTGAAGGTCCCGGACCCGAAATTCTCGTCCCAGACCAAGGACAAGCTGGTCTCGTCCGAGGTCAAGGGCGCAGTCGAAGCCGTGGTTAACGAAAAGCTTGCCGAGTTCCTCGAGGAAAACCCGAGCGATGCGCGCGCGATCGCCCTCAAGATCGTCGAAGCGGCGCGCGCACGCGAAGCGGCGCGCAAGGCGCGCGAGCTGACGCGCCGCAAAGGCGCGCTCGATCTCGCCGGGTTACCGGGCAAGCTGGCCGATTGCCAGGAGCGTGATCCCGCCCAGTGCGAGCTCTACCTGGTGGAGGGCGATTCTGCCGGCGGCTCAGCCAAACAGGCGCGCGACCGCCGCTTCCAGGCGGTGCTGCCGCTCAAGGGCAAGATCCTGAACGTGGAGAAGGCGCGCTTCGACAAGATGCTGTCCTCCGCCGAGGTGGCGACCCTGATCACCGCCCTTGGCACCGGCATCGGAGACAACGATTTTGATATCAATAAGTTACGCTACCACCGCATCATCCTGATGACCGACGCCGACGTCGACGGGTCGCATATCCGCACGCTGCTGCTTACGTTCTTCTACCGCCAGATGCCGGAGCTCATTCGCCGCGGGCACGTGTACATCGCGCAGCCGCCCCTGTACAAACTCAAGTCCGGCAAGAAGGAGCGCTACATCAAGGACGACGCGGAGCTGCAGGAGTATCTGCTCGAGTGCGCCCTCGAAGACGCCGCCATTCGCCTGGCCACGGGCGTCGAGCTCAAGGGAGCGGAACTGGCCGCCCTGTGTCGCAGCTACTTTCAGGTCGAGCACCATATCCGCCGGCTGTCACGCCGTTACGACGGGCGGGTACTGCACGCCATGCTCTATCTGCCGGCGCTGGACGCCGCGCTGCTCACGGACAAGACCGCCGCCGGCCAGTATGCCGATGCATTGCAGCAGCGCCTGGCGCAGCAGCGCGACGGTGGCGCCAGTTACTCGGTGGGGGTTGGATTCGACGCACGTCACAACCTGCACGATCTCGTGGTGACCCGCACCGAACACGGTACCGTTACGACCTCGCGTATCGACAGCGAGTTCGCCGCCTCCGCCGAGTACGCTGCCTTGCTCGCGCTCGGCAAGCGCCTGCGCGAGCTGTTCGCCGCCGAGGCCACCGTGCAGCGCGGCGACCGGCAGCATCGCACCGCGCGTTTCGAGGACGCGATCGACTGGTTGATGGACGAAGCGCGCCGCGGACAGACCATCCAGCGCTACAAGGGTCTGGGCGAGATGAATCCGGAGCAGCTGTGGGAAACCACGATGGACGTCACGACCCGCCGCCTGCTCAAGGTCAATGTCGAGGACGTCGTGGCCGCGGAGGAGGTGTTCTCCACGCTGATGGGTGATCAGGTGGAACCGCGCCGCGAGTTTATCGAACGCAACGCGCTGTACGTTTCCAATCTCGACGTGTAGCGCGCCGCCGCGCCCTGTTCAGTGCAGCGTGCGCGGGGCGCTCAGCGTGAACGGCGGAATCTCCGCGTCAAACTCGGTGCCATCGTCGGCACGCATCTGGTAGCTGCCGCGCATCATGCCGACCGGGGTCTCGAGGATCGTCCCGCTCGTGTACTCAAAGCTGCTTCCCGGGGACAGGTGTGGCTGTTGGCCCACCACCCCCTCGCCGCGCACTTCCTGGGTCTTGTTGTTGGCGTCGGTGATGATCCAGTGACGCGTCAAGAGCGTGGCCGGCACCTCACCGCTGTTGGTGATCGTGACCGTATAGGCGAAGACGTAGCGGTTGCTGGTCGGGACCGACTGCGACGGGAGGTAGCTGGTCGAGACCGACACCTCGATCTGATGGCGCGAGCGGGATTTCATGGGTCACCTCGCGCCCTATTGTGCCGCACTTGCCGGCGCTTTTGCAGACCGGCGGGCACGCCCCCAGTCAATCGCCCACCGGCTGCGCGGCCTCGCACGGCACGCTGGTGAACTGCGGGTGTGCGGCATCAAGGCGCGCCGCCGTGAGCGTCCTTCCCCACAGGCACCCGGAATCCAGACCGATCACGCCATCGGCATTGTGGATGCCGAGCGTCGACCAGTGTCCGAAGAGGATACGCACCTCGCGCGAGCGCCGCCCCGGTATCTGAAACCACGGCAACAAGTCCGGCGGCTGTGATCCGGGCGCGCCCTTGTGGCGCAGATCCATGTTGCCTTCCAGGTCGCAGTAGCGCAGCCGGGTGAACGCATTGACCAGCACGCGCAGCCGCTCCGGCCCGCGCAGGTCGTCGCGCCAGTGATCCGGCAAGTCCCCATACATGTGCCGGAAGAACCCGCCGGGCTCCGCCTGGGCGATGGCCGCCTCGGCCTCCGCCGCCAGGCGCTGCGCCTGCCTCACGTCCCACTGCGGCAACAATCCGGCGTGCACCAGCGCCAGACCGCGCGCCGCGTCGTAATGGAAGAGGGGGCGGGTGCGCAGCCAGCCGAGCAGCGCTTCCCGGTCGGGCGCCGACAGCACATCCTGCAAGGTATCGCGCGCTTTGCGCTTGCTCGCGCCGCACGCAACCGCGAGCAGATGCAGATCATGGTTGCCGAGCACCGTGACCGCCTGCTCACCCAGCCCGCGCACGAAACGCAGCACCTCGGCCGATTGCGGTCCGCGGTTGACCAGATCGCCCGTGAACCACAGGACATCGCGCGCCCGGTCGAAGCCGATGCGCGCCAGCAGGCGCTGCAGCGCGCCGTAACAGCCTTGCACGTCGCCGATGGCGTACAGCGCCATATCAGCGTGCTGCCAGACGATTCAGCCGCTGCGCGAGTTCGTGCGTGGCGAGCACCAGGGCGTGCGTGATGCCCGGCTCGGCCGCCGAGTGGCCGGCATCGCCGACGATCTCAAGGCGCGCCTGCGGCCACGCGCGCTGCAGCTCCCAGGCGCTCTGCAACGGACACACCACGTCGTAGCGCCCATGGATGATGTAGCCCGGGATGTCCCGCAAACGGTAGGCGTCGCGCAGGATCTGCTCGGGCGCGAGAAAGCTGTCGTGGTGGAAGTAGTGCGCCTCAATGCGCGCCAGCGCGAGCGCCGTGTGCGGTGCGCCAAAGAAGTCCACGACCGCCCGGTTTGGCAGGAGCGTCGCGGTGCGCCCTTCCCACAGGGACCAGGCCTTGGCCGAGTGCATGCGCGCGACCTCATCCTCGCCGGTCAGGCGCCGGTAGTGCGCAGCGACCAGATCGTGCCGCTCGCCTTCGGGGATCGGGGCGATGAACTCCTGCCAATAGTCGGGAAACAGGCGGTTGGCGCCCTCCTGGTAGAACCAGTGGATCTCCCATGGCCGGCACAGAAACACGCCGCGCAGGATCAGCCCGAGCACGCGCTGCGGGTAGGCCTCGGCATAGACCAGCGCCAGGGTCGATCCCCAGGAACCGCCGAACAGCACCCAGCGGTCGATCCCGAGAAACACGCGCAGGCGCTCGATGTCGGCGACCAGATCGGGCGTGGTGTTGCGCTCGAGGCTGGCGTGCGGCGTGGAGCGGCCCGCCCCGCGCTGATCGAACAGCACGATGCGATAGGTGTTCGGGTCGAAGAAGCGCCGGTGGTACGGTTCGCAGCCGGCGCCCGGCCCGCCGTGCACGAACAGCACCGGCAAGCCGCGCGGATTGCCGCACTCCTCGACATACAGCTCATGCGGCGCCTCGACCGGCAGGCGATGCGTGGCGTACGGCTCGATTTCCGGAAAGAGCCTGTGCACGATGACGCTCAAAACGACTCGGCTTCGATCTCGAGATACGCCAGGCTCACGTGCCGGGCGACCTGCACGCCGAAATCGACCCACTCCCGATAGGGCGCGAGCGCCTCGACCACCCTGGGCTGCATCTCGAAATCCGCCAGGCCCTGATCGTAGCCCTTCTTGACCTCCGCGTAGAGTGTGCCCAGGTAGCGCTGATAGGAGCGCACGCCCTCGCGCCCGCTCACCGGGCCGTGCCCGGGAATGAAGTGCCGCGCCGGGCTGGCAAGTGCGACCTCCAGTGCCGCGACATTGCCGCGGAAACTGCCCTCGTCCATACGCGCCACGCACCCAAGGATGGCATTGTCGCCGACGAACAGCACACCCTCGCCGACGACCTCGATCATGATATCGCCGTCGGTGTGCGCCTTGCCCGTGTGGTAGATGCGAAACCTGAGGTCGCCGAGCCGCAGCGTCTCGCCATCTTCGATGGTGGTGTCCGGTACGACCACCTCGGTGCCGCGCACCGCCCCGTGCGTCAGGCCGTCAAGCAGGGCGAGCCAGCGTGCCCCCTCGACCGCCGCCTTCGCCTTCATGTTTGGATGGGCGTAAATCACCGCCCGGGGATAGCGCGCCTTGATCGCCTGGTTGGCGAGCCAGTGGTCCCCGTGCACGTGCGTGTTGAACACCGCGATCACGGGCGCGGAGGTGACGGTCGCGATCTGGCTGAGCAGCAGCTCGCCGACCTGCACGCTCGCGCCGGGATCAACGACCACCACGCCCTTCGCGCCGACCACGAAACCCGGGTTGTTCATGAAGCCCTGGTTGCCGGGGTTCGGCCGCGCATTCGCGCCGGTGAGCACATAGACCCGTGCGCTTACCTGCGTGAGGGGATGATCGCCAGCGACCGGCGGCGCCTTGCCGCCCGGCGAACAGCCCGCTGCCAGCAACAGCAGCGCGCCCGCGACCACGGCGCTGTGCTGCCATCCCACCGCGCTGCCCACAGCGGACTAGATTCCCAGGGCCTGCCACAACGCGCGCGTCGGACCGGCGCGGTTCATGGTGTAGAAATGCAGACCCGGGGCGCCTCCCTCGAGCAGGCGCCGGCACAGCTGCGTCGTGACCTCGAGCCCGAAGGCGCGCAGCGCCTCGACGTCGTCGCCGAAGCCCTCGAGACGCTTGCGGATCCAGCGCGGGATCTCGGCGCCGCAGGCATCGGAGAAGCGCGCGAGCTGCTTGTAGTTGGTGATGGGCATGATGCCGGGCACGATCGGGATGTCGACGCCGATGCGCGCGCACTCCTCGACGAAGCGAAAGTACGCATCGGCGTTGTAGAAATACTGGGTGAGCGCGCCGTTGGCGCCGCAGCTCACCTTTTGGCGGAAGTACCGCAGGTCCGCCTCGGCACTGGCGGCGCGCGGGTGGACCTCCGGGTACGCCGCCACCTCGATGTGAAACCAGTCGCCGGTCTCGGCGCGGATCAACTCGACCAGCTGGTAGGCGAAGCGAAACTCGCCCGGCGAGGCCATGCCCGATGGCAGGTCACCGCCGAGCGCCACGATGCGCCGGATGCCAAGGGCCTGGTAGGCGAGGAGCTGCTCGCGGATCGACTCGCGCGTGGCCCCGACACAGGATATGTGTGGTGCCGCGGCCAGGCCCTGTGCCAGGAGGTCCTTGACGGTTTCGTACGTGCCCTGGCGCGTGCTGCCGCCGGCCCCGTAGGTGACGGAGAAGTACGCCGGCTTGAGGGCAGCCAGCTCGCGCGTCGTCTCCGCGAGCTTGCGCCTGGCTTCCTCGTCCTTCGGCGGAAAGTACTCGCAACTGAAGGTGCGGGTAAACCTGGTCTGTCCTTGCATGGTGGTGAAGCATGGGGCGCCGGCCGGTTTGGCACAACCGCACCGGCGCCCACAGGCCGTCCCTCGCGTCGTGGCTAGTAGCGGTAATGATCGGGCTTGTACGGCCCGTCCACTGGCACGCCGATGTACTGCGCCTGCTCCTTCGTGAGCGTCGTAAGCTGCGCGCCGATCTTCTTGAGATGCAGGCGAGCGACCTTCTCGTCCAGCAGCTTGGGCAGCACGTATACCTTCTTCTGGTACTTCTGCGCGTTGTTGAAGAGCTCCATCTGCGCAATCGTCTGGTTGCTGAACGACGCTGACATGACGAAGCTCGGGTGGCCGGTGGCGCAGCCGAGGTTCACCAGCCGGCCCTTGGCGAGCACGATGATCTTCTTGCCGTCCGGGAAGATGACGTGATCGACCTGCGGCTTGATTTCCTCCCACCGGTACTTCTCGAGCGAGGCGATGTCGATCTCGGAGTCGAAGTGGCCGATGTTGCACACGATGGCCTCGTTCTTCATCTTCGCCATGTGGTCGTGGGTAATCACGTTGACGTTGCCCGTGGCGGTGACAAAGATGTCGCCCTGGCCGCACACCTCGTCCATGGTCACCACCCGGTAACCCTCCATCGCTGCCTGCAGGGCGTTGATCGGGTCGATTTCGGTCACCCACACGGTCGCGCCCATGCCGCGAAACGCCTGCGCGCAGCCCTTGCCCACGTCGCCGTAGCCGAGCACCACGCAGATCTTGCCGGCGATCATCACGTCGGTCGCGCGCTTGATGCCGTCGAGCAGCGACTCGCGGCACCCGTAGAGGTTGTCGAACTTGCTCTTGGTGACCGAGTCGTTGACGTTCATCGCCGGAAACAGCAGGCTGCCCTGCCTCTCCATCTCATAGAGGCGGTGCACGCCCGTGGTGG
>CAZVUN010000047.1:0-19547 GCA_964629975.1 uncultured Acidiferrobacteraceae bacterium | reverse complement strand
GCCTTCTGTACGTCAAGCGAACCGGCCGCCGTCAGCAGCAGGTCGATGGTCACCGCGGTCCCGTTTTCCGACAGATAGGGAAACACGCCCTTGACGACACCGCTGCCGCCGAGCTCATCGAGATTGGCGCCGACCGTACTGCCGGGAAAGCTCAGACGGGCGCGCAGTCCGTCGTCGTGGTAAGAGACCTCATAGGGCGCATCCCCGCGCACGCTGATCTTCAGGGCCGCCTGCTCGCCGTTTCCTTCCCAGGCGAGCGACTCGATTTCGCCGGCCATCGCCGCGTGGCTGCTCAACAGCAGAGCAAGTGCCAGGGTGATCCGCGCGCAACGTGTTTGTGTTCTTGCTTTCATGTTTGCACCTTCAATGAAGCGCCTATTCGGCCAACGCAAGATTGGCCTCGCGTTCCGTCCAATCGCCCATGGAGCTCTGCACCAGCTCGATGAGATCGATCTTCTCTTCGCTGACCTTGGTGATCATGCCGAAGTTCTGGCCGACGTGGTCGCCGACCTTGGCCCGGTGCACGGTACCGTCCGGGGCCTGAATCACCGCCCACGCCTGCTTGCCGCGCATCAGGGTGCCGACCATCTTGAGCGAGTCGAGCGGATAGTCCTCGAGGGGTTCCTTGCGGCGACCGCGGTCGGGTCGCAGGTCGCGGCCGCCGCGGGCCTGCGGCTTGAGATTGAGCGGCGCGAACGGGTCCGGCAGATTCGCAGCCGTGTACAGGAACGGCTCCTGCACCTTGATCTCGGGCAGCGGTTCGATACGCGGCTTCTTTTCGGCATGCGCGGTCCTGACGAACTCGCGCACATCATCGAGCTCGTCGCTGCCGCAGCCGGCGAGCGCAACGCACAGCAGGCTGCAAATGGCCAGCGCGCGGCCGCTCATTTGGCGGCTCCTGCGCCGGCGGCCGGCTTGGCCGGCGCGCCGCGCGCACCGGCCTTGGACTTGCGCGCCGCCGCCTCGCGCGCGGCGATCTCACCGGCTTCGAGGTACCGATAGGTCTTGGCCTGCGCGGTCATGCTGAGCTTGGTGCCCTTCGGCGGCATATCGATGGTCATGTCGCCAAAGGTCACGATGCGCGGCAGGGCCGCGACATCGCTCACGAACTGCGACAGTTCGTGGTAGGTACCGCTCACCTTGATGCTGATGGGCTTCTCGGCGTAGAACTCCTTCGGAATCTCGTTCTCGGGCTTGAACAGCACGAATTCGAGACCGCGGCCCAGGCCGGCCTGCGTGATGTCGACCAGCAGGTCGGGAATCTCGGTGGTGTTGGGCAGTTGCCGCACCAGCGTGCCGAAGGTTTGCTGCATCTCTTCCATCTGCTGCTTGTAGGCGGGCAGATTGAGCGCGAGCGCCTTCTTGCTGAGATAGGTCTCGCGCAGTTTTTCTTCCTTGGCCTTGGCCTCGGCGTAGACGTCGAGCTCGCCCTGGATGAACACGAAGTACCCGGCCACCAGGATCAGCAGGCACACCACGCCGATCGCGCCGAACTTGACCGGCAGCGGCCACGAGCCGATGTCATTGAGGTTGATATTCTTGAGGTCGTCCAACTTCATGAGCCGGACTCCGCGAGCTGCTTCTGCTTCGACACCTGCTTGACCTTGAGCGCGAACTCGCTCACGCGGTCACCGCCCTTGTCCTTGACGTTGATGACGTCAAGCTCCGGGCTGGCGAACCACTCGGAGGACGACAGGTTGCGCATCAGGGCGGATACGCGCGCATTCGATTGCGCCACGCCTTGCAGCGCCGTGGTCTGCCCGCTGTGCTTGACCGAGGTGAGGTAAACCCCCTCGGGCATCTTGCGCACCAGCTCGTCGAACAACCGCACCACCCGCGAACGGTCGCCCTGCAGCTGATAGATCACATTCATGCGGGCGATGAGGTCCTGGCGCTGCTTCTTGAGTTCGGCGATCTCCTTGATCTCCTCCTCGACCTTCTTGATCTCCTTGTCGAGGAATTCGTTGCGCCGGTTCTGCGCCTCGATCCAGCCGCTGACGTGCAGGTGCGCGTAGAACACCACCACTCCCATCAGGATCCACGCGCCGATTGCAATGGTGAGCAGCTGACGATCCTGCTCTTTGCGGCGCATCTCGCGCCAGGGCAAGAGGTTCAGGCGGGTGGTCATTCGTCGAAACTCCGCAGCGCCAGTCCGCAGCTGATCATGAGCGACGGGGCATCGTTGCCGAGCAGCTGCGCCTTGACGCGCGAGGACAGCGCCATGCTGGCGAACGGGTTGGCGACGATCGTGGGCACGCCGATGCGCGCCGCGACCAGCTCATCGATACCGGGGATCTGCGCGCAGCCGCCCGCCAGCACGATCTGATCGACGCTGTTGAAGGGGGTCGAGGAGTAGAAGAACTGCAGCGCGCGCATGATCTCCTGACACATCGCCTCCATGAACGGGCGCAGCACGTCGGTCTGATAGTTGTCGGGCAGGCCGCCCTGCTTCTTGGCCAGCCCCGCCTCCTCGTACGACAGGCCATAGCGGCGCTGGATCTCCTCGGTGAGCTGCCGCCCGCCGAAGGTGTGATCGCGCGTGTACACCGAGCGGTTGTTGTGGATGGCGTTGATGTTGGTGGTGGTGGCGCCGACGTCCAGCACCGCGACCGTCTTCTCCATGCCGCCGCCCGGCATGTGGCTGGCGATCAGCCCGAAGGCGTTCTCCATCGCGTAGGTTTCGACGTCGACGATGAGCGGGTTGAGACCGGGGCTCTGCACGACCGCGAGGTAGTCGTCCACGATCTCCTTGCGGCAGGCCGCCAGGAGCACGTCCACCTCCTCCGGATTGCTCTCACTCGCGCCCAGCACCTGGTAATCGAGGTTGACCTCGTCCAGCGGATAGGGGATGTAATGGTCCGCCTCCATTTCGATCTGGGTCTGACGATCCTGATCGGTGATGTTGGCCGCCATCTTGATGGTCTTGGTGATGACGTGCGCGGCCGGCACGGCCACGGCGACGTTCTTGCACTTGCTGCCCGAACGCTTGACGGCGCGCTCGACCGCGTCGGCGACCTGTTCGACCTCCGTGATCTGGTGCTCGACGACGGCGTTCTGCGGCAAGGGTTCGACCGCGTAGCGTTCGACACGGAACTGTTCGCCGGTCTTGCTGAGTTCCAGCACCTTGACGGCGGACGAGCTGATATCGATGCCAATCAGCGGCGGTCGCTTCTTGGCGAACAGTCCCTCGAGATTCAACACAGCGTTTTATCCTTGGAATATCAGCTGGTTAGAATAGACAAATATAATGTAGATTAAGTGATATAGGCAACTATAGACCATCGCTTGCAGGACTGACAAATCGGTCAAGAAGCCAAAAGGATTTCGTTTATACTGCCCGGTCGCGCCGCTTTCCCCACTACATTCGCCCGCTCCCGCATCGCCGCGCATGTCTGAACCGTCCCCAAGCCTCGCGCGCCGCCTGCTGCGCGAGCACCTGCCGCGCAAACCGTGGCAGCTGGCACTGGTTGCGCTCTTTGCGGCTGCCGCCCTCGCAGTGGTCGCGCTGGCCGTCGTCGCGCTCGCCTTGACCCCGACGTTGCCGGCGGTGCAGGACGTCGGTGAAAAGCGCCTCAAGGTCCCGATGCGGGTCTATACCGCCGACGGCGAGCTGATGGCGGAATTCGGCGAAGAAAAACGCATTCCGGTGAAGATCGAGCAGGTGCCGGAAACGCTGGTCAAGGCCATCCTGGCCGCCGAGGACCGTTCGTTCTTCTTTCATCACGGCGTCGATTACCTCGGGATCATGCGCGCGGCGATCCACAATCTGCGCACCCGCGGCACCGGTCAGGGCGGTAGCACCATTACCATGCAGGTGGCGCGCAACTACTTCCTGAGTCCCGAGAAGACCTACATCCGCAAGATCAAGGAGGTGCTGCTCGCCTTCAAGCTCGAGCGCGAGCTGACGAAGAAGCAAATCCTTGAGCTTTACATCAACAAGATCTTTCTCGGCCACCGCGCCTACGGCTTCGCGGCCGCGGCCCAGATCTATTACGGCAAGGCACTCAACGAGCTGACCCTGCCCGAGACCGCCATGCTCGCCGGTCTGCCCAAGGCGCCTTCGCGCGACAACCCCCTCAGCAACCCCGACAGCGCGCGCGAGCGGCGCAACTACGTGCTGCGCCAGATGCTGGCCGAACGCTACATCGATCAGGCCGCCTACGATGCGGCCGTGAGCGCGCCGGAGACGGCCAGCAAGCACGCGTTTCGCTTCTCCAACGATGCGCCCTACATCGCGGAGATGGTGCGCCAATACATGTTCCAGAAGTACGACGAAAAGACCTACGGCGAGGGTTTCGCGGTCTACACCACGATCGACGGTCGGCTGCAGCGCGCAGCGAATCAGGCGCTGCGCCGCGGGCTGCTCGAATACGAGCGCCGCCACGGCTACCGCGGCCCGGCTGCGCACGTGTCACTGCGCAGCGACAAGGACCGTGCGCGGCTGGATGATGCGCTCAAGGATTTTCGCGTGATCGGTGATCTCGTCCCCGGCGTGGTCACCAAGGTCGAGGACAAGGCGGTGGCGCTCTACACCGTCGACGGCGCGACGATCGGCGTGGGCTGGGACGGGCTCGCCTGGGCGCGACGCTACGTCGACGAAAACACCCTGGGCCCCGCGGTGACCAAGGCGGCGGACATCCTCAAGGTCGGCGACATCATCTATCTGGAGGACACCGGGGCCGATGCATCGGACACCGGCAACGGCCGCTGGCGCCTGGCGCAGGTGCCGCAGGTGGCGGGCGCCATCGTGGCGCTGCGTCCGGCCGATGGCGCCATCGTGGCGCTCGCCGGCGGTTTCGATTTCTACCAGAGCAGCTTCAACCGCGTTGTGCAGGCGGAGCGCCAGCCGGGCTCGAGCATCAAACCGTTCATCTACGCCGCCGCCCTGGACAAGGGCTTCACCGCCGCGAGCACCGTGAGCGGTGCCCCGATCGTGGTGGAGGACGCCACCCTCGAAGAGGAGTGGCGGCCGGAGGACTACAGCCGCCAGTTCTACGGACCGACGCGCCTGCGCAAGGCGCTCGCGCTGTCGCTCAACCTGGTGTCGGTGCGTCTGCTGCGCGCCATCGGGCCGGCGTATGCGGTCGATTACATGGAGCGCTTTGGCTTCGACACCAGCAAGCTGCCGCGCAACCTGTCGCTGGCGCTCGGCACCGCCTCCGCCACTCCCCTGCAGATGGCGCGCGCCTTCACGGTGTTCGCCAACGGCGGCTATCGCATCGATCCGTACTTCATCACGCGTATCGAGGACGCCGAGCGGCGCGTGCTTGAGCAGACCCAGCCGTTGCGGGTCTGCGCCGACTGCACTGCGGCCAACCCGCCCGCAGCGACGCCGGTCGCGGCGACCAGGGAGGACACGCGCGCCGCCCCGCAGGTACTGGAGGCGCCGCTTGCCTTCATCATGACGAGCATGTTGCGCGACGTGATCCGCACCGGCACCGGGCGCGCGGCCTTGCAGCTCGGGCGCAAGGACCTGGCCGGCAAGACCGGTACGACCAACGAGTACCGCGATGCATGGTTCTCCGGCTTCAATGGCAATCTGGTGGTCACCGCCTGGATCGGCTACGACCAGCCGGCCTCGCTCGGGCGCGGCGAAACCGGTGGGCGCGCCGCATTGCCGATCTGGATAGACTTCATGCGCGTGGCGCTCGAGGGCACGCCCGAGACGCCGCTCGAGCCGCCGCCCGGCATCGTCAAGCTCACCGTCAACAGCGAGACCGGCAAGCCGACGGTGGCCAGCGACCCGCAGGCCATCGAGGAGTACTTCGTCGAAGGGACCGAGGACCAGCAGCCGGTCGAAACCGAGCCCGACGGGGTGACGCCGGCCAAACCGCCCGCCAACCTGCCGGACAAGATACGCGAGCTCTTCTGACCGACGCCATGAGAAAACCGCCCGCTCCCGGTCGGGCCGCGCGCCGCGCGCAGCACGCGGCGAGCAGCGCCGAGCAGCAGCGCCAGCACATCGCGCGCGAGGCGGCGCGCGTGCTGGCGGAGGAGGGCGTCAACGACTACCACCTCGCCAAACGCCGCGCGGCGGCGCGCCTCGGGTTCGATGCGCTGCGCAACCTGCCGAGCAACCAGGACGTGGAGCGCGCGCTGCGCGCGCACCTCGCCCTGTTTCGCGGCGCGCAGCACGCGGCGCAGCTGCGGCGCCTGCGCACGCTGGCGGTCGAGGCGATGGAGTTCCTGGCACGCTTCGAACCGCGCCTGGTGGGGGCCACGCTCGCGGGCACGGTCACACCGACCTCCGGCATCCAGCTGCACATCACCGCGGACCTGCCCGAGGACATCGCGCTGTTGCTCGACGAGCACGCGATACCGTACGAGCAGGACGTGCGCCGGGTGCGCTTTGGCGGTGAGCGCGTTGCGAGCGTCCCGGCGTTCCGGTTCACGGCCGACGGCGCGAGCATCGAGCTGTTCGTGTTCAATCATCGCGACGCGCGCGAAAGCCCGCTCAGCCCGGTCGACGGCAAACCCATGCGCCGCGCACACCTCAAGGAGGTACGCGCACTGCTCACCGCCACCCCGCCATGACGCGTCCCGCGCCGCGCGCCCCGACGTGGCGCTACGCGCGGCTCGCCGGCGTGGCCGCCACCGCGCTGGTGGCGGTGCTGTTCGTGCTCGACCCGGCGCTGCTCGAGGTCGTGGAGCTCAAGAGCTACGACCTGCGCCTGCGCAGCCTCGCCAGTGCACCGGCCGGCAACGTCACGATCGTGGCAATCGACGAGAAGGGCCTGAGCCGGCTCGGACGCTGGCCGTGGAGCCGCGCCACGCTGGCGGAGCTCGTCGATCGGCTCGACGCCGCCGGGGCGCGCGTCATCGCGTTCGACGTGTTTTTCCCCGAGCACGAGGCGTCCGCGCCGGGCGCCGCGGCACGCGGGGCCGACGACGCGCTTGCACGCGCGCTCGCGCGCAGCCGCAAGGCGGTGCTCGGCATGTCGTTTCTCATGTCCGCCGAGGACGTGCGGCACCTGCCCGCCGGACAGGCCGAGCACACACTTGCACTGATTGAGCCCAATGCGCTCGGCGCTGCGCCCGGCACGCCGCTGCCGGCACCGGCCGGGCTGCTCGCGAACATCCCGGCGCTGCAGCGCGCGGCGCGCTCTGCCGGCCACATCAACATCTTCCCCGATCGCGACGGCACACTGCGCGCCGCACCGCTCGTCATGGCCTATCGCGAGCGCCTGTTTCCCTCCGCTGATCTGCAGGCCGCGCGCCTGTTCCTCGACGACGCGCCGGCGCACGTCGAGCTCGACGCGCTCGGCGTCAGTGCGCTGCGCCTCGCAGAACAGCGCATCGCCACCGACGTGATGGGGCGCGCGTTGATCCGTTACTACGGTCCGGAGCAGACCGTCACGCACGTGTCGGCCGCCGATGTCCTGAGCGGACAGTTCGCACCCGCCACGGTGGCCGGCAAGATCGCGCTCATCGGCCCCACCGCCAAGGGCATCGGTGATATCCGCGTCACCCCCTATGGCGCAGCGTTCCCGGGTGTGGAGATTCGCGCCACCATCATCGAGAACCTGCTGCGCAACGACTTCGTGCGCCGTCCCGGCTGGCTGCCGGCGGCGGAACTCGGGCTGCTGCTCGCCCTCGGCCTGCTGCTCGCGCGCGTTCTGCCGCGCCTGGCGCTGCGCCGCAGCGCGCTCCTCGCCGCTGCCGTGGCCGCGAGCTGGCTCGGCATCGCGTGGTGGCTGTTCGCCGCGCACGGCCTGTGGCTCAGCCTCAGCTATGCGCTGCTGCTGGTGCTGCTGCTGTTCATGTCGTCCAACATCGTGCAGTACGTCGTGACCGAGGCCGAACGCCGCCACATCAAGTCGGCGTTCCAGTACTACGTGCCGGCGGCGGTGGTCGAGGAAATCGCGCGCGACGTTGACAAGCTGCGCCTGGGCGGAGAGAAGCGCGAGCTCACCGTGCTGTTCTCCGATATCCGCGGCTTCACCACGCTGTCCGAGGCGCTCGCCCCCGAGGATCTGGTGCGCCTGCTCAACGTCTATCTCACGGAGATGACCGATCAGGTCTTCCGCCACCACGGTTCGCTCGACAAGTACATCGGTGACGCCCTCATGGCGGTCTACGGCGCGCCGATCGCGCGCGCCGATCATGCGCGCCTTGCGTGCCGCACCGCGCTCGACATGCTGGCCGCGCTGCGCGTGGCGCGCGCGCAGTGGCAGCGCGATGGCATGCCGACCTTCGACATCGGCATCGGCATCAACACCGGACCGATGATCGTCGGCAACATGGGGTCGGTGAACCGCTTCAACTACACGGTGATCGGTGATGCCGTGAACCTGGCGTCGCGCATCGAGCACCTCAACAAGGACTACGGCACGCACGTGCTGATGAGTGAATTCACCTACCAGCAGGTGCGCGAGGCGTTTGACACGCTGCGCGAGGTGGACCGCGTGCAGGTGCGCGGACGCGAGCAGCCGGTGCGCATCTACGAACTGATCCCGCCCGGCGAGTACCCGAGTCTCGACTGGCTGGAGGATTTCGCGCGCGCCTATGCGCTGCTGCGCGCAGGCGATGTGGCCGCGGCCGCGACCCGCTTCGAGCGGCTGCACACCGCGGTCGGCGACCCGGTAAGCGCCTACCACGCGCAGCGCTGTCGCCTGCCGCGGCGCCGCGTCGATGACCGGGCCTAGTGTTTCCGCGCCCCGCGCCGGCCGGTAGAATCGGCGCCGCTCATCCCACGACCCGGAATCCCGCGTGAAGAAGCACATCGAGGAGCTGTTGGCGCATGCCCTCGCCGGCCTGCAGGCAACGGGGGCGCTGCCGCCCGAGCACGGCGCGGTGATCGCGGTTGATCACGCCAAGGCCAAGGAGCACGGCGACTTCGCCACCAACCTGGCGCTGGTGCTGGCGAAGAGCGCGCGCCGCAAGCCGCGCGAGGTCGCCGAGTTGCTGGTGAAGGCGCTGCCGGCCTCGGACAAGGTGGCCAAGGTCGAGATCGCCGGTCCCGGCTTCATCAATTTTTTCCTGAGCGCCGATGCCCATGTGGGCGTGGTGCGCGAGGCGCTGGAACAGGGCGCGCGTTTTGGGCGCTCCACGCTCGGCGCCGGCCAGCGCATCCAGGTCGAGTTCGTCTCGGCCAATCCCAACGGCCCGCTGCACGTCGGCCACGGGCGCGGGGCCGCCTACGGCGCCACCGTCGCCAACCTGCTCGAGGCGGTCGGCTTCAACGTGCACCGCGAGTACTACGTCAATGACGCCGGCCGTCAGATGGACATCCTCGCGGTGTCGGTGTGGCTGCGCTACCTGGAGCTGTGCGGCGAGACCCTGCCGTTCCCGGCCAACGGCTACCAGGGCGACTACGTGTATGACATCGGCGCCGCGGTGCACCGCGCGCACGGCGACGCCCTGCGCCATCCGGCCGCCACGGTGCTCGCCGGTCTGCCGCCCGATGAGCCGCAGGGCGGGGACAAGGACAAGTACGTCGATGCCCTGATCGCGCGCGCCAGGGAGCTGCTCGGCGCGGCGGCTTATCGCGAGGTGTTCGATACCGGGCTCAACATCATCCTCGCCGACATCCGCCAGGACCTGGCGGAATTCGGCGTCACGTATGACGAGTGGTATTCGGAGCGCAAACTGGTCGACTCCGGCAAGGTCGCGGCCGTGGTCGAGCGCCTGAAGAAGTCCGGCCACGTCTATGAGAAGGACGGGGCGCTCTGGTTCCGCTCCACCGACTACGGCGACGAGAAGGACCGCGTCGTGGTGCGCGAGAACGGCGTCACCACCTACTTCGCCTCCGATATCGCCTACCACGCCGACAAGCTCGAGCGCGGCTTCGCGCGCGTCATTGACGTGTGGGGCGCAGATCATCACGGTTACGTGCCGCGCGTGAAGGCCGCGCTCGCCGCCATTGGCGACGACCCGGGCAGACTCGACGTCCTGCTGGTGCAGTTCGCGATCCTGTACCGGGGCAAGGAGCGCGTGCAGATGTCGACGCGCGCCGGCTCTTTCGTCACGCTGCGCGAGCTGCGCCACGAGGTGGGCAACGACGCGGCGCGCTTCTTCTACGTGCTGCGCAAGTGCGAGCAGCACATGGACTTCGACCTCGAGCTCGCCAAGTCGCAGTCGGCCGACAACCCGGTGTATTACGTGCAGTACGCGCACGCGCGCATCTGCAGCGTCTTTCGCCAGGCGCAGGAGAAGGGCTTCGCGCATGACGCCGCGCTCGGCAACCGCGAGCTCGCGCGCCTGACCGAGGCGCACGAGCAGGCGCTGCTCGCGCGCCTGGCGCGCTATCCCGAGGTCGTGACGGCGGCAGCGCTGGCGCACGAGCCGCACCAGCTCGCCCACTTCCTGCGCGAGCTGGCCGCCGACTTTCACCTGTACTACAACACCCACGTGTTCCTGGTCGAGGACGCCCGCCTGCGCAACGCGCGTCTTAACCTGATCGCCGCCACGCGCCAGGCGCTGGCCAACGGACTGGCGCTGCTCGGCGTGTCGGCGCCGCAGAGCATGTAGGCCCATGGCGCAGGCGCGCAAGAAGGCGGGCGGCGGCAAGCGGCCGCGCAGCCGCGCCTGGCTCCTGCTGCTGCTCGGCGTCGGCATCGGTGTCGCCGTGGTGCTGCTGTGGCAGCTGGCCGCGCGCCACGCCGACCCCAAGGGCGGGCTCGCGACCCTGTGGGCACGCCTGACGCACAGCAGCGACAAGCGCCCCGAGCCGCCGGCGCGGCCCGAGACCGACGCCGCCAAGGCCGGCAAGCCGCGCTACGACTTCTACATCATCCTGCAGGAGGGCGAGACGCTGCTGCCGGATCGCGACAGCGCCAAGGGCAAGACTGCGGCCAAGCCCGCCAAGGCCGAGGAGGGCACCAGCTACTACCTGCAGGCCGGCTCGTTCGCCAACTTCCACGACGCCGACCAGCTCAAGGCGCGTCTGGCGCTCGCCGGACTGGTGGCGCAGATCCAGAAGGTCAACCTCGAGGGGCGCGGCACCTATCACCGCGTGCGCCTCGGGCCGTACGCCAGGCTCGAGGACATGGACCGCGCCAATCAGCAGCTGCGCGAGCTCGGCATCAAGGCGCTGCCGTCCAGGGTGCGCAAGGATGCGACCTGAGCGCGCTCAGTCCTCGAGGTAGGTGTAGCCCTCGAGCCCCGCGCTGAGCTCGGCAAGAAATGCCTCGCGCTGGCTGGCGGCGAGCCAGCTCGCCTGTTCGACCTTGGCGCGGTAGGCGGCGCGCAGGTCCTCGGCGTCGAAGTTGACGAAGCGCAGCACCGCATCGACCGTGTCGCCGCGCCGCACCTGGGTGAGACGGAAGTCGCCGTCGGGGGCGAGCTCGACGTGCACCGAGTCGGTGTCGCCGAACAGGTTGTGCATGTCGCCCAGGATCTCCTGATAGGCGCCGACCAGGAAGATGCCGAGCAGGTAGGGCTCGCCCTCGTGCGCGGCGTGCAGCGGCAGGCTGGTCTCCACGCCCTCGCCGTCGACGTACAGATCGACGCGCCCGTCGGAATCGCAGGTGATGTCCTGCAGCACGCCGCGCCGGGTCGGCGCCTCGGCCAGGCGCGTGAGCGGCAGCACCGGGAAGATCTGGTCGATCGCCCAGTGGTCGGGCATCGACTGGAACAGCGAGAAGTTGCAGAAGTACTTGTCGGCGAGCTTCTCGTTGAGCTCATCGAGCGCCTCGCGGTGCGCGCGCGTGCCGGGCTGCAGGCGCGCGCGCACCGCGTGACAGGTGGCAAAATACAACTGCTCGGCGCGCGCCCGCTCCTTGAGGTTGAGCACACCGTGGTGGAACATGGTCTGCGCCTCGGCCAGCCAGTGCACCGCATCGTGATAGACCTCAAGCGGCGGCCGGGCGACCACGCGCGGCGCCCTGTCCCCCGCGCCGCTCGCACCTCCCGCTACCTCACCCGTGAGGCTTTGCAGGCCGCGCCACAGGTCCTGGATGATCTGCGGCTCATCGGCCGCCGCTGGCGCCACCGCCTCCGTGCCCGGGGCGTGCTCGACATCGAGCACGTTGGTGATGAGCACGGCATGGTGCGCGGTGAGCGCGCGACCCGATTCGCTCACGATGTCCGGGTGCGGCAGGTGCTGCTGTTCGCAGATCTCCCACAGCGCGTGCACGATGTTGGCGGCGTATTCGCGCACCGAGTAGTTCATGGAGCAGAAACTGCGCGAGCGCGTGCCGTCATAGTCGACGCCCAAGCCCCCGCCGACGTTGGCCACGCGGATCGGCGCACCGAGCTTCCTCAGCTCCGCGTAATAGCGCGCCGCCTCCTTCATGCCGGCCTGGATGTGCTGGATATTGGCGATCTGCGAGCCCATGTGGAAGTGCATCATCTGCAGGCTGTCGAGCAGGCGCTCGGCGCGCAGGCGCTCGATCACGCGCAGCACCTCGGCCGCCGACAGGCCGAACTTGGACTTCTCGCCGCCGGTGTTCTGCCACTTGCCGGCGCCGAGCGAGGCGAGGCGCACGCGCACCCCGAGCAGCGGCGGGATCGCGAGCGTGCGTGCCTCCTGGATCACGAGCTCGAGCTCGGTGAGCTTCTCCACCACGATGAAGACACGCGGCCCGAGCGCCTTGCCGATCAGGGCGAGGCGAATGAACTCGCGATCCTTGTAGCCGTTGCACACCACGATGCCGTCGGGGCGCGAGCGCGCCAGCACCGCGAGCAGCTCGGGCTTGCTGCCGGCCTCGAGGCCGAGGCGCTCGGCGCCGTGCGCGAGCAGCGCATCGACCACGCTGCGCTGCTGGTTGACCTTGATCGGGTAGACCGCGGTGTAGCGGCCGCGATAGCCGTCGGCGCCCATGGCGGCGTCGAAGGCGGCGCACAGCTCGTCGACGCGGTGCTGCAGGATGCCGGAGAAGCGCACCAGCACCGGCACCGTCAGCTGGTGCGCGGGAAAGCGGCGCACCACCTCCGCCAGGCTGATGCCGGGATGCGCGCTGCGCGGGTCGGGCCGGCAGACGAGCTCGCCGCGCGCATCGATGTCGAAGTAGCCGTTGCTCCAGTGCGCGATGTTGTAGAGCTCGCGCGAGCGATCGATATTCCAGGTCATGTCAGTGCTGGCCGCCGGTGTCGATGCGTTAGTATACTAGCCGCGGCTGCCGCATCGCAGCCGACGGCACCGACAAGCGCGCGAGCGTTTTTCCATCCATGGCACTCGACGATTCCTGGTACACGGAGCAGTGGGCGGGGCAGGGCGCGGCCATCTCGCTCAAGATCAAGCGCAAGCTGCACGACGAGCAGTCGGCCTACCAGCGCATCGAGATCTACGAGACCGAATCCTTCGGCCGGCTGATGACGCTCGACGGCCTGGTGATGGTGACCGATCGCGACAACTTCGTGTACCACGAGATGATGTCGCACCCGGCGCTCTACACCCACCCGGCGCCCCGGCGCGTGCTGATCATCGGCGGCGGCGACTGCGGCACGCTGCGCGAGGTGCTCCGGCACCCGGAGGTGGAACTGGCCGAGCAGGTCGAGCTCGACGAGCGCGTCACGCGTGTCGCCGAGCAGTTCTTCCCCGAGCTGACCGCCGCCAACGGCGACGCGCGCGCGCGATTGCACTTCGCCGACGGCATCCGCTGGGTGGCCGAGGCCGCGCCGGGGAGCTACGACGTCATCATCATCGACTCCACCGATCCGGTCGGCCCGGCGGCCGGGCTGTTTGCGCAGGGCTTCTACCGCAACTGCCGGCGCGCCTTGCGCACCCCCGGGGTGGTGGTCGGGCAGAGCGAGTCGCCGCTCTTCCACGCCGACCTGATCCGCGAGGTGCAGCGGTCGCTGCGCGGCGCCGGCTTCGCCGATGTCGCCACGCTGTGCTTCCCGCAATGCACCTACCCCTCCGGCTGGTGGAGCGCCACGCTCGCCTGCCAGGGCACCTCGACCGCGGGCTTTCGCGAGCACGACGCCGCGCGCAAGCCCTTCGCCACCCGCTACTACAACGCCGCCATCCACCGCGCCGCGCTGGCGCCGCCCGAGCTGCTGCGCTAGGCACGCGCCAGGGCGCCGCGCAAATTCAGTGGCTTAGCCCGACCGGCGGCGCGGTGCGGGACGGTACCTGCGCAAGCGGCTATATGTATTAAAGAAGCGCATCGTTGCGCTGACGGACACCGGCCCATGCCGCGCGCGCGGCAGCGCCGTCGGGGGAGAAATGACAGGTCGCAACCGCGCGCTGCTGTTGCTGGCAGCCGGCCTTGCCTCGCTCGCGCTCGCGGCGCACGCGCTCGAGGTGGAGCGGCGTGTCGGCATCGTGCCCCAGTACTCCCCGATCCGCAGCGCCGAGCAATGGCAGCCGCTGCTCGACCTGCTCACGCGCCAGAGCGGCGTGGCGCTGCGCTTCGCCACCGCCCCCGATATCTCCGAATTCGAGGAGCGGGTATTGGCGGGCGTGTACGACTATGCGTTCGTCAATGCGCTGCTGTTCCAGGAGGCGCAGCGGCGTGCCGGCTACCAGGCGCTGGCACGCAGCGCCGCTACGGCGCGCGGTGTCATCGTGGTGCGGCGCGATGGCCCGACCCGCCTACAGGCCCTGCGCGACCAGACGATCGCCTTTCCCGCGCCGCGCGCGCTGATCGCCACGCTCCTGCCGCGCGCGGAGCTGCGCCGCTTCAACATCCCACACCACGTGTACTACCTCGGCACGCACGAGTCGGTGTTCCAGGCGCTGCTGCGCGGCCAGGTGCTGGCCGGCTGCACGGCGCGCAGCGCCTTCGATGCCCTGCCGCCGGACCAGCGCGCGCAGCTGCGTATCCTGCACCAGACCGCACCCACCGTGGCGCACGTGCTGGCCGCCCATGCGCGCGTGCCGGCCGCCGAGCGCGCCCGCCTGCAGGCGCGGCTGCTCGCGCTGCACGAGACCCCGGGGGCGGCCGGCGCGCTCAAGCAGCTCGGCATCGAGCGTCTCGTACCGGTGGCAGACAGCGACTTCGCGCCGCTCGCGGGCATGCGCCTGCCGACGCGCGTGCCGCTCATCGAGTTTCACGTGATCCCGCGGCTCGCGCCCGAGGCCACGCGCCAGCACATGCTGCCGCTCGCGGCCGTGCTCAAGCAACGCCTGGCGATCCAGGTCGATCTCAAGACCTACAGCAATCTCGAGAGCTTCGAGCGGCACATCTACCAGACGCGCAATCCGGCACTGATCAACGCCAATCCGCTGCAGGCCCAGCGCCTGCTGGAGCAGGGCTACGAAGTCATCGCCCAGCAACTGCCGGTGGCCTCGCCCGAGGGCATGCGCGGCATCGTGCTGGTGCGCAGCGACAGCCCCTACCAGTCGCTCGCCGACCTCGCCGGCAAGCGCATCGCGTTCGGCGGCGGGCCGAGTGCGTTTTTCGCCACGATCGTGCCCAAGGCGATGCTCAAGCGGGCCGGCCTCGACGGCCGCTACCTCGATGTCTCGCGGCCCGGTCCGGTGGCCGACGTGCTCCCGCGCCTGGCGGCGGGCGAGGTCGACGCCATCGGCCTCGGCAACATGGGTCTGCACAACAAGGAACTGAACGAGCGCTACATCCGCGGGCGCATGCGCGTGCTGGCGCAGAGCGAGCCGATCCCCGGGCTCGCCTGGCTGCTCGGCCCGCAGCTCGACGCCGACCTGCGCGACGAGATCCGGCATCTGCTGCTGCATTTCGACGCCAGCGCCCCGGGGCACGCGGCGATGCAGGCCGCCGGCATCGAGCGGCTGCTGCCGGCGAATGCCGCCACCTACGCGCCGATCGCGCGCTACCTCGAGGAGCTCGGCATCCGATGAGCATCTCGCTGCGCTACAAGGCGGCGCTGCTCATCGCGCTCACCGAACTGGCGCTGCTGGCGCTGCTGGTGGGCACCAACCTCTACCAGACGCGCACCGACCTCGAGGATCAACTGAGCGTCCATGCCTCCTCCACCGCCGAGCTGGTCGCGGCCTCGGCAACCGAGGCGCTGCTGTCCTCGGACCTGGCGCAGCTGCAAAACCTGCTCGACGGCGTGGTCAACAAGCACCGCGTGCGCCACGTGGCGGTGCGCGATCACCGGGAGCGGGTGCTGGCGCAGGCCGGGCAACGGGAGCCGAGCAGCGACGTGGTGCGCGTCGCGCGCCCGATCCAGGTGGCGGGCAGCGTGTTCGGCACCGTCGAGCTCGCGGTCTCGCGCACGGAAACCGACACGGCGCTCGCGCGCATCATGCACTCGAGCCTGTTGATCGCCGGCCTCGAGGTGGTGCTGGTCGCGCTGATCTCGCTCACGCTCGGCTGGTTCCTGACACGCCATCTGCACGCGCTCATGCGCGGCACCAGGGCGATCGCGCGCGGCGACTACGCGGTGCGTGTCCCGGTCGGCAGCCGCGACGAGGTCGGCATGCTGGCCACGACCTTCAATGCCATGGCCGATCAGCTCGACCGCACCCTCGGGGAACTGGAGCGCTCGCACCGGCGCTTCCGCGACATGGCGGACAACACCTCCGACTGGCTGTGGGAGACCGATGCCGACGGACGCTACACCTACGTGTCGAAGCAGGTCGAGGCGCTGCTCGGCTACTCGAGCAAGCAGGTGATCGCCTACCGTGCCTTCGACCTCATGCAACCGCAGGACGCGCAGCGCCTCGAGGCGGTGTTTCAGCAGGTGCGCGCCCAGCACCGGCCGTTCTACGGCTTTGAGTACCGGGCGCTGCGCGCCGACGGCACGACCGTGACGCTCGAGGCCAACGGCACGCCGATCCTCGATGCCCACGGCGGCTTAAGCGGCTACCGCGGCGTGACGCGCGATGTCACGCGCCGCAAGCAGGATGAGTCGCGCCTGCTGTACCTGGCCGAGCACGATCCGCTCACGCAGCTGTGGTCGCGGCAGAAGTTTCTCGACGTGCTGGCCGACGAGCTGCGGCTGGCGGCGGCCACCGGCCATCCGCTGACGCTGCTGTTCGTCGATCTCGACGACTTCAAGCTCATCAACGACACCTATGGTCACGTGCAGGGCGACCTGCTGCTGCGGGGGGTCGCGACGCTGCTGGCGCGCGAGGCCGGCGAGGGGCCCATGCTGGCGCGGCTCGGCGGCGACGAATTCGGGTTGTTGCTGCGCGGCGCCGACCGCGCCGCCGGCGAGCAGCTCGCCCAGCGCCTGCTGCGCGTGGTCGAGCGCACCCCGCTCGCCGTGAACGAGCAGCAGGTGCGTGTGGGCGCCTCGATCGGGCTTTGCACCTATCCGCAGGACGGCAACGACAGCGCCACCCTGCTCGCCCATGCCGACATCGCCATGTCGCGCGCCAAGGCGCTCGGCCACAACCGCTATCATGTGTTTCGCGCCGCCGATCGCGACATGGACAGCATGCGCCAGCTCGTGAGCTGGCAGACGCGCCTCACCGCGGCGCTTGCGGAACAGCGCCTGTACCTCGAGTACCAGCCGATCGTGCGGCTGGCCGCCAGCGCCAAGCACGCGCACTTCGAGGCGCTGGTGCGCCTGCGCGAGCCCGACGGTACCTGCCACAGCGCCGCGCGCTTCATCGACACCGCGGAGTACACCGGCCAGGTGGTGCAGCTCGACCAATGGATGCTGCGCACGGTGCTCGCGACGCTCGCGTCGCCCGCCGCACAGGATTGCGCGATCGCCGTGAACCTCTCGGGGCGCTCGCTCGGCAGCCCGGGATTCACCGAGGAAGTCCAGGCGCTGGTGCAGGGGAGCGCCGTGGCGCCGCAGCGCCTGGTGTTCGAGCTGACCGAGACCGCGGCCGTCGCGGAGATGGCCAAGGCGCGCGGCTTCCTCGCCACGCTGCGCGCGCTCGGCTGCCGCTTCTCGCTCGATGATTTCGGCGCCGGGTTCTCGTCGTTCTCCTATTTGAAGCACCTGCCGGTCGATCTCCTCAAGATCGACGGCAGCTTCATCCGCCACCTCGAGCAGTCGCGCGAGGACCAGGTGTTCGTGCGCGCGATCGTGCAGGTGGCGCGCGATCTCGGCATCGAGACCGTGGCCGAGTTCGTCGAGCGCCAGGAGACCCTCGACCTGCTCACCGACATCGGCGTCGACTACGTGCAGGGCTACGCGGTCGGCAGGCCCGGCCCGACGCTGTCCACGCCCGCAATTGAAGCGCCCCGGCAAAGCGCGTATAAACGGCGCGCGCGCTGAGCGCCCCCCATTGCCCGATTGCGGAGAGCGAACATGTCCAAGGCCACCGTCGCCCAGAAGGGCCCCTACGTCGTCGAGCTCAAGGCCGGCACCTACTGGTGGTGCGCCTGCGGCAAGTCGAAGACCCAGCCGTTCTGCGACGGCTCGCACAAGGGCAGCGGCCTCGAGCCGGTCAAGTTCGAGCTGACCGAGACCCGGCAGGTGGCGTTGTGCGGCTGCAAGCACGCCGGCAACGCGCCGTTTTGTGACGGGACGCACAACAAGCTCTAGGTGCACAAAAAAATCGGGCGCCCGTGGGCGCCCGCAAGACTTCCTGGAGAGGAGGATGCAACCCGTTACATGTTGTAGGCCTTCTCGCCGTGCTCGGTCACATCGAGGCCCTCGCGCTCGGCGTCTTCCGCCGGCCGCAGGCCCATGACCACGTCGATGAGCTTGAACAGCACCAGGCTCGCGACGCCCGACCACACGATGGCCGTACCCACGCCCCACAGCTGGCTCACCACCTGTGCGGCCATGTCGAAGTCACCGACCTTGTTGGCGGCGTAGTCGAACACGCCCGTCCCACCGAGCGCCGGCGAGACGAAGATGCCCGTGCCGATCGCGCCGATGATGCCGCCGACGGCATGCACGCCGAAGGCGTCGAGCGCATCGTCGTAGCCGGCCTTGACCTTGAGCCAGGCCACCGCCCAGAAGCACACGACACCGGCGATCGCACCGAGCACCAGCGAGCCAAGCGGACCGACGAAGCCCGCGGCCGGCGTGATCGCGACCAGTCCGGCGACCGCGCCGGAGGCGCCACCGAGCATGCTCGGCTTGCCCTTGACGAGCCATTCGGCGAACGTCCAGGCGAGCGCCGCGACTGCGGTGGCGAACAGCGTGTTGGCGAGCGCCAGCACCGCCGTGCCGGTGGCCTCGAGGTTGGAGCCGGCGTTGAAACCGAACCAGCCGACCCACAGCAGGCAGGCGCCGATCATGGTCATGGGCAGGTTGTGCGGCGGCATGGCGGTCTTGCCATAGCCGATGCGCTTGCCGAGCACGAGCGCGCCCATCAGGCCCGCGACACCGGCATTGATGTGCACCACCGTGCCGCCGGCGAAGTCGAGCGCGCCCTTGCCGAACAGAAAGCCGCTCGGATCCTGGAAGGCGCTCGGGCCGCCCCAGAACCACACCATGTGCGCCATCGGCAGGTAGGAGAACGTGAACCACAGCGCCGAGAACACCAGCACCGCGGAGAACTTGATGCGCTCGGCGTAGGCGCCGGCGATGAGCGCCGTGGTGATGGCGGCGAAGGTGAGCTGGAACATCGCGAACACCAGCTCCGGAATCACCACACCCTTGCTGAAGGTTTCAACCACCGCCTCGGGCCCCACGCCCTTGAGGAACACCTTGTCGAAGCCGCCGATGAAGGCATTGAGCGCCCCGCCCGCAGTGAAGGCGAGCGAGTAGCCATACACCACCCACAGCACCGCCACGAGGCAGAAGATGGTGAATACCTGCATCAG
>CAZVUN010000046.1:0-19891 GCA_964629975.1 uncultured Acidiferrobacteraceae bacterium | reverse complement strand
TGAGGGACAAAATTAGTTGCCGATCAGGGGACAATTAGCATTGGCGCTGACACCCGCAAGTCGGCAGCGAAAAAAACCAGGGCCAGCGCCCGCGCGAAACGCGCACCGCGCCGGGTGCTGTTGCTGGTCGCGACGCGCAAGGGCGCGTGGCTCCTTCACGGCGATGCCTCGCGCAAAACCTGGCGAGTTGACGGGCCGCACTTTCTCGGTCACATCATCAATCATCTGGTGCTCGACCCGCGCGATGGGCGCACGCTGCTCGCCGCCGCCAAGACCGGCCACCTTGGCCCGACCGTATTTCGCTCCACGAATTTCGGCCGCACCTGGAAGGAAGCCAGCCGTCCGCCGGCGTTTGCCAAGGCGCCCGCGGGCGAAACCGGGCGCGCAGTCGATCACACCTTCTGGCTCACGCCCTGCCACGCCAACGAGCCGAAGGCCTGGTACGCCGGCACGAGCCCGCAAGGGCTGTTCCGCTCCGAAGACGGCGGCGACACCTGGGCGCCGTTCTCCAGCGTGAACGACGATCCCCAGTACCGCGCGTGGATGGGCACGGTGCAGGACGGCACGCCGGACGGACCGAAGATGCACTCGATCATCGTCGATCCGCGCGATCCCGCGCATCTCTACTTCGCCATGTCGGGCGGCGGCGTGCACGAGACGCGCGACCGCGGCCGCACTTGGACACCGCTGGTGAAGGGCATGGAAGTGGTCGAAGGTTTCGATGCTTCGAACATCGCCTTCCACGATCCGCACTGCGTGCGGCTCTGCCCGAGCAATCCGGACCGGCTGTACCAGCAGAATCACTGCGGCATCTACCGGCTCGACCGGCCGTCGAACGAATGGCAGCGGATTGGAAAGGCCATGCCGAAACAGGTCGGCGACGTCGGCTTTCCGATGGTGGTGCACCCGCGCGACGACGACACCGCCTGGGTGTTTCCCATGGATGGCCAGACGGTGTGGCCGCGCACGAGTCCCGACGGCAGGCCCGCCGTCTACGTCACGCGCAACGGTGGCCAGCGCTGGCAGCGCCTCGATGCCGGCCTGCCGAAGCGCCAGGCGTGGTGGACGGTGAAGCGCCAGGCCATGACCGCGGACGCGCAGAATCCCGTCGGCCTCTACTTCGGCACTACGAGCGGCGAGCTGTGGATGAGCCGCGACGAAGGCAAGCGCTGGGCGTGCATCGCGCGGCACCTGCCCGAGATCTATGCGGTGGAAGCCGCCGCGCTCGATTGACGCGCATGCAAGTGCTGATCCCGAGCGCGCTGCAGTCGTACACCAAGGCGTCGCGGGTCGAGGCGAGCGGCGCGACCCTCGCCGAACTGCTCGCCGACCTCGAGCGCCAGTACCCCGGAATACGCTTTCGCGTGATCGACGAACAGGACCGGGTGCGCGGCCACATGCGCTTCTTCGTGAACAACGAGCAGGTCTTCGATCTCGCGCATCGCCTGCGCCCCACCGACGAGGTGTACCTCCTGCAGGCCCTGAGCGGCGGGTAAGACGCGCCCGGTCAGTGCCGGATCTGGGTCCTGCGCCACCAGCACCTCCGTGCCCGGGCGCGACAGCACCACCGAGAGCGTCAGCTCGCGCACGAACATGGAGGCCATGAGGATCCAGGCCGAGACGATACCGTCAGTTCGCCAACAAGAAGTAACGCAACGGCAAGAACAGGATGTTGCCCTCCAGGCGGCACTCGCGCTCACGTGTGATAACAACGCCGAATGCGAGCCTGAACTTTTTCAGAAAATGCTTGAGCCCCGCGACCGATGCGGAAGCCGTTCGGTGCTTAACTTCAAGCGGCAGATAACGTGCTCCACCGTGCGTAACGACAAAGTCCACTTCCTGCGCTTTCTCCCGGTAGTACGTTAGCTCGATGGCTTCCGGCCACTTGCGCAGCTCATGCGCTACAAGGTTCTCCGCATACAAACCCATCATGGTGGGGTTCTGAGTGAAATCGTCCCAGGTCTTTAACACGGCGTTGCGCAGCGCAAGATCGACAGGGTAGCACTTGATATTGCCTTCACGCACGCGCAGTGGCTTATGGCTGAACTTGCGGATACGGATAATGAGGTCGGTCATTTCGAGACGCGGCAGGTTCTCATCCACCACGCGGCGTTCGACACCGGCATCGCGCGCTATGGTGGACATGTTGATCTCGATTCCGGGGTGCGCAAGCAGGTAGACGAAGAAGCGCAGCACATTCTCCGGCTTGCGGTACTGGGTGAGCGCCATCAGGTCTTCGTACAGCACCTTTCGGACCTGCTGCTCCATCAGATACTCCATCTTGCGCACTGGGTCCACGAGTGTCCAAACCTCGGGGAAGCCGCCCTCCCGGCAGTAGTTCACCACAGCGCTGTTGATCGCTGCATCAAAAGGGGCCAGCGTCGAGTGCATGGAACTGATGAATTGCACAACATCCGTTCCCTTCTCTTCCATCAACAACGTGCGCAGATTTGTATAGTTCTCAAGCGCAGGGGCGAACGGCTCTTGGTCACGCAGGTGGAACTGGCAGTACTCGCGAAATCCGAATGGAAGAAGATGCCGGTCCTTGATGCGTCCGAGCAGACTTTCCTGCGAGCTGCGGAAGATAGGCGATGACGCCGAACCGGAGACAATGAAGCGGATCGGGTACTTAAGATCGTAGTACTTCTTGAGATGCAGCTCCCACTTCGGCAAGCGCTGAATCTCGTCGAGAAAGAAATACCAGCGCCCCGGACTGCCCGGCTTCGGGCCGGCGTGTGCAACGAGCTGCTCGAATATGGTGCGCTGAAGATCGGCAGAACCGTAGACCTCCGGATCGTCGAAAGAGAAGTAGAGAATCCGGGAAGCTTCGACCTTCTCGTGATCCAGCAGGTGACCGATGACTTGCCTGAGTGCAGTGGTCTTTCCGACGCGCCTTGGCCCTGTGATAGAGATCATCTGTGGCAACTCGGCAAGATCGGCCAGCAGTTCGCGCACCACGGGGCGCTGGTAATCGGGAAGGTCGCGGCGCCATTCGCCACCGGGCCGCGCCCACCAGGGGTTATAGGGCGTAAGGAGAGTTAACAGGTCCTTCGATGACTTCTGCTGCTTATCCGGCATCGTTATTTGCCTGTTTTTTCCCGGCTCTGAAGCACTTTTCCAATTTTATACGCTATAGCGTACAAGATTGGAATACCGCCGTATGAACAGGCCCGCTAGCCGATTGCGTGCCGCTTCTGATGAAAGCATGTCATTTCTTGTAAAGCTCCACGAGCTCTTTCAATTCGTTTCAAATCAGCTCGGCGGCGATTTGCCTGCCCGCGCTCACACCTCCACTGCCCGAAGCTTCGCGCCGACGAGTGTGGCCAGGAGCACCAGCGTGGTCGAGATGAAAATCATGATGATGCCGAGCGCCGAGAGCCGGCCCCACAGGCCGTCGTCGGCGAAGCGCAGGATCTGCACCGCCAGCACCTCAGTGCCCGGGCGCGACAGCACCACGGACAGGGTCAGCTCGCGAACGAACATGCTGGCCATGAGGATCCACGCCGAGACGATACCGGGCACGAGCAGCGGGATGATGATGCGGCGCATGGTGGTGAGCGGGCTTGCCCCGCAGACGAGCGAGGATTCCTCGAGGTGCGCGTGCACCTGCACGAAGGCGCTTGCCAGGGGGCGCACGCCATAGGGCAGGTAGGTCGCGATGTAGCCGATGAGCAGCGCCCAGATCGTGGCGTAGAGCGGCGTCTGCACGAAGAACCACATGAAGCCCACGCCGATGACGATGCCCGGGAAGGAGAACGACAGGAAGGTGAGCGATTCCAGCACGCCGGCGGCGCGGGTCCTGACCTTGACGATGACGTAGGCCACGAAGATCGAGAGCAGCACGCCGAGCGTCGCCCCGAACACACCGAGGAAGATGCTGTTCTTGAGCGCGAGCAGCGAGATCGGGTCCTGCAACACCTCGATCCAGTGCTTGGCGCTCATGAGCGAGAAGGCGCGCGCGCTCGGCACCATCGAGTACGGCACCATCGAGGTGTAGAACAGCACCGCCACCGGCAGCACGATCAGGAGGAAGGACAGCAGCGCGACGATCGCGAACATCGGCATGCGCGCGCCCTTCAACTCGATCATGGTCGGGCGGTAACCGCGCCCGGCGATGGTGACGTATTTCTCGCCCTCCGCGGTCAACGCGCGGTAGACCACAATCAGCGTGATCGAGGTCGCGAGCACGCTCATGCCGACGGCCGCGGCCTCGCCGTAGTCCGGGGCGAAACCGGTGGCGATCATCTGGTAGAGATGGGTGGCGAGCACGTTGACCCGGCCCGGCATGCCGAGCACCGAAGGCGTGGCGAACGACGCGAGCCCGCGCACCAGCCCGAGCACGAAGGCCGCGAGGATCGCCGGGCGCAGCACCGGCAGCGTCACGCGCGCGAGCGTGCGCCAGGTGCTGGCGCCGAAGACGCGCGAGGATTCCTCCAGCGCCACGTCGAACTGCGCCATGGCCGGCGCGATGATGAGATAGGCGATGGGCAGATCGAGCAGCCCCTCGACGAGGATCATGCCCCAGAGCGTGTAGATGTTGAACGGCGCCTCCTCCAGGCCGAAGAGGTTCATGAGCGCGAGGTTCAGCATGCCGTTCGAGGGATTGAGCAGCAGCGCCCAGCTCACCGCGAACAGCAGGTGCGGGATCATCATCGGCAGGATCGAGATGATACGGAACAGAAACTTGAACGGGATGTCGGTGCGGGTGTTGAGATAGGCGAGGAACAGCGCCAGCCCCGTCGCCAGGCTCGCGGAACCCAGCACAAAAATGGTCGTATTGAGCAGTACCTCGAACAGCGCCGGGTCGGTGTAGCCCTTGAGGTATTTGGCCAGGGTGAAGCTGCCGAAGGCGGTGAGCCCCTCGGAAAAGCTCCCGAGCAGGAGCATCAGCACCGGGCCGATGGTGAGCAGCCCGACGATCGCAACCAGCGCGTACGTGAGCTTCGCGTGCTTCTGGGCCATGGCGCCAGCCGCTAGATGGCGAGCAGCAGGCAGTGGGCGGGGTCGAGGCTGAAGGTCACGGCGGCGCCTTCCGCGAGCTTCGCGTCCGGCTCGATCTTGGCGAGCAGCAGCTCGTTGCCGACGCGGATCTCCGCCTCGTAGGCCTCGCCGATGAAGATGAGCGACTCGACGCGGCCGTTGACCACGTTCTCGCCGGCCGCCGCGCCGCGCGCAAGGCGGATGAACTCCGGGCGCAGGCAGAGCGTGACCTCGCTGCCCACCGCGAGGTCGCGCCGCTCGCAGGCGATGGTGCCGAGGCCGCAATCGACCAGGGTGTGGCCGCCCTCCGTGCCGCGCACCTTCGCCTGGATCAGATTGGCGCGGCCGATGAAGTCCGCAACGAAGCGGTGCTCGGCGTCGAAATAGATCTTCTTGGGGGCGCCGACCTCGATGATTCTCCCCTCGCGCATGATGGCGATGGTGTCGGAGAGCGCGAGCGCCTCGATGCGGTCGTGCGTGACGTACACCGCGGTGATCTTGAGCTTGCCGAGGAACGCGCGCAGCTCCTTGCGCGTCTCCTCGCGCAGCTTCGCATCCAGGTTGCTCAGGGGCTCGTCGAACAGGATCACCTTGGGCTCGGCCACGAGCGCGCGGGCAAGCGCCACGCGCTGCTGCTGGCCGCCGGAGAGCCGGGTCGCGGGGCGCTGCTCCATGCCCTCCAGGCGCACGAGGGCGAGGGTCTTCGCGACGCGCGCGCGGATCTCGTCCTTCGCGACGCCGCGGATCTGCAGCGGATAGGCGACGTTGTCGAAGACGTTCATGTGTGGCCAGATGGCGTAGGTCTGGAACACCATGCCGAGGCCGCGCCTCTCGGTGGGGACGGAGATATTCCTGTCCTTCGAGAAGACGAGGTCGCCGCCGATTCGGATCTCGCCCGCATCCGGCGCCTCGAGGCCGACGATGCAGCGCAGCAGCGTGGTCTTGCCGCAACCGCTCGGGCCGAGCAGCGTGAAGATCTGGTTGGCGGGGATGGTGAGGGTGACGTCGTCGAGGGCGGTGATGGTCTTGCCCCCGGAGAAGTAGCGCTTGCTGACGCCGCTGATGCGGATTTCCATGATGGGGCCCTGAACGGTGCCTGTTCTTTTCGCGGGTTCCGCCAGCGCCGGACCCCCCCCGCGGGTGGGGGAGGGAACGTCATCGCACGGCTATTTCACAGCGAAGATTCTCTTGAACTCCTCGCCCCACTTCTTGGTTTCCGCATCCGACAGCTCACGGATGGCGATGACCTTGGCCTTGTCGATACCGGCGATCGGCGGGAACACGCCCGGGGCGAGCACGTATTCGCCGACGTCCTTGGCGAGCATGCCAGCGGCCTTCGGCGACAGCCAGTAGTCGACGAACGCGCGGGCCGCATGCGGGTGCGGGGCGGTGGCGCTGATACCGATGGCGCGCGGCGTACCCATGAGCGGCTGGTTCTCGAGGCGCGCCCAGTCGAGCGGCGCCGGGGCCTTGGTGACGATGTACTTCGGCATCGAGATGCCGATCAGCTTCTCGCCGGATTCGATCGGCGCCGGGGTGGGCCCGAAGGAGGCGACGAACATCGGCTTGTTGGCGGCCAGCCCCGCGAGGAACTTTCGCCACTCGGCCTCGGACTTGAAGACATGCTCCTTGAGCCCGACGAGCCAGGCGATGGTGGTGGCGTGGTTGGCGGGGTTGGCCATGACGATCTTGTCCTTCCACTTCGGATTGGCCAGGTCCTCGTAGCGCTTCGGCACATCGGCCGGCTTCACCCGCTCCTTGTTGTAGAGGTAGGCGACGTATTCGATGCCGAAGAGCTGGATCTTGTCGTCCTTCCTCGACCAGTCGGGGTAGCCGGCCGCGGCCGGCGAGCGATACGAGGCCAGCATGCCCTTTTGCTTCAGGATATCGAGCACCGGCTGCGGGCCCTGGATGACGTCGGCCATGAACTTGCCGGCCTGGTGCTCGGTGATGGCGGTGGCGACGAACTTGGTGGTCGAGATGCGCGTGTATTCGGCCTTGATGCCGGTGTCGTCGCTGAAAGCCTTCACGATCGGCTCGACCGCGGTGATGTTGGCGTAAAACGCCACCTTGCCTTCCTGCTTGGCCTTGGCGAGCGTGGCATCGTCCGCGGCCTGCACCTGAGCGGCCGCGAACAAAACGATGAGCACTGCAAGTAGCTTTTTCATATGGATATCCCCTTTCTTGAGCCGCCGGGCGGCTTGAATTGCCAGAACAGTGCGACCGGGTGGCAAGCGACGATGCGCGCCGCATTCCCGACATCCACACTGCGTGCAAAGCCTAGCGCAGGCGGACGCCGGCATCTTGATATAGATCAATTGGCATTCCCGGTTCGTGCCAAAGCGCCGCGCCAGCAGGTCGCACGACGTGGGCCGCGGCGGGCCGTGGACTCAGCGGCCGCGGGTCATCCCGCGAGCCGCGGCAGTTGCCGGCCGTCACGCACCTGCCGCTCGGCGTAAACGCCGTGCGGCGCCCGGACCGACACCGATTTCGCGCTTGAAAACCTTCGCAAACGCCGCTTCGCTCTCGTAACCGCAGCGCTCGGCGATACGCGCAACTGAATCGGGCCGGTCGTGAGCCACTGGTGCGAGCGCCGCATGCGCCAGCGCGTGAGGTACTGCAACGGCGCGATCCCGGCCAGGCGCTGAAAACGTTCGGCGAACGCCGAGCGCGACTGGCCGGCGACGCGAGCGAGCTGCTCGACGGTCCACTTGCGTTGCGGTTGCTCGTGAATCGCCTGCAGGGCCTTGCCAACATGCGGATCAACCAAGCCGGCGAGATAGCCTGCCTCGGCCGGCTGTTGGCGCAAGTGCGTACGCACGACATGCACAAACAACGTCTCGGAGAGCTTGTCGACGACGGCCTTGCCCCCGGGCTCGTCCGTTGCAGCCTCGGCCACGAGCAGACGCAGTAGCGCGTCGAGGCGCTGGGCGTTGGCGGTGTCTTTGTTGCGGGCGACGATCACATCCGGCAACGAATCCAGCAGCGGATTCCACGCCTGTCGCTCGAAGTCGAAATCTCCGCACACCAGCGTAGTGAACGGGCCCTCGATGGCGCCGGTCGCCGGACGATTCCGCGGCACGTCCGGCCCGGGCGGTTCGGTGCTGGCGGCCAGCGCATGCGGCGTGTCGTGCGGAAACACCACGAGGTCGCCCGCGCTCAGGGCAATCGGCACCCGCCGGTCCGGGAAGTGCAGCCAGCACGACCCGGCGGCGATCACGTGGAAGGGGACCTTCTTGTGGTCCGCAATGTCCACCGCCCATATGCCGCAAAAACTCGCATGCAGGTATACCCGCGCGCTCAGGCGGAACACGCGCAGCACGTCGCTCAGAACATCGACCGCCATCGAGCACCTTCCGACTCTGGATGATCGGGCATGTTTTCCGGCGTTTCTAGCATAGAAAGTCCACCCGGGGAATGTAGTATCAGCGGCGTCAACCAACCGCCTCAATCAACGGAGCCCGAACATGACACGCCCCATCCGACCCCTGGCACTGGCCGTATCGATCCTCGCCCTCCCGACGCTGGCCGCGGCCGCATCGCCCGACATGAACCTCGATGCCCAGGGTGTAGCCATCCACGGCTACGACCCGGTCGCCTACTTCACCGACGGCAAGCCGGTGAAGGGCTCGGCGAAGTTCAGCCACAAGGTCGGCGACGCCACCTACCACTTTGCCAATGGCAATCACCGCGACCTGTTCGCCAAGGCGCCGGCGAAGTACGCGCCGCAGTTCGGTGGCTACTGCGCCATGGGCACGGCCATGGGCAAGAGGCTCGATGTGGATCCGCAAGCGTGGCGTATCGTAGACGGCAAGCTCTATCTCAACCTCAACAAGGACGTGCAGAAGAAGTGGCTCTCGGATATTCCCGGTCACCTCAAGCAGGCCGACGCGAAGTGGGCGGAGATCAAGGACGTGCCGGCCGCGCAGTTCAAGTAGGATCACCCAAACGCAATCTTAAGGAGATCACCATGAAAGCAGCCATCGTTGTGCTGGCCGACACCGAAACCCACGAGGCGCTGGGGCGCGTGGTCAACGCACTCGAGGCCGTGAAGGAATTCAAGGACAACGGCGAGGACGTTCAGCTCATCTTCGACGGCGCCGGCGCCAAGTGGGTGGTCGAGCTGTCCAACTCCGACCACAAGGCGCATGCCCTGTACGCCGCCGTGCGCGACAAGGTGAGCGGCGTGTGCGAATTCTGCGCGGCGGCCTTCGGCGTGACGGACCAGGTCAAGGCCTGCGGGGTGCCATTGGCCGGCGAGTTCGAAGGACATCCGAGTCTCCGCACGCTGCTTCGCCAGGGCTACCATGTGATCACCTTCTGAACCATGTCCACCAACCTGTCCACGGAGGAACACATGAATCATGTCGCTCGTAATCTCGCCGCCGCCGGTCTGCTCGGTGCCTCGGCCATCGCCAGCGCCGCCGACGGGATGGTCGCGGTGCCGAGTCCGTACGATGCCAAGACCACCATGAACCGCTTCGAGTCGGTCGCAAAGGAGAAGGGCATGAACGTCTTCGCCCGCATCGACCACGCCGCCGGCGCCGCCAATATCGGCAAACCGCTTCGCGCCACCGAGGTGCTCATCTTCGGCAACCCGCAGGGCGGCACGCCGCTCATGCTGTGCGGTCAAACCGCGGGCATCGATTTGCCGCTCAAGGCACTGGTCTGGCAGGACGAGGCTGGCAAGGTCTGGCTCGGTTACAACGACCCGGCGTATCTCGCCAAGCGCCACCGGATCGGAGCGTGCGGCGAGGTCGTGCAGAACATGAGCAAGGCGCTGGCCGGCCTCGCCGCGGCTGCGACAAAAAAGTAGCGCGCGTCATGAAAGGCTACGGTGCCGGCGACGACCAAGCATTGTCCGGGCCTGCCGCCGGGACCGGCGCCCAGTTCATCACACTCACATCGACGAGGAGCAACCCGTATGAAATCGCGTAAGGTCGTCATCACCACCGCCATCGGCAGCCTGCTCGCCCTCGGCACACTCACCGCCGGCGCCGCCGAGAAGGCCCCGCCGATGGAGAAATGCTACGGCATCGTCAAGGGCGGCAAAAACGACTGCCAGACCTCGAACTCGGCCTGCGCCGGCACCGCCAAGATGGACAGTCAGAAGGATGCCTGGATCTACACACCTAAGGGCACCTGCGAAAAGATCGTGGGCGCGTCGCTCAAATCCGCGAAGTAGGCCGCGGCGTTCCTCTGGTTCGGGCTGATCAGCGTCGCGACCCCGGGAACGGCGCATTGAACAACCAGAAGCATCAAGGCCATGCATCTATTTGAGCGAATCGGTTATTGGCTGGACGGATCGCGTTACAGCACCGAGGCGCCGTCGGACCGCCAATCGCTGTCCGATCTGCTGGCGAGCCTCGTGGTCATGGCCTGGTTCGTGGAGGCGCGTGACCCCTATACCGGCGGGCACTTATGGCGCGTCTCGAGATACGCGCAACTGCTCGCGCAGGCCGGCGGTCTCGACCGGGCCGAGGTGGCGCTCGTGAGCCTTGGCGGGTTTCTGCACGACCTCGGCAAGATCGGCGTGCCGGACGCCATCCTGCGCAAGGCCGATCGCCTGACCGACGACGAATACGCCGTCATCAAGACCCATCCCGAAACGGGGATGCGCATGCTGGCCGGGCACCCGCTGGGCGAACTGGTGCGCGATGCCGTGCATCTGCACCATGAGCGACCCGACGGACTCGGTTATCCGTTGGGATTGCACGGCGAGGACATTCCGCAGGCCGCACGTATCATCGGCGTTTGCGATGCGTTCGACGCCATGACCAGTCACCGTCCCTATCGTGCCGGGATGGCAATCGAACGGGGCCTGGCGATTCTGGACGAGTTTGCCGGTCGCCAGTTCAGCAAGGCGTGGACCGCGCGCTTCATCGACCTCGACCGCGCCGGTGCGCTTTCCCACGTTCAGGGCCACAGCGATGAGGGAATTCCATTACAGCACTGCCCGATGTGCGGCCCTACCCTGGTCGTGCGGCGCGAACAGCAGCCGGGCGAACGCATCTATTGCCGCCAGTGCAGCGGTGAATTCGTGCTGCAGGTCGGCGGCGCCAGACTGCTGGCGACGCCTACCGGCCGAAAAGGCACGCCGAAGGACCTCGAACCGACCGCGGACCACGCTCTGATCGCGCGCGCGGTCAAGGCCATCGTGCAGGCGATGCCCGCGGGCACCTTGCTACGGACCATTGCCTCAGCCCACGCCTGACTTTCAACAGCCGGCAGACGCTAACGCTCGGTCCGTCATGCCCTTTGCTGACGGGCGGCCTCACACACCCTGAGGATTCGATTGCGCGCTATCGAATACAGAACATGCGCCACGAGTTAGGTGACGCCGTCGGGCGCAGGCACGTCATGCGCCGCGGATCAGCAGCACCGGCTTGCTGGCGATCCGGGCAACACCCTCGGCAACGCTCCCCAGCAGCAGGCGGCGCATCCCGCGCCGGCGGTGCGTGCCGACCCCGATGAGATCGGCCGGCCAGGCATCGGCCTCGGCGGCAATCAGATCGGCGACGTGGTGACCGAGCTGCTGGATCTCAGGCAGCTTTGTTTCGACCGCCACATTGCCACCCTGCCGCGCGCTCTGCAGCACCCTTTCCAGAACCTTGCGGCCGGTCTTGCGAAACGGTTCGTAGACGGTGTTGACGTCAGCGAAGTCCGCGTAGTTCCAGTCCAGCGTCATCTCGTCGACGACGTGCACGATACGGAGCTGCGCCTGGTGTGAATTGGCGAGTCTAAGCGCCTCTTAATGCGCGCGCTCGGCGGTCGCACTGCGGTCCACCGCGACGAGGATTCGTCGATACATGATGGCCGCCTCCAGCAAAGCTGTGACCGATACGTGCCGAACAGTGCGGCACAGCGAGTATATCTGTAGGGCTCGTGGCGAGTCAGGCGGTGGGGTGGCCGAGGTAGGTGACGCAGTCGAGCGCGCAGGCGCGGATCGCCTGGCGCAGCGCCTCGATCGCCTGCGGGCGCGGGAAGGTGACGCGCCAGGCGAGCGCCACACGCCGCTTGGGCGGATCGGTGAACGGGCGAATCTCGGTGAGCTTGCTCGCGTAGTGTCCGGGCCCGCTCGCCGCCGTGCACGGCAGCACCGTGATGCCCATGCCGGAGGCGACCATGTGGCGGATGGTCTCGATGGAACTGCCCTCCACCGCCTTCTGCAACCCGCCCTCGGCGGCCGGCGGCCCCACGCAGCTCGGGCAGGCCTCGATCACCTGGTCGCGGAAACAGTGTCCGGCCCCCAAGAGCAGCACGGTCTCCTTGGCGAGATCGTCGGTCGGAATCATCTTGCGTTTCGCCCACGCGTGCTTGGCCGGCACCATCACCATGAACGGCTCGTCGTAGAGCGGCAGCGTCACCACACCCGGCTCCTCGAACGGCAGGCACACCAGCACCGCATCGAGCTCGCCCGCGACCAGGCGCTCGCGCAGGCGCGCGGTGTAGTTCTCCTCGATCACGAGCGGCATCTGCGGCGCGGTGTCGTGCAGGATGGGCACGAGGCGCGGGAAGAGATAAGGCCCGACGGTGTAGATCGCGCCGAGGCGCAATGGGCCGGCGAGGGGATCGCGCGCCTCGCGCGCGATGCGCTTGACGCCCTCCAGCTCCTCGAGCACGCGGCGCGCCTGCTCGACCACGCGCTCGCCGACCGGGGTCACCGCGACCTCGGTCTTGCCGCGCTCGAAGAGCGTGACCCCGAGCTCTTCTTCGAGTTTCTTCACCGCCACGCTCAGGGTCGGCTGGCTCACGAAGCAGGCCTCGGCGGCGCGGCCGAAGTGCTTCTCGCGCGCCAGCGCCACGATATAGCGCAGCTCGGTGAGGGTCATGGTTGCGGATTCTAGCGCGTCCGGCGCCCAAACCGTGCCAGCGGCCGGGGGTAACCGAATCAGCCCGGATCAGCCGGGTCGCGTGCCAGGCGCTGGCGCAAGGCGCGCAACTCCGCCTCGATGCGCTCGAGGTGCTCCTGCACATGCCGGTCCACTTCGCGCGTCGCGCTCGCCACCGCGATCACGGTCTTCTCCTGCTGCTGGGTGGCGTGCGCCTGCATGGCGTTTACGTTGATGGCAATGAAAAGATTCAGCATGGTGAACGTCGCGATCAGGATGAAGGGAACGAAGAACAGCCACGCCCGCGGATACACCTCCATCACCGGGCGCACGATGCCCATCGACCAGCTCTCGAGCGTCATCACCTGGAACAGCGTGTAGGCGCTCTCGCCGAGCGTGCCGAACCACTCCGGGAAGTGCGCGCCGAACAGTTGCGTGGCAATGACCGCGGCCACATAGAAGATGATGCCGATGATGGCGATCACCGAGGCCAGCCCCGGGATCGCCGCGAGCAGCCCGCCGACCACCCGGCGCATGCTCGGCACCATGGTGAGCAGGCGCAGCACGCGCAGGACGCGCAAGGCGCGCAGTACCGCGAACGGTCCGGCCGCCGGAACGAGCGCGATCGCAACTACCAGGAAGTCGAACACGCTCCACGGATCGCGGAAGAACGCCCAGCGGTGCACGACGATGCGCAGCACGATCTCGACCACGAACACCGCGAGGATCGCGGCATCGAGCGCCGTGAGCAGCGCGCCCCACTGGGCCATGATCGCGGCGCTGGTCTCCAGACCGAGGATGATCGCGTTCACGACGATCAGGGCGATCACCGTGTTCTGAATGCGCGGCTGTTCGATCCAGCCCGCCAGCCGGGCGCACCATTCGCCGCTGCCCGTCGATGCGGTTTGCGTCATGTCTCGTTCCCCCTTACATGTGCGACAGCGTGATCCTGACAGCGCGGGCGCCGTGTCAGTGCCGCCGCGCGTGCCACTCGCGCCAGGCGACCACGACCAGCGTGACGGCGGTCAGCGGCAGGACGACGGTCGCCATCACCGTGCCATAGGTGGCGAGCGCGTCATGGCGTTGCGCCGCGAGCAGCAGGTAGGCGGTATAGGCGGCGTAATAGCACAGGAACAGAACGCCCTCCCAGCGCGCGATCACGTGGCCGGTGAAGAAGATCGGCAGGCAGGCCGCGGCGACCGCGATCATGACCGGCAGGTCGAAATTGAGCATGGCCGCTGGCACCGGCAGCGCCTGCGGCGCGAGCAGGCCGGAGACCCCGAGCACCGCAAGGATGTTGAAGGCGTTGCTGCCGATCACGTTGCCGACCGCGATGTCGCGCTCCCCGCGCACGGTCGCCACCACCGAGGTCGCGACCTCGGGCAGCGAGGTACCGGCCGCGACAATGGTCAGTCCGATCACCAGCTCGCTCAAACCGAACAGGCGCGCGAGGCTCACCGCCGCATCGACCAGCCAGTTGGCACCGAGCACGAGAAGCGCAAGTCCTGCGGCGATCAGCGCCATCTGCACGGCCCAATGCCGGTCCCAGCGACTGCCGGTACCGCCGAACTCCTGCGCATACTCCTCGCGCGTGGCCTTCTGCTCCCGCCGGCTCTGGCGGATCAGGAACACCGTGTAGGCGATCAGCAGACCGAACAACAGTGCGGCGTCGAGACGGCCGATGGCACCGTCGAGCGCGAGCAGGAACAGCAGCAGCGAGGCGCCGAGCATGATCGGCACCTCCTGGCGGATGAGCTGTGGCGCGACCACGAGCGGCGCGATCACGGCCGACAGCCCGAGGATGAACAGCACATTGAAGATGTTGCTGCCGATCACATTGCCGAGCGCGATGTCGACCTGCCCGCCCCAGGAGGACTGCACCGACACTGCCAGCTCGGGCGCGCTGGTGCCAAACGCGACCACGGTGAGCCCGACCACGAGCGGCGAGATACCGAACGACAGCGCCAGCTTCGAGGCGCCGCGCACCAGCAGCTGGGCGCCGGCCACCAGCGTCACCAGACCCAGCACAAAGATCACCGCCATCATGGGCAATCGGCTCCCGCCAGAGGATTGGCCGCGCGCACGGGCGCGACCGCCGCATCATTGTTCCAGAGCATTGCGCGGCAGCGCAACGCACGCCGCGCGGGCGCCCGCGACCGGTCCGACCGGCTCAGTCGCGAGCGCCGCTGCGCGCACGCCGCGGCACCATCAGGCTCGCCACCACGGAGCTCACGAGCACCAGCACCACCACGCCGAGGGCGATCAGGATCGGAATCTTGTAGACATCGACGATCAGCATCTTGGCGCCGATGAACACGAGGATGAGCGCCAGCCCGTACTTGAGCAGGTGGAAGCGGTCGGCAACGTCGGCCAGCAGGAAATACATGGCGCGCAGGCCGAGGATCGCGAAGATGTTGGACGTGAACACGATGAACGGATCATCCGTCACCGCGAAGATGGCCGGGATGCTGTCGATCGCGAATACCAGGTCGCTCAGCTCGACCAGCACCAGCACCAGGAACAGCGGCGTGAACCAGCGCACCCCGTCCTGCCGCACGCGGAAGCGATCGCCATGGTACCGATCGGTGATGCGCAGGTGCCCGCGCATCCAGCGCAACACCGGATTGCTGGCGAGATCGGGGTCCTGCTCGGCGAACACCAGCATCTTGATCCCGGTCAGCACCAGGAACGCGCCGAACAGGTACAGGACCCAGTGAAAGTGCGCCAGCAACCAGGCACCGGCCAGGATCATGACCGCGCGCATCACGATCGCGCCGAGCACGCCGTACAGCAGCACGCGCCGCTGGTACTCGGCCGGCACCGCGAAGAACGTAAAGATCATGATGAACACGAAGATGTTGTCGACGGCGAGCGACTTCTCGATCAGGTAGCCGGTCAGGAACTCGAGCGCCTTCTCGTCGGCCACGGTGCGGCCGGCGCTGCCGTCCAGGTACCACCACAGCCACGCATTGAAGGCGAGCGCCAGCAACACCCACAGCAGCGACCAGGCGCCGGCCTCGCGCACCGACACCTTGTGCGCGCCCCTGGCGCGCAGGAACACGATGTCCACGGCGATCATGGCGAGCACGAACGCCACGAACCCCACCCACATCCACCACGCGCCGACTGTCTCGGGCACGCTTGCCTCCCGCTTGTTGGTTTACGGCTGACTTGTCTGCTGCACGTCTGTGCGTGACGCCGCTCAGGGCAGCGCGAACTGCAGCCGCGTTGGCCGCACCCCCGCCACGGCGCCTCGCGCAGCGCCTGCTCGGCCACGCTGCCGGGCAGTTGGAAGCGCAGGCCGGCAAGTCCGTGGGTACCGATCACCGCCCGATCGAAGTGATCCGCCGAGCGTGCGCACCGGATCACTGCGGCCGCATGGCCGCGACGCAGCAACGTGGACACGCGCGCCCGGTCGAGCCCGCTCGCACCGACCCGTTCGTCGAGCGGGGCGCGCGCCTTGTCCCGGCCGTGGTCATGCAGGCGCCGGATCTGCGCTTCGCGCGCGCCAGCGCGCCTGACGGATGGTCCCGACGAAGGCGTTGCCGACCGTGACCTGCGTGTCGATGTGCGGTGCGCGCTCTGCCATGCGACCGCCAAGCCGGCGGGCAGGCGCGAGCGCGCGCCCTGTGCGCACGGAAAGATCACTCGCGGCGAGAAGCCGGCGCGACGCGTTTTCGTTACCGTCGCGCACGGCGTGTCCCGGCACCACGCCTTCCCTCAGCTCTGCGCCACCGGTCCGCCGATCGGCCGGATCGGTGCCGGTGCGCGCGGCGATGCCGCGCCACCGCTGTCGCCGCTGCGTGGCGCCGGGCCGCGCAGCGCGCGGCCGGCCATGATGTCGTCGATCTGCTCGCTCGTGAGGGTCTCGTGCTCCATCAGCGCCGCGGCCATGGCGTGCAGCTTGTCGATGTTCTCGGTGAGCAGGCGGCGCGTGCGCTCGTAGTTGCGGTCGATGATCGCGCGCACCTCCTCGTCGATCAGGCGCGCGGTCTCATCCGAGGCATGCTTGTGCTGGGTGACGCTGCGCCCGAGGAACACCTCGCCCTCCTCCTCCTGGTAGGCGAGCGGCCCGAGCTTTTCGGACAAGCCCCAGCGCGTGACCATGTTGCGTGCGATCGCCGTGGCGCGCTCGATGTCGTTCTGCGCACCGGTGGTGACCGCCTCCTTCCCGTAGATCAGTTCCTCGGCCACACGCCCGCCGAACAGGCTCGAGATCTGCGACTCGAGCAGGCGCTTGCTTGCGCTCAGGCGGTCGCGCTCCGGCAGGAACAGCGTGACACCGAGCGCCCGCCCGCGCGGGATGATGCTCACCTTGTGCACCGGGTCGTGCTCCGGCACCAGCCGCCCGACGATGGTGTGGCCCGCCTCGTGGTAGGCGGTGAGGCGCTTCTCCGCCTCGCTCATCACGAGCGAGCGGCGCTCGGCGCCCATCAGGATCTTGTCCTTGGCGCGCTCGAAGTCGCTCATGTCCACGAGGCGCTTGTTGGCGCGCGCGGCGATGAGCGCCGCCTCGTTCACCAGGTTGGCGAGGTCCGCCCCGGAGAATCCCGGCGTGCCGCGCGCCAGCACCTTGGGCTCGACGTCTTCGGCGAGCGCCACCTTGCGCGCGTGCACCTTGAGGATCTGCTCGCGCCCGACCACGTCCGGCAGACCGACCACCACCTGGCGGTCGAAGCGGCCGGGGCGCAGCAGCGCCGGGTCGAGCACGTCCGGGCGGTTGGTGGCGGCGATGACGATGACGCTCTCGTTGCCGGAGAACCCGTCCATCTCGACCAGCAGGGCGTTGAGCGTCTGCTCGCGCTCGTCGTGACCGCCGCCCAAGCCCGCGCCGCGATGGCGGCCGACGGCGTCGATCTCGTCGATGAAGATGATGCACGGTGACTGCTTCTTGGCCTGCTCGAACAGGTCGCGCACGCGCGAGGCGCCGACACCGACGAACATCTCGACGAAGTCCGACCCCGAGATCGAGAAGAACGGCACCCGGGCCTCGCCGGCGATGGCCTTGGCCAAGAGCGTCTTGCCGGTGCCGGGCGGGCCGGCCATGAGCACGCCGCGCGGGATCTTGCCGCCGAGGCGGCGGAACTTGTCGGGGCTGCGCAGCAACTCGACGATCTCGGCCACCTCCTGCTTGGCCTCGTCCACGCCGGCGACGTCATCGAGCGTGACCTTGACCTCCTCGGCCGAGATGGCGCGCGCCCGGCTCTTGCCGAAGGAGAACAGGCCGCCCGGCCCGCCGCCCGCACTGCTGCGCTTCATCATCCAGATCCACGCGACCACGAGCAGCGCGATCGGCAGGATGCTCCAGAAGAGCTGCGCGAGAAAGCTCGGCTGTGCCGGCGGCAGCGCCTGGATCCTTACCTTGTGCGTGATAAGATCGCCGACCAGGCCGGGATCGCCGGGTTCCAGCGTCTTGAAGGCGGAGCCGTCGCGGCGCGTGCCCTCAATCTCGCGCCCCTGGATCCGCACCTGCTCGACCTTGCCGGCCTGCACCTCGGTGATGAACTGGGTGTAGTCGAGCTCCTGCGGACGCGCGCTCGCGCCGCCCGGGACATTGAACAGTCCGAACAGGTAGGCGAGCCACACGGCGAACAGGACACCGAACAGGGCGTTGTTTAACTTGCGCTTATCCATCTCTTCCTCCGGGCCACCTGGGCGGCGCCCCTAGCTCGATTGCATATGGGGGCAGCGGCGCGACGTCCCAAGCGCCCGACCACCAGCTGCGCAACTCTGTCCGCAGTATGCGGCCGGCGGGTGACGAGGAAAAGTCGATTGTTCCGCAGGCACCGTACGGTTTTTTCTGCGGGAAGCACGGCGCACACCTCGACAGTACCGAAGACTGCGACAGGAATTTTCCGCTGGTGGGGCGCATGCCTCGCCCCTAGAGTGCCCACTGTCGGACCGCGCGGTCGGCATGCTGCCGGGGCGCCCGAGTGGAGCATCGTCATTGTGAACACAGTCCTGCGCGCCGGTTACGCCATTGCCGGCATCGTCTTCTTGCTTCTCGGTATCGTCGGCGTGCTGCTGCCGCTGGTGCCGGGCATGGTGTTCTTCGTGCTGGCCGCCGCCGCCTTCGCGCGCTCGGTGCCGGCGTGGCATCGGTGGCTGCTCGCCCATCCGTGGCTCGGGCCGCCGCTCATGCGCTGGGAGCGCGAGCGCTGTCTCGACCGGCGCACCAAGCGAGTGGCCTCGGCCATGCTGCTGATTCCGGCGGCGGCCAGTCTCTATGCGTTGCGTGCCGAACCGCTGGCGGCCGTGGCGCTCGCCGCGCTGTTCCTGGTACTGATGGCGTACGTGCACACGCGCGCGACCTGCCGCGTGCCGCTCGCGCTCAGAGCCAGCGACTGGCAATGAGCGGCCAGAGGCGGCTGAACTCGAACACCAGCACCACGAGCCACACCGCGATGCTCACGCCGGCCGCGGCGGCGGCGACGTCCTTGATGACCTTGATGCGCTCGTCGCGCTCGGTCTTGAGGTAGTCGCACACCGCCTCGATCGCGCTGTTGAGCAGCTCGGCGGTGAGCACCATGCCGGTGGCGACGATCACGAGCAAGGCATCGATCCACTGACGCAAGGCAAATGCGGCGGCCAGCACCAGCACTGACACCACCAGCTTGTAGGCGACGCTGAAGTCGTACAGCACCGCATAACGCAGCCCGACCAGCACGATGCGCAGCTTGCGCAGCGGGTGGTAGCCGGCCTCGCCCGTGCCGAGGAACTTGTTGCGCATGGCCCGCGTGCCGCGCCTTCAGCGACGGAAGATGTCGTCGTGCGCGGCGGCGCGGATCGCGACCACCGCCGGGTGCTTCAACTGGCGCTCCGCGGAAATGGCATAGAAGCGCTCGCGAATACGATCGGTGCGGCCAATGGCCTGGACGCCGTGCTGGACCCGCACCTCGGCCTCGATCGCGCTCGGGGCCGCGAACACGCCGTGCCCGGCGTGGGCGAAGGTCTTGAGCAGCGCACTGTCCTGGAACTCCGCCACCAGGCGCGGGCGCACGTCGCTTTCCTCGAAGTATGCCTCGAGCGCGCGCCGCAACGGCGTGCCGGCGGCCGGCGCGAGCCACGGCGCCTCGTGC
>CAZVUN010000045.1:6465-20046 GCA_964629975.1 uncultured Acidiferrobacteraceae bacterium | reverse complement strand
CGCCTCGTGCAGCGCGCGCGGCACGCCGCGCGCGAGCTTGCGCGCGAGCGCCGGCGCGGCGAAAAACGTCACGCCGCACTCGCCGAGCGGATGGCTGAAGGCGCGCACGTTGGCGCCCGGTGCCAGCGGCGCATCGGCGATCACGACATCGAGACGGTGTACGGCGAGCTGCGCGAGCAGCTCGTCGAATCCGCCCTCCTGGATGGAGAGCCGCACCGGCTCGCGCAGGTGCAACGCCGGCTCGAGCAGCCGATAGGCGATGAGCTTGGGCACGGCATCGGCCACCCCGACCTTGAGTGCGTGCGCGCCCGCGCCGCTGCGCCCGGTGAGCACACCCTCGAGCTCGGTACCGAGGCGAAACATCTCGTCGGCATACTGAAACAGCAGCTCACCGCTGTCGGTGAGCGCGAGCCCGCGTCCGTGCTTGCGGAATAGCTTGGTACCGAGGGTTTCCTCGAGCGTGCGCAGCTGGCCGCTGATGGTCTGCGGCGTGAGGTACAGTGTTTCGGCCGCGCGCGCAATCGAACCCTTTTTTGCGACCACCCAGAAGTAATGCAGGTGGTTGTAGTTGAGCTGGCCCATCGACGGTCACCGGCGCGCGCGGGCCGTGCTGCCCTCGCACGGCCGCTTCAGAGGACCGCCGTGCATGACCTAGTCTTCCCGGCCGTAGGGGTAACGCACGTGACCGTAGCGGATGACCAGCACGGCGGCGGCGAGAAGCAAGACGGCAGCGGCCACGGCGAGCATCCGCCAGGCGTCCATCTCCTTCATGTCGAGCACCAGATAGCGCGCCAGCGCCACCATGCCGATATACAACGGCATGCGCACCGGCAGTTGACCGGACGACAGGTACAGGCCGACCATCGTCAGCACCTCGAGGTAGATGAACATCAGTAGCAGGTCGGCGAGCGTGACCCGCCCTTGCTCGATCATGATCAGCACTTCCAGACCGAACGCGATGACGGTGGCGGTGGCGATCACGATCAGACCGACATCTTCAACGACTGTCAGTGCCCGGCGGCCCAGCTTGGTTATGGGTGTGGTCATGTTCTGCCTTCCCGCGGTTTCCCGGTGCGCAATACGCGGCAAGATGGTAACACGGTCCTCGCCGCGCGCGGCGTGCCTGCCGAAGTCCGCCCCGCCATGCAATCACCAGATGCCGCTCAGCAAGCTCACGCCGTGTGCGCCGTGGCGCATCGCGGTAGCTAGCAATTCGCGCTTCATCCCGCCCAGGGCATAGACCGGCAGCGGATAGTCGCGCACCAGTTGCGCGAACCGCTCCCAGCCCATGCCCGGTGCGCCCGGGTGGCTCGGCGTTGGCAATACCGGTGACAACACCACGAAGCTCGCGCCCAGCTCGGCGGCGCGTGCCAGCTCGGCCGCGTCGTGGCACGAGGCGGCCCACAGCGGCGCCGTCGGCGCCGCGCCCAGCTGCATGAGCTCCCGGGCCGGCAGGTGCATGCCGTCGGCGCCGGCGCGCTCGGCAATGGCGGCATCGCCGTTGACCAGCACCCGCGCGCCACGCGCGTGGGCGAGGCCCACCACATGGCGCACAAACTCTGCAAGTTGCTCGGCGCTCATGTCAGGCTCGCGCACCTGCAGGAGGCGCACGCCACGATCCAATGCGCGTTCGAGGCGCGCCATGAACTCGGTTACGCCGTAGCGGCGGGCGTTGGTGATGGCATAGACCGGCGGCAGGCCGAGCGACTGCAAGACCCGGGCGTTCGCCGGCAACAACGGACCGACCTGCAGCGCCGCGGGGTTCTGCCACGACACGCGCTGGCCCTCGCGCCCCTGGGGCGTGCCGTGCCAGGCGAGCACGCGGAAGAAGTGCAGGCGCACAGCCATCTGCGGGTAGCGGTGCTCGTACGTCAACCACGGGAACGCGGCATCGACCTCGATACCGAGCTCCTCGTGCAGCTCGCGCGTCAACGCCTGCAGCGCACTTTCCGCCGTCTCGATCTTGCCGCCCGGAAACTCCCAGTAACCGGCCCACGGCTTGCCGGGCGGTCGCTCGGCGAGCAGCACGCGGCCGTCGTCCTGCTGCACCACGGCAACTGCCACCTGCAGAATCGACCCGGGGCGGTCGGAAGGGGCCATGGCGGCGGTCAGGACCTGTCGGCGGCGGCGGCCACCGGCGGCCGCTCGCGCGTGGCATCGTGATAATCGGCCAGCTCGCGCAACAGCGTGGTGGCGTAGCTGCCGGCGGGCAGCGCGAAACTGAGGACGAGGGTCGCGGCATCCGCCCACTGCGCGGTGAGCGCCTGCGGCAACAGCCGCAGCGGGCGTCGCTCCTGGCGCAGGCCCTCGGCCGCCAGCCCGCGTACCAGTTCCGCCTCGTGCGCCGCGACGGCCTCCTCCAGGGCGCGCACCGCGCCCTGCGTCGGCAGCTCACCGCGCCCCCATAGCGGTCCGCTTGGGTGCACGTCATGCTGCGCGAGCCGCGCCCGCAGGGTGGCATCGATGCGGGCAGCCGCGAAGAAGCTGCGGCTGCCCGCGAGCATCACCGCCTCGCCATCGAGCAACTGCCCCCAGGTGCCGTCGCGCACGCGTTGCGCCAGCACTGCGTTGAACAGGTGCGAGCGCGCCGCCGAGAGATACAGTCCGCGCCGGTGGCGATCGTGCACGGTCTCGCGCCCGGCGAACAGCGCGCGCACGTGCGCGAGATTACCGGCATCGTGACCGAAGCGCTGCTCGCCGAAATAGTTGGGCACGCCGTGCTGCGCCATCGTGGCGAGCCGGCGTGCCAGCGCCTCAGGCGCGCCGATGCAGTCGCGCAAGGTGATGGTGAAGCGGTTGCCGGCCGCCGCACCCTTTTGCAGCTTGCGCGTGTGGCGCACGGTCTCGAGCAGCTCGACGCCATCGGGCAGCCCGCGTTGCCAGTCGGGCACCTCGCGCCCCGGCAGCTGCACACTGAACCACTGGCGGGTGACGGCATGGCGGTCCTTGAGACCGGCATAGCCGACCGCGCGCGCCGGTACGCCGGCGATACGCGCCAGTGTGCGCGCCAGCTGCTCGGTGTTGATGGCGCGCTTGCTGAGCCGCAACCATACGTGCTCGCCCGCGCCGGACAGCTCGAAGCCGAGCTGCTCGTCGACCACGAAGTCCTCGGCAACGCGGCGGAGGGTGCCGCGTGTTATCGGCGGTGGCGCCGTGCGCGGCAGCGAGCGAGTCGCTGGGTCGGGTGACATGGGGCGTTCGGACGGTGCACCGGCTGCCGGTGGATGTCGGGTCGAAGGGTGCATTGTACGGCACAGGCGGGCAGGCGCGCCCGGCCGCGCCGCACCCACCGCCCTCGGGAGGGGCTGCGGCTTGGGCGTCAGCGAATGCGCAGCACGATCTTGCCGCGCACGTGGCGCGCGCGGTTCTTCTCCTGTGCAGTGGCGGCGTCCGTGAGCGGCAGCTCCTCGATCTGCGGCGCGCGTACCGCGCCCGTCTCGATGAGATAGGCAAGGGCACCGAGCTGCTCGCCGTCGGGACGCACGAACACGTAGCCGGCGCGCACGCCGTGGTGCGCCATGAGCGCATCGTCCGGCTGCTCCAGGATCGACACGAGGTAGCCGCCGCGCTTGAGCACGGCGTAGCTCCTGCGATAGACCTCGCCGCCGACCGTGTCGTACACCACGTCCACGCCGTCGGGCACGAGTCGCTGCATGGCCGCCACGAAATCCTCGCGTGTGTAGTCGATGGCGTGATCGGCGCCGAGCGAGCGCACGTAGTCATGGTTGCTGGCCGAGGCGGTCGTGTAGACCGTGGCGCCGACATGACGCGCCAGCTGGATCGCGAGACTGCCGACCCCGCCGGCGCCGGCATGGATCAGCACGCGCTGGCCGCGATCGAGGCAGGCGCTGTCGAACAATGACTGCCAGGCAGTCAGGCCGGCGAGCGGGATCGCCGCGGCCTGCGCAAAGTCGAGATTCGCGGGCATGGGTGCCACGTGTGCCGCGTCCATGGTGACGTACTCGGCATACGTGCCCCACTGGATCACCGGCTTGCGGCAGTAGGCGAATACGCGCTCGCCGCCTTTGAACGTGCTGACGTTGCGTCCCACCGCCGCGACCGTGCCGGCGGCGTCCCAGCCGGGAATGAGCGGGAACGCGTTGGGCATGCGCTCCTTGAGGCGGCCCTCGCGGATCTTCCAGTCGACCGGGTTGACGCCGGCGCACACAACTTCGATCAGCACCTCGTCATCCGCCGGCACCGGTGTCGGCAGCTCCATCAGCTGCAACTGCTCGGGACCGCCGTAGGCCGTCAACGCGATGGCTCTCATTCGAATTCCTCCCGTGCGGGGCTGCCACTGCCGCTCGCCCGCCTGCCAGAGCGGCGAGTGCCCCGGGTGTCCGGCGGACCATATACCGCAGGGCGACGGGGCGCGGCAAGTCGGCCGCCACCCGCGCGGCCGGGCCCCGGCCTTCAGGGCGGCGCGGCGGCGAGTGGCGCGAGCGGCTCGGGGCGGTGGATGCCGTAACCCTGCGCGTAGTCGACGCCGATCTCCACGAGACGCTGGCGGATCGCGTCGGATTCGACGAATTCGGCGATGGTCTGCAGTCCCGCGACGCGCGCGATGCGCTGCACCGACTCGACGATCGCGCTGTCCATCGGGTCGTCCAGCATGTCGCGCACGAAGCTGCCATCGATCTTGAGATAGTCGGCGGGAATGGTCTTGAGATAGGAGAACGAGCTCAGGCCGGCACCGAAATCGTCGAGCGCAATGCGGCAGCCGAGACCCTTGGCCTGCCCGATGAAGTCAAGTGCGCCCGGCAGGTTGGCGATGGCCGCGGTCTCGGTGATCTCGAAACAGATCATCGCGGGTGGCACACCACTGCGCTGCAAGGCCTGGCGCACGTCGCGAAAGAAGTCGTCATCGCTCACCGTGGCGCCGGACAGATTGAGAAAACACATCTCCATGCGTGCGGCGCCGCGCGCGCGCTGCGCGGCGAGGTAGCCGAGCGCGTGACGCACGACCCAGCGATCGAGCTGCGGCATGAGGTTGTAACGCTCGGCCGCGGGAATGAAGGCACCCGGCAGGATCAGCCGCTGGTTCGTATCCTTCAGGCGCAGCAGGAACTCGTGGTACGCCCCGGCGGCCCGGTCCGGCGCGAGTGCGACGATGCGCTGCTGGTGCAGCTCGAAGCGCTCCTGCGCCAGCGCCTCATTGAGGTGCGCCACCCACTCCATCTCGCCGTGGCGGCGCAGCAGCTCCGCATCGCCCGGGCGGTAGACATGAATGCGGTTGCGCCCCTTGTCCTTGGCGGCGTAGCAGGCCATGTCGGCAGCGCGCAGCAGGTCGGTGAGCGTCTGGCCGGGGTCGGCGATCATGACCAGCCCGATGCTCGCCCCGATATTGAAGGTGCGCTCGGCCCAGGAAAAACGGAAGTCGCGCACCAGCTGCAACATGCGCTCGGCGACGCTCTGCGCCTGCTCGAGCGAGCAGCGCGCGAGCAGCACGCCGAACTCATCGCCCCCAAGGCGCGCCAGCGTGTCGTTGTCGCGGATCGGCTGCTTGAGCAGAACCGCCAGCTGGCGCAGCAGCTCATCGCCCGCGGTATGCCCGCAGGTGTCGTTGATGATCTTGAACTGGTCGAGGTCGAGGTACAGCAGCGCGTGCTGCCCGCCGTGACGCACCGCCTCGATCGCGTGCTTGACGCGCGTCTCGAACTCGTGGCGGTTGGCGAGCCCGGTGAGCGCGTCGTGAAAGGCCAGATGCCGGATGGTCTCCTGCGCGCGCCGGTGGGCCTGGCGCGTCTGCGCCTCGCGCAGCTCGCGCGCGATCGCTGGCACCAGGCGCGCGAGGTTGTCCTTCATGATGTAGTCGTGCGCGCCGCCCTTCATTGCCTCGACCGCGATGTCCTCGCCGATCGAGCCGGACACGATGATCACCGGGAGGTCGGTGCCGGAGCGCTTGACGATTTCGAGTGCGGCTGCCGAGCTGAAGCCCGGCAGGTTGTGGTCCGTGACGACGATGTCCCAGGGGCCGTCGGCCAGCGCGCCTTCCAGATCCGCCGCCGAATCCACGCGCCGGTGCTGCGGCGCATAGCCGCCCCTGCGCAGCTCGCGCAACAGCAACATGGCGTCGTCTTCCGAGTCCTCGACCAGCAGGACCCGCAGCGGCATGCTCATGCCTTCATCCCTGAGGTGGCGGCGAGATGTTCAATACCAGCCAGTAGAGCCCGAGCTGGCGCACCGCCTCGATGAACTCGCTGAAATCCACCGGCTTGCGAATGTAGCTGTTGGCGCCGAGCTCGTAGCTGGATATCACATCGCGATCTTCGTTCGAGGTGGTGAGAATCACCACCGGCTGCAGGCGGGTGCGCGCATCGGCGCGCAGCCGGCGCAGCACCTCGAGTCCGTCGATCTTCGGCAGCTTGAGATCGAGCAGCACGACCGGCGGCGCGTCGCTGACATCGCGCCCGGCATGCGTGCCGGTACCGAACAGGTAATCGAGCGCCTCGACCCCATCGCGTGCGACCACCACCTCGTTGAGGATGTTGTTCTTCTTCAGCGCCCGCAGCGTGAGCGCCTCATCGTCCGGGTTGTCCTCGACCAACAGGATCGTACCGTTTCTGGTCATGCCCCCTCCCGCATTCGCGCTGTCTTGTCCGGGACTGCAGGCTGCCGCAACCGGCCCGCGCCGCCAAGTGCGCGTCGCCGCCCCGCGCCCGTCTACCTAGCATAGCCGCCGGTGCCCGGCCCACCTCCGCCTGCCGATTGAGCGCACCGACCCGCACCCGAATACCCACGCGGGCATCAGGTGAAAACCGACCCGTCGGTCGCGCCGACATCGGCACAGCCGCCAACCGGCGTCATGACCGGCGGGGCCCCGACGCCGCGCTCCGGGCCACTGGCAGGGCAAAGGAAAAGCACGCCCCTTGCCCTGGCTGACCTTCGGCCCAGACGCGTCCGCCATGGCGGGCCACGATGCGCGCGACGATGGCCAGGCCAACGCCCGTGCCCTCGAACTCCTCCAGCCGATGCAGCCGCTGAAACGGCCGGAACAGCTTGTCCGCGTAGGCCATGTCGAAGCCGGCGCCGTTGTCACACACGCGATACACCGTCTCATCGCGCTGCGGCGCGGCACTGAACTCGACGCGGGCAGCGGGCGTGCGGCGCGTGTACTTCCAGGCATTGCCGAGCAGGTTTCCCAGCACCAGCCGCAGCAGGCGCTCATCGCCCTGCCCGGCCATGCCCGGCGCGATCGTGACCTGCACCGCCCGCGCCGGATCGCCGGCACGCAGCTGCTCGACCACCTCGTGCGCCAGCCGGGTGAGATCAACCGTGGCCAGGCGCATCTCGGCGCGCCCGACGCGCGACAGCTCGAGCAGATCGTCGATCTGCATGCCCATACGCTGTACGGCACTGCGCACACGCTCGAGATAGCCGCGCGCCTCGGGCGCGAGCTGCGCCCCGTGGTCCTCGAGCACGATGCGCGAGAACCCGTCAATGGCACGCAGCGGCGCGCGCAGGTCGTGCGACACCGAATAGCTGAAGGCCTCGAGCTCCCGCAGCGCCGCCTCGAGATCGGCGGTGCGCGCGCGCACGCGCTCCTCGAGCGTGGCGTTCAGACTGCGGATTTCGTCCTCGGCGCGTTTGCGTTCGGTGACGTCATAGAGCATGACCAGATGCGTGCCGGCAAAGGCACGCCCGAGCGACGCCGCCGACGCCACCACCACATGGCGCGAGCCGTCCTGGGCGCGGACCTCGAGCTCCAGCGGCGCGAACGCCGTGCCGTGCTGGCGGGCGCGATCGAGACGCGCCGCCCACTCGGTCATCATGCGCTGCCGATAGGCCGGATCGGGGCAGGCGCGCGACCACCAGTGCGCCAGTGTCAGGATGTCGTTGCGCGTGTAGCCAAAGGTCTCGACGAACGCGGGGTTGAGGTAGACGATGTTCTGCTGGTCATCATTGAGCGCGTACGGCACCGGCGAGGCCTCGATGATGGCGCGAAAGCGCGCCTCGCTCTCGCGCAGCGCCTGTTCGGCGCGCTTGCGTTCGCTCACATCGCGCCCCGAGCCGGCGACGCCCAGCAGGCGGCCGCCTTCGTCCAGCACGCGCACACCGTTGAACTGGTAGTCGGTGGGTCCGTCCACCGTCAGCACGCGCGCCTCGATCTCGGCATAGCCCGTGGCTGCGGCCCGCGCAAGCGCCTGCGCCGCGACCGCGCGGTCGTCCTCGTGGAAGAACGCGGTGCCGGGCCGGCCGCGCAGCTGCGCCGGCGTGAGCCCGGTGACCTCCTCGGCGCGCCGGTTCCACCACAGCAGCTCGCCCGCCGGATTCAACATGAACAGGATGTCACGCACCGCCTGCGTGACGGCGCGGTTCTCGCCGTAGGCGCGCTGCAGCTCTTCCTGGGCGCGCCGTGACGCGGTGACATCGTTGATGTAGCCGTGCCACAGCACGCTGCCGTCCTCGAGCCGCTCCGGTACCGATTCGCCGCGCACCCAGCGTTCGCCGCGCTGCGGCAGCCGCACGCGGTACTCGAGCCGCCACGGCGTCAGCGCCCGAAACGACTGCATGATCGAATGGGCTACCGCTTCGGCGTCCTCCGGGTGCAGACGCCCGAAGACCGGCGTGGCATCCGCGCGTACCTGCTCCGGGGTGAGCTCGTAGATGTCGCGGATGCCTTCGCTCGCGTAGGGAAAGCACGAGCGTCCATCCGGATACATGCGGTACTGGTAGATCACGCCCGGCACCCGCTCGGACAGCCGGCGCAGCAGCTCATCGCGCGCCTGCAACCGGCGTTGCGCCTCCTGGCGCTCGCTGGTGTCGCGTATGACCGTGGACAGGTACTCGAGTTGGCCATGCGCATCGCGGTGGCTCAGGATCACCTGCGACACGGGGATCTCGCGGCCGTCGGCGCCGAGCAAGGCGGTCTCGCCGGACCAGGCGCCGTCGCGAATCGCCGCCGGGATGCCTTGGTTCATGATCATCCCGGTGGCCCAGTCCGGATGAAGCTCGGGGATCTTGCGCCCCGTCACCGGACGTTCGCCGATGCCGGTCAGACGCCGCCCGGCCCGATTCAGATAGAGGATGCCGCCCTGCAGATCGGCGATACCCACCATGTCGGTCGTCGCCTCCAGAATGGAGATCAGCCGGTCGCGCTCCTGTTCGGCCTCACGGCGCTGCGCGATCTCGTTGCTCAGCCGCGCGTTCTTCTCGGCCAGATCGGCCATCTTTTCGCGGATCGCGTCGCGCATCTGCACGAAGCTGCGGCCGAGCACGGCCAGCTCTTCGCTGCCGCCCCGCTGGATTTGCTGAGCCAGCCGGCCGGCCGCCATCGCGCGTGCCGCCTCGGTGAGGCGATCGATCGGGCGGGTGAGCCCCTTGGCGACGAAGAAGATCACCACGGCCAGACCGAGAACCGACACCAGCGACAACAGGAGCAGTTCGTTGCGCGACTTCAAGAGTCGCTGCTCGATGTTCGCGGTGGTATAGGCGACGCGTATCTCACCCAGCTCATCGATGCCGCGCACGATCTTGATGCGCTCCTCGATCAGCTCGCCAGGCATCTGCGCGTGCGAGCGCTCGCGCCGCAGCGCGATGTCCCCGCGATGTTCGATAAGCGCCAGGCGGACGATGTCCGGGTTGAGAAAGAACGAATCGAGGTCGCCCTCGAGCTGCGCGACATTGCCGTCGTAGAGCGGTGCGGCCAGCACCGACCTGAGCAGGCGGTTGGTCTCATCGATGGTGACGCGCAGGCGCGCGCGCGCCTCGCGTCGCTCCTTGTCGAGGAAGTAGCCGGTATAGACGATATTGGCGGCCGTCACCACCACGAGGGCCGCGCCGATGATGCGGGTACGAATCTTCATGGCGGTGCTACCCGCCGTCCTCGAAACGCACCACGTGCCGGTAGGCCTCGCGCTGCCTGTCCACGCCGACGCGCTCGGTCAGCTGCTTCCAGCGCCGGGCCACGTCATCGAGTGCGGCCTGCGGCGACTCGCGACCGGTGATGGCGCGATACACGCCGACCGCCAGGATCTGCACGTACTCCTGGCCGCGGTGGATGCGCAGATCGAGCACCCGGTTCTTGCTCTGCGCCTGGCGCTCGAGGGTCTGCACGTACGCGCGTGCCACGAGCGGATCCCACCCGGCCCCCTCGATCCACAGGCGCTCGTCGAGATCGGAGCGGCGGAAGGGATTCATGCCGAACCGGCCCACCTGCAGATCGGCCCGGTGATTCTTGCGATTGGCGTAGAAGCCCAGGAAATCGAACGCCGCCTGCTTGTGCTGGCTGCTGCGGGCCACACCGCCGGTCCAGCCATAGACGATGTAGGGCGCGTAGTTCACCTCAGGGAACTGGTCCCACCTGCCGGTCTTGCGGTTCCAGACCTTGCGCGATCCCGGCGACAGCGCGGCCGCGACCTTGTTGCGCAGCGGATTGTCCGGTTCCATCGCCTCGATGAACGGGTCGTCCCAGGAGTCGGAGAACACCACGTTGCCGCGCCCGAAGGTCTTGATGGTGTCGAAGAAGCTCATGCGCTGGCCGCCGATCGGATAGAGATCCTGGGCGGCGACGAAGTCCTTGAGCGCCTCGACCCAGCCGGGTGTGTTCACCAGCGGTTCCATGGTCGCGAGGTCGAAGTAGAAGCCGCCCTTCACCGCCGGGTGCTTGGCATAGGGTGCGGCGCGCTTGATGAAGTAGTTGCCGAGCAAGGCATCGCTCACCGTCACCTCGGCGATGCCGCTGATGACGGCGCCGTCGGGCAGCTGGCGGCCGTGGAAGAACCGGGCAATCTCCTGCAACTGCGGCCAGGTCTTCGGCACCTCCAACTCGCGGCCGGAGCGGGCGCGGAATTCAGCCCGGTACCGCGGGTCCTCGAGCAGGTCGCGGCGGTATTGCAGGTAGTGGCGGTCGCCGTCGATCGGCACCAGGTACGGTGTATCGCCCCAGCTCGCCACGCGCTGGTAGTGTGGCAGCACGTCGCGGTACTGCGCGGACGCCAGCATCTGCCTGGGCAGTGGCTCGAGGTAGTGCACGACGTCGGCGATCCACATCGATCCGAACGTGAGCGCGTCGTACTTCCCCTGGCGCAGGCCGAGCAGCGTCTCCTGGTAGAGCTCGGCAAACGGCACACGCGTGACATTGATCCGGGCGCCGCTCAGCCGCTCGAACTCGCGCGCGTGCCGCACCACCGGCTCGCCCAGCACCGGCGTGTCGAGCGTAAGCACGTTGAGCGTGACGCCCTGATAGCGCCTCTGCGCGATGGCCTCGTGCGCGTAGGGATCACTGGCCGCCTCCGCCCCGAGCGCCAGCAGTACGAGCAGGGTCGTGAGCCAGCGCGCGCGCCCGCTCCTCGCCGGCGTGCGGCGTCCGCGGCCAGTTGTCAGGACATCGATCTTCGCCATGGGCATGCGCTTGCCGTCCTTGGGCAGCAATGAATTTATCTTCCGTCGGTCACCCCTTCCCGCCGGCGCCGCCGAGCGTGAAGAAGAACGTCGCCCCGGCCCCGGGTTGCGACTCGCCCCACACGCGCCCGCCGTGACGATGAACGATGCGCGCCACGGTCGCCAGACCCACGCCCGTGCCGTCGAATTCCCCGGCGCGATGCAGCCGCTGGAAGGGCTGGAACAGCTTGTCGGCGTATGCCATGTCGAAGCCGACGCCGTTGTCGCGTGCCCGGAAGACCCGTTCGCCGTCGTGCTCGAGCGCGCTGACCTCGATGCGTGCGTCGGGCGTGCGGGAGGTGTACTTCCAGGCGTTACCGATCAGGTTCTCCAGCACCAGCCGCAGCAGGCGCTCGTCGCCGCGCGCCCTGAGCGCAGGGGCGATCGTCACCTGCACGCGCCGGGCCGGCTCCGCGATGCGCAGCTGCTCGACGACCTCGGCGGCCAGCACAGACAGGTCCACCGCGGTCACGCGCAGTTCGGCGCGTCCGACGCGCGAAAGCTCGAGCAGCTCGTCGATCAGCACCCCCATGCGCTGCGCGGCCTGGCGCACTCGCACGAGGAGCCCATGCCCTTCGGCATTGAGTTGTGCGGCATGCTCGTCGAGCAGCAGGCGGCTGAAGCCGTCGATGGCACGCAACGGGGCGCGCAGGTCGTGCGAGACCGAATAACTGAACGCCTCGAGCTCCCGAACCGCCGCCGCGAGCGCGGCGGTGCGCTCCTGCACGCGCTCCTCGAGCGTGGCATTGAGCCGCTGCACCTGCTCTTCGGCCCGACGCCGATCCGAGATGTCGAAGAACGATCCCACGAGTTGCACCGGTTGACCGCCGGCATCGCGGATCAGCGTGGCCGTGCCCAGCACCGTGAACACCGAGCCGTCCCGCCGCCGCGCCGCAAGCTCCCCCGACCAGCTGCCGCACGCGCGCAACGCCTCGAGCGCGCGCGTGGTCTGCGCCGCCTCCGCGGTGAAGTCGAGCGCCGTGTGGCCAATGACCTCGCGTTCGTGTGCATAGCCCCACAGCTGCAGGAACGCGCGATTCACGTACAGCAGTCGCCCGGCGAGATCGGTGAACACCATGGCATTGAGCGATGCGGCGATGGCATCGTCCTTCACGCGCAGGGCATCCTCCGCCGCGAGGCGCGCCTTCATCGCCGCGGCCAGGATCACCGCGAGATCGGACAGGTCGTCGTGACCGGATGATTCCGTGAGGCGGCTTTCGATGTCGCTGGCGGCGGCCTGCACGCCCGCGCGATCTGCCCCGCTGAAGCGGCGCGCGGCCTGCTTCAGGACATCGAGGCGCACCGCCAGACGCGCCACCCAGCCGCCCAATACCAGCCAGCCGCCCAGTGCCAGCAGCCCGCCGGCAAGCGCAAATGGCAGCACGGCCGCCGTCACGGACACCGGGGCGAGTGACTCGTGCTGCAACATCAAGAGCGGGGCGCCGGCCTCCGCTCCCCAGAGCAGCGCGGTGCTGCGCTGATCGCTGTCAGCCGCCGCGAGCTCGGTTGCGGCACGCCCCACCACCGCGTTACCGCGCGAGCTGGCGACCACCCGGCCCTGCCACAGCAGGTGCGCCTCGACCCCGGGGTAGACACTGGCGCTGAGCAGCACGTTGTCCAGCGCCACCAGCAGCACCAGGCGGTGACCGCCTTGGCCTTGCACCAGCATGGGCAATGCGATCATGCGGTACACCGCGGACTCGCCGGGCGCGAACAACCAGCCGGCGTCAGCGGTCAGATCCGGCGGCAGGGACGGGGGCGCCTGCCCGCCGGGCTGGTAGCTGAAGCGCACCCGGCCGGCCGGATCGACGAGCAGGACGTGGGTGAAGACGATGCCGTCGGCGAGGGTCACCAGATAGGCCGTCAGGCGCTGCTGCCAGTTGCTGCGATCGTCCAGGATGCGGGTATGCGCCACCTGCGAGCGCAGATTCTTGGCGGCGAGATGCCAGCCGTGGTCAATCTCCCCGAAGCGGATCTCGAAATGGCGCGCGGTGCTGACCAGCTGCTGCGCCTGCGCGGCCTGGCGGGTTTGCTCATAGAGCCAGGCAAAGGCGCCGACGCCGACGATCAGGGCGACGGCCAGCACCGCCAGCAGCCGCCACACCACCGTCGCTGCCAGCGAGCGCGTGGCGCGCGGCGGCGCGGGGCGGGTCACGGCTTTCTCCCCACCCAGCGATCGACGACGACGTCGAAGGTCTG
>CAZVUN010000045.1:0-6444 GCA_964629975.1 uncultured Acidiferrobacteraceae bacterium | reverse complement strand
CCCCCCCCCCCCCAGCCGCTGCGCCGCGGCGTTGTCCGCATTGCTGGCGCGAAAGAATACCTGCGTCTCGGCAAGTTGCGCCGCCGAGAACTTGCCATCGCGACTGTACTGGCGCGGGTTCTGGCGCAGGATCGTGACCAGTGCCGCCCGTTGCGTCGGGTCGGTCACGGCGAGCGCATCGGCAATCTGCTCGGGGCTGTGCGTGGCGATCCAGCCGAGCGTGCGCTGGAACATGCGCACCACCTTCGCCGTCAGCTCGGCGTTGCCCTCGGCGCGATCGCGGCGGGCGTTGAGCGCGACGCGCAGAAAGCCCGCGCCCGGCAGGCTGCGCATGTCCTGCGGCTTGGCGGTGCTGAACAGCACGAACGCGGCGCCCTGCTCCACCAAACGGGTGGCGAACGGCTCATCAATCATGATCGCGTCGACCGTGCCACTCATGAGCGCCGCCGACACGGTCTCCCAGCGCGACCCGGCGGCGGTAATGCGCACGCGATCGAGCGCGATCCCGTGTGCGCGCAGCAGCAGGGCGGCGAGCAGGTGCGAGGTGGTCTTCGCGGTGAGCGAGTCGGAGTGCACGCCGATCACCTGTCCGGCCAGATCCCGGACCGCCTTGATCTTCGGCGCAAGATCCTTGCGCACCACCAGCACGTACAGCGGCAGATCGTCGATGGCGGCGAGTGTGACGATGCGCGGGTCGATGAGGTGCTGCAACATGGCCGCCGGCATGCCGAACACGCCGAAATCGGAGTTGCCGCCCTGCAGCTCCTTCAGCGCCGCCCCGCCGCCGGACATGAAGCGCGGCTTCAGCACCAACCCCTCGGCCTTGTCGGCCCCGATCCTGATCGCGAGCTCGATCGGCAGGGAAACGGTGCTGCCGGGACCGGGCAAGGCAATCACCACCGGCATCAGCGCCTCACTGCCGCCGTGGGACGCGAACGGCGCCGCTGCCGCGAGCAGACCGAGCAAGGCCAGCGCCGGCCTCATCCCCCCGAAGCGGGCACGCGCGGTCCGCCAGCGCAAGGGTGCCGACAGCCGAGACCGCGTGGCTGCACACTGTGCAGGGCTCACGACTTTTCTCCTTGCTCCGGGCTGCCCCCGGTTAGCACGAGATAGAAGGTTGCGCCGGCCCCGGGCTTGCCCTCCGCCCACACGCGTCCGCCGTGGCGATGGACAATACGCGCGACCGTCGCGAGCCCGACCCCGGTGCCGGGAAACTCGCTGCCGTGCAGGCGCTGGAACGCCCCAAACAGCTTGCCGGCGTATCGCGGGTCGAAGCCGGCGCCGTTGTCGCGCACGTAGAATGCGTCGCATCCATTGATGCACTGCCGGCCGAGCGCGATGTGCGCGCCGCGGGTCTTGCTGGTGTACTTCCAGGCGTTGTCGAGCAGATTGGTCAGGACGATGTGCAGCAGGCGCGCATCCGCGTGCGCCCTCAGCCCGGGGGCGATCTCGACCGCAACCTGGCGCCCGGGCTCCGCCGCCGCCAGTTGATCCACGATTTCACCGGCCATCGCAGTCACGTCCACGTCGGCGGGGTGCAGCTCGGCGCGGCTGACGCGCGACAATTGCAGCATGTCGTCGATCAGGGCGCTCATGCGCTGGGCGCCGTTGCGGATGCGACCCACGTAGTCGCGGGCGAGGGCGTCCAAGCGCCCCGCGTAGTCTTCCATCAGCGCCTGGGCGAAGCCGTCGATGGCGCGCAGCGGGGCGCGCAGATCGTGCGACACCGAATAGCTGAAGGCCTCGAGCTCGCGGTTGAGCGTGCGCAGCTCGGCAGTGCGTTCGCGCACCCGCTCCTCCAGGCGCTCCCGATGACGCGCGAGCTCGGCCTCGGCCTGCTTGCGCTGCGTGATGTCGACGAACGACACCACCGCGCCCACGATCTCGCCGGCGCGCACGATCGGGCGCGACCAGTACTCGACCGGGAAGCTGCTGCCGTCGGCGCGCCAGTGCACCTCGTCATCGGCGTGCGCCGTGTCGCCGGCCAGCATCGCCAGGCGCACGCGGCACTGCTCCTTGGGATAGGGCGCACCGTCGGGTCGCGTATGGTGAATGAGCGCATGCAGGTTGCGCCCGAGCAGGTCCTCGGGCCGCGCATACCCCAGCATGCGCAGCGCCGCGCGGTTGACGAAGGTGCACAGTCCCTGGCTGTCGACGCCGTAGATGCCCTCTTCGGTGGCATCCATGAGCATCTGCACCCGCTCCGCCTGCTCGCGGCGCGCGGCCTCGGCGCGTTCGCGCTCCTCACGCAGGCGCTGGGCGTGCAGGGCGAACGCCGCCTCGCGCGCCAGACCCTCGATCAGGGCGCACTCGCGCGCGCCGTACGCGCACGTGCGCTGCGTGTGCGCCACCATCAATACCCCGAGCACCTCCTCGCCAAGCCGCAACGGCGCGGCCATCGCCGAGCGGATGCCGAAGCGCGCGCACAGCTGCGGACTGACCCGCGGATCGCCCGGGGCGTCCGCCACCGCGACGGTCTGCCGGTGCGTAAACGCCCAGACGGCGAGCGATTGATCCGTCAGTGCCAGCCGATAGTGGCCCTCGGCACGGTAGGCGGCGTCGGTCTGCGCCACGCCGACCAGCGTGCCGGTGGCGGGATCGTGCACGATGAGGAACGCCTGGTCGGCGGCGATCGCCTGACGACACAGATTGACCACGCCGGTGAGCACCTCGGCCGTGCCGCTCTCGGCGCCGGCGCTGCGCAACAGGCGGTTACTGAGATCGAGGATCTCGCCCTGCAGGCGCAGCTCCTCGAGCAGGCTGCGGTAGTCGCTGGTGAGCAACCCGAGCTCATCGGTCGAGCGCGCCGTGAGCGCGGCGATGCGGGCCGCCGGCAACGGGCGGGGCGCGCCGATCAGCTGCTGCAGCGGCGCGAGCGACTGGCCGAAGCTGTGGGCGAAGATCAGGCTGCCGCCGATCGCGAGCAGCTCCAGCAACAGCCACACGCCGAAGGTCTCGACGGTGAAGTAGCCGGTGCGGGTCCAGTAGTACTGCACCAGCATGGTGTCGATCAGCAGCGGCACCAGTGCGCCGATCAGGAAGACCTTGGTGCGGACGGTGACGATGGGGCGCGCGAGCGTGAGCCCGCCGAGCGCGTGCCCGAACAGATCGAAGATGCGGAAGAAGATCGGCAGCCCGACGATGATCGAGACGATCAGCGCCACCAGCTCGATGCGAAACCAGTCGAGCGGCTTTGCGACGTAGTCGGTGTAGAGCTCCGCCGCCCAGATGACCGAGGCCGGGGCGATTACCAGATAGAACAGGAACATCGCCCAGAACGTGACCGGGAAGCGGCGCACCGCGCGCAGTGCCGCCTCGGGGCTGCTGCCCGGCCGGCGGTCGAGCCAGTCAGCGAGCGGACGCACCTGGCGCGGCAGGAACCACAGGGCGAACGCCAGCCAGCCGAGGATATAGGCCGGCTCGAGTGGCGTGGTGAGGATGCCGAGCAGCTGCGCCGGCGTGAGCACACCGATCAGCAGGATGAATCCCAGCCCGAACATCGGCGGGATGTTCCAGGCATGGAAGACCAGCCAGCGAAAGCGGCGCCGGAATTCGGCGCCAGAGAGCGCACGCTCGGGATTCATGACCAGTGCCTGGTGGGATCTCCGGCAAGCCTCGGATTGTTCTCCGCGCACACGGCACGCGGGACGCCTCTGCGTCCCGGGGACACCCGGACGCGCGGCGCTGCGCTTACTGTCCTTACCATAATAATAGTCAGCGCATCGCCGGCCTGCCGTGCGCGTCCGCCCGGCGGGATCACGGCCCGCGCGCCCGCCCGGCGCGGCACCCCGGGGCACCGCCGACCGACATTGCGGGCGAACCGGGTGACCCCGGGGCGTAACGCCGAGCAATACTGCCCGACCGGGGCGAGGCCGCCCCACGGACAGGACCCGCACCGGCGTGGGCCGCGTTCACGCCTTGCCGCCGGGGCGCGAGCCTGCGACGCGAGGGGCGATGGCCAAGGGCAAGCCGATGAGCGGGCAGGCACGCATCCCGAGGCAGGTCGATGACAACCCGGTCATCCCCAGAACAGATCGCCGGGATCGCAATCCATGACGATGGCCGGATCGGCGCGCACGCCGCAACAGGCCATCACCATGGTCCGCGGGGTGTGGCGCACCCGGCGCGCGAACGGCGCGGGCATCACGCAAGATGCGTGCGGGACGCGCCGGACTGCGGCGATCAAACCGGCGCTGCCCTGCATCGAGGCGGTGCCGCCCGGGCGCGCCAAGGCGCGCAATCTGCAGGAGGCGCTCGCCGCGAGACACGCGCCCCGAGACGATGCCCGCCGCAGCTCTCGATCCGGACGGATCACGCCGCGGCGAGCGCCTCACCGGGCGCGCGCGACAGGTTCCGTCAGGCGCGGGCGCGCAGCGCGCCGTTCGCCACCGCCGGCTCCGGCATGCCGCTGACCTCGACAAAATCGATGCTGATCCGGTCGACCGCCATCGGCCGGAACAGCTGCTGCGCGAATGCCACGTGGTCGGGGTGGTCGCGATAGCTCGCAATGACCTTTTCGTGGACGAACTCGATGAGCCAGCAGAAGCGGTACCTGGACTTTTCGCTCACTGTCCAGCCGCTCACCACGCGCCGCACACCCGGAATGGCCGCGAGCACGTCCCGGCCGCGCGCCATCATGGTCGCGACCTCGGATTCGGTCGCGTGGTCGGCGTTGTAGACGATCACGTGTTGCACCGACCGCCACGGCCGGCATTGCACCAGCACCTCGGCGGCGCGCCCGGCGGAACCCCACAGGCGCATGACGCGCTCGACCTCTTCGCCGATGGCATCGCGGATACCCTTGACCAGATTGCCGTAGCCGGCGCGGGCATCGGCGCGGGCATTGACACGGATGCGGTTGCCGGCGGCATCGGCGAGTGCGGTGCAGTAGTTGATCTTGGCGACACCGATGGAGATCAGCCTGCGGTATTGCTCGTCGCCGAGGCCGGTGCCGGCGTCGATCACCAGCGGGATCTTGACCGCCTCGTTGATGCGCCTCAGGCGTTCGCAGTCGAGCCGGGGCTTGCCGCGCAGACGCCCGTGCACCGTACCGATCGATACCGCCAGGCAGTCGACGCCGGTGCGCGCGACGTAGGCCTTGGCCTCCTCCACCGAGGTGTACAGGTTCTCGCCCGGGCGCTTGCCTGCCTCGTCGCCCTCCCCGCCGGCGGCATGGCCGAGCTCGCCTTCCACGGCGACGCCGCAGGCGTGGGCCATCTCGACCACGCGCCGCGTCTGGGCAACGTTGACCGGAAAGGATTCGTGCGAAACGTCGACCATCACGCCGTTGCAGCCGAGATTGATGGCGCGCACCGCCGACTCGCGCGAGGTGCCGCGGTTGAGGTGGATGGCGACCGGGACCGAGGCACGCTGCGCGGCCCGGGTCGCAGCGGCCATGGCCAGCTCAAAGTCATAGTGTTCGAAGTGCGATTCGGCCAGGCTCAGGATCACTGGCGAACGGCACTTCTCGGCAGCATTGACAATCGCCTCCAGGAAATCGAGGCTCACCAGGTCAAATCCACCGACCGCGTAGCGGTTGCGGTAGGCATGATCCAGCATGTCGTGCATGTCAACCAACGGCATGATGTCTCCCTGTGTAGAACGGATTGCCCCGTTACCGGTCCGCGTCACACGAAATCTTCACCGTCACCTTCGCTGGCGCTGCTGGCGTCGAGTTGCTCGTCATGACGGGCGATGGCGCGACCAAGCTCCGTGAGCGCGTTGTGCAGCAATGCCAGCGCCGGCTCGCTGGTCTGCGCGTGTCGCAATCGCAAATCGTCCTGCAGCGCCGCCAGGCGTTCCAATAACTGGCCGCCGCGATCGATCGGCCCAATCGCCCAGCCGACCATGTCGGCGAGCCGCTCGGCCTCGCGCGCCAGCGCCTCGCACTGCGCCGGCGTGCCGCCGGTTTGCGCGACCACGCTGCTTTGCCGCAGCAGCTCCAGAACTTGCATCGCGCGCCTCGCTGCGGCCTCGCTCCTAGGCCGGATCCTGGTCGAGGCGTCCTTCCTTGAACACCCGACTCGCCAGCACGTCCTCGGCTTCCAGGGTCATGAGATCATCCTTGGTGAGCGGCCGCCCGCGCCGCCCGAACAGGCGGTTGGCCTGGCGCAGGCGCGCGCGATCGAGCGCGTTGCGCACCGAGCGGGCGTTGGAGAAGTGCTCCATTTGCATGCGCAGCTTGAGGTACTCGGCAAAGGCCTTTTCGCCCTCGGCGCTGAAGTGGTAGTTCTGCGCCGCGAGCATGAGCTTGGCGATGGCCAGCAGTTCCTCGGGCTTGTAGTCCGGAAAATCGATATGGTGAGCAATGCGCGAGCGCATGCCCGGGTTGCTCTGGAAGAAGCGGTCCATCTTGTCCTTGTAGCCGGCGAGGATCACCACCAGGTCGTCGCGGTTGTTCTCCATCACCTGCAGCAGGATCTCGATCGACTCCTGGCCGTAGTC
>CAZVUN010000044.1:0-20069 GCA_964629975.1 uncultured Acidiferrobacteraceae bacterium | reverse complement strand
TGTCTCGGGGCACGCCTACGGGAAGGCGCTGCGCACGGTGAAGACCTGCGTCGGCGCGCAGTGGTGCCGCTTCGGCACGCAGGACTCGACGGGCCTGGGCGTCAAGCTCGAGAAAATGACCTGGGGCTCCTGGATGCCGCACAAGTTCAAGCTCGCGGTGTCCGGCTGCCCGCGCAACTGCGCCGAGGCGACGATCAAGGATTTCGGCGTGGTGTGCGTGGATTCGGGCTATGAGCTGCACGTCGGCGGCAACGGCGGCGTGAAGGTGCGCGCCACCGACTTCCTGTGCGCGGTCAAGACGCCCGAGGCGGTGCTGGAGTACTGCGCCGCGTTCCTGCAGCTCTACCGTGAGGAGGCGCATTACCTGGAACGCACCGCCCCGTGGGTGGAGCGCGTGGGGCTTGCCTACGTGAAGAGCCGGGTGGTCGAGGACGAGACCGGGCGCAAGGCGCTCGCCGAACGCTTCCGCCATTCGCAAACCTTCGCGCAGATCGACCCGTGGGCCGAGCGCGCCCAGGGCGTGGACAGGCACGAGTTCATCCCCTTGAAGCTGGTGAGTTAGAGGCCTAAACCGCCAAGGACGCCAAGAACGCCAAGGAAATCTAAATCTGGATTAAAAACCGGAACAAACGCAAAACGTTTTTGAAATGAGGTCGGTTTCCGGTTTTAGATCATGAAAGTTTTTCTTGGCGTTCTTAGCGCCTTGGCGGTTCAAAGAAAATAGTAGAAGAGGATTTATGCAGATAGCGGCAAAGCAGCAAGCGAACGACTGGATCGAAATCGGCACGCTCGACGACATCCCGCGCCAGGGCGCGCGCGTGGTGCGGCGTGCGGGCGGCGACATCGCCGTGTTCCGCACGCTCGACGACGAAGTGTTCGCGCTGCGCGACCGCTGCCCGCACAGGGGCGGGCCGCTGTCGCAGGGCATCGTGCACGGCAAGAAAGTGGCCTGTCCGCTGCATGACTGGAAGATCCATCTGGACACGGGCCTGGCGGTGGCGCCGGACGAGGGCTGCGCGGCGCGTTTCCCGGTACGCGTGGAGGCGGGGCGCGTGTGGCTGTCGCTTGTGCCGCAAGAGGGCTGTCCGAATCCGTGACAGAACAATTGAATTTCGAATTGCGGTGCGCGCCCAGTGCGCTTCCTGATTCGCGCAGCAGGCTGGCTACACCCGACGGCTGAGCCATCGGTCGATGGAACCCGGTAACGAAATTCGAACGACCTGCCCCTACTGCGGCGTCGGCTGCGGGGTGATCGTCACGGTCGCCGCCGACGGCGCGGTGGCGGTGCGCGGCGATCCGGACCATCCCGCCAACTTCGGGCGGCTGTGCTCCAAGGGTTCGGCACTCGCCGATACCCTGGATCGATCCACGCGCCTGTTGCATCCCGAGATCGAGGGGAGGCGTGCGAGCTGGGATCAGGCGCTCGATCTCGTCGCCGCCAGGTTTCGCGCCGCCGTCGCGCAACAAGGTCCCGAGTCGGTGGCGTTCTATGTCTCCGGCCAGCTGCTCACCGAGGACTACTACGTCGCCAACAAGCTGATGAAGGGCTTCCTCGGCTCGGCCAACATCGATACCAACTCGCGCCTGTGCATGGCCTCGGCGGTCGCCGCCCACAGGCGCGCCTTCGGCAGCGACACCGTGCCGGTCTGCTACGAGGACCTGGAGCGCGCCAAGCTCGTGGTACTGGTCGGGTCCAACACTGCCTGGTGCCACCCTGTGCTCTATCAGCGCCTGGTGCAGGCGAAGCAGGACCACCCGGATCTCGCGATCATCGTCATCGACCCGCGCCGCACCGCGACCTGCGAGGCGGCGGACCTGCACTTGATGCTGCGCCCCGGCACCGATGCCGCGCTGTTCAACGGATTGCTCGCGCACCTGCAGGCACGCGATGAGATCCATGCCGCCTTCGTTCGCGACCATACCGAGGGCCTCGAAGCCGCGCTCGCCGCCGCGCGCGCGAGCAGCCCCGATGTCGCCACGGTGGCGGCGCGTTGCGGGCTCGCGGCCGCGGACGTGGCGCGCTTCTACGACTTGTTCGCCCGCACCGAGCGCGTGGTGACGCTGTTCTCGCAGGGGGTGAATCAGTCCTCAAGCGGCACCGACAAGGCCAACGCCATCATCAACTGCCACCTCGCCACCGGGCGCATCGGCCGCCCCGGCATGGGGCCGTTCTCCATCACCGGCCAGCCGAACGCCATGGGCGGGCGCGAGGTCGGCGCCCTGGCCAATCAACTCGCCGCACACCTCGACATCGACAATCCCGCCCACCGTGCGCTCGTGCAGGCGTTCTGGCGCGCGCCGAGGATCGCAGAGCAGCCGGGCCTCAAGGCGGTCGAGCTGTTCCGGGCGGTGGAGGCGGGGCGGATCAAGGCGCTGTGGATCATGGCGACCAACCCGGCGGTGAGCGTGCCCGACGCGCAGCAGGTGCGCCGCGCGCTCGCCCGCTGCGAGTTCGTGGTGGTGTCGGATTGCGTGCGCGACACGGACACGATGCGTTACGCGCACGTGCGCTTGCCGGCGGCCGCCTGGGGGGAGAAGGATGGTACTGTCACCAACTCCGAGCGGCGCATCTCGCGCCAGCGCGCGTTCCTGCCGCCGGCGGGGGAGGCGAGGCCGGATTGGTGGATCCTCACCCAGGTGGCGCGGCGTCTCGGCTATGCCGAGGCCTTTCCCTACGAAGGTCCGGGCGCGATCTTTCGCGAGCACGCCGCGCTGTCGGCGCAGGCCAGCGCCGGGACACGCGCTTTCGATCTTGCGGGGCTCGTGGACTTGAGCGATGCGCCCTATGCCGCCTTGCCGCCGCGGCAATGGCCGGTGACCGCCGAGCGTCCGCACGGCACGGCACGGATGTTCGCCGACGGCCGGTTCTTCACGCCGAGCGGGCGCGCGCGCTTCGTGGCGATCACGCCGCGCGCGCCGGCCCATGCGACCGATGGCGAGTACCCCTTGGCGCTCAACACCGGGCGGGTGCGCGACCACTGGCACACGCTCACGCGCACCGGCTTGTCGGCGCGGCTGTCGGCGCACACGGTCGAGCCGTATGTCGAGCTTCACCCGAGCGATGCCGCGAGCGCCGCTGTGGACGATGGCGCTCTGGCGCGCGTCGTCTCGCGCTGGGGCGAGGCAACGGCCCGCGTGCGCATCAGCGATGCGGTGCGCGCCGGATGCGTGTTCGTGCCGATGCACTGGAACGATCAGTTCAGCAGCGCCGGCTGCATCGACCGCGTGGTCAATCCGGCGACCGACCCGGTCTCGGGCGAGCCGGAGTTCAAGCACACGCCGGTGCGCGTGACACCGCTGGCGTGCGCGTGGCACGGCTTCCTGTTGTCGCGCCGCCGTTTATTCCCTCTCCCGGCGGGAGCGGGCAGGGATGAGGGGGCCATGAACACCCCGCACCTTTTCCGCAAGGAAGAAGGAGCGCCCCTGCTGTACTGGTCTGTGGCAAGAGGCCAGGGCCTCTGGCGTTACGAGCTCGCCGGCGGCGAACTGCCGAAGGACTGGGCGACGGCCGCGCGCGCCATGCTGTGCGCACCGCACGAGAAGGTCGAGTGGATCGAATACTTCGACAACGCCGCGCGCCGCTACCGCGCCGCGCGCCTGACGAGCGGGAGGCTGGAAAGCTGCCTCTTCATCGGCCCCGATCCGCAGCTGCCGCCGCGCGACTGGCTGGCCGGGCTGTTCGCGCTGGACAGCCTCGACGCCGCCACGCGCGCCAGCCTCCTCGCCGGAACGCCACCGAGAGGGCAAAAAGAAACCGGCCGGCAGGTGTGCGCCTGCTTCGGGGTGGGGGAGGCGACCCTCCTCGAGGCCATCCGCGGCGGCTGCACGAGCGTGGAGGCGCTCGGCGCGCGCCTCAAGGCCGGAACCAACTGCGGGTCGTGCGTGCCGGAGCTGAAGGCGCTGATCGTGCGGTGCGGACAACAGCAGAGGATTGCGTAACGCAGAGTTCACCGGCGCGCTGATCTTGCCCGTCGGGTGGAACGAGGTGTTATGCGCGCATGTTCTGCGATTCCGGTGAAGGGAGCGCAAGGCGTCGTTCACTGATCGCGCGGCGGAAATGCGGCAGCCATTTCTGGCCGAAGCAGTAGAAGGTTTGTACCGGGCTCGCTCTCGGGAAGCTCACTTTGTCGGCGGCGTGACGCGGGAGAGGCCAGGGCGCGCAGTCGACCACGCGCCCGACGGTCGTAACGCGTTCCGGAGGGGCGGGATCAGCACCGTAGCGAACGAGCAGGAGTTTGTTGTCGTACTGCTGGCGCCAGCGCCTGGTGCCGGGCGCGGCGGCAGGGACGGTCTTGATGACAGGCATGCCGGTCTCCGTTTCGGTTGTCAGCGATGTGACCGGGGTCAGCGAAGGCGCTGGTCGGACAGCATGGTTGAGTGGCCCGTAGTGGCGAGAAAGTAACCCAGCGCCGCGCGGGCGCCCCAACGAGCGGGGAGCACCATCACGGCTCGTTCCTCCGCCACCATGCAGGTGCATGCGCGGGTGGCCGTTCGACCCGCGGGCCCCTTGATCGGCGTCAAATGCCGAGCGTGGCAGCGCGCTATCATCGCGCCTGCATGCGTGCGCCGTCCCAATGGGTCTTATTGTTGTTCGCGCTCGTCGTCGCCGGCTGCGCCGTTGGGCCGGATTTCAAGGAACCGGGGGCCCCGGCGGTCGAGGGCTACACGCCAATACCGCTCGGCGCGGAGACCGTCTCGGCGCCGGGCCCAGGCGGGGCGGCGCAGCGCCTGGCGATCGGGGCGCAAGTCCCGGCGCAGTGGTGGGAGCTGTTCCGCTCCCCGGCGCTCGATCAGCTGGTTCGCCAGGCGCTCGCCGAGAGCCCCTCGCTCGCCGCCGCGCAGGCCACCCTGCGCATGGCGGAGGAGAATCTGAACGCGGCGCGCGGCGCGCTGTTTGCGCCGCAGGTCGATGCCAAGGCCTCGGCCGGGCGCCAGCGCTTTTCGCCGGCGGCGATCGGCATGCCGCAAATCCCGCCGGTCGAGTTCAATCTCTACAACGCCTCGGTCAGCGTCGGCTACTACTTCGATCTGTTCGGCGGCGCGCGCCGCGAATTCGAGGCGCTCGAAAGTGAAGCCGACTACCAGCACTTCCAGCTCCAGGCCGCCCACGTCACGCTAACCGCCAACGTCGTGACGACCGCGATCCGCGGGGCCGCGCTGCGCGCGCAGCTCGCCGCCACGCAGGAAATCCTCGCTGCGCAGGAGAAGCAGCTCGCCATCGTCGAGCGCCAGTTTGCGCTCGGCGGCGCGGCGAAGAGTGACGTGCTGACACAACGCAGCCAGGTCGCACAGACGCGCGCCGCGCTGCCGGCGCTGGAAAAGGAGCTCGCCCGCACGCTTCACCTGCTGTCGGTGTTCGTCGGCAAGCCGCCGGGCGAGGCGCGGTTGCCGGCCATCAGCCTCGCCACGCTCGAGCTGCCGCAGTCTTTGCCGGTGAGCCTGCCGTCGGCGCTGGTGCGGGAGCGGCCCGACATTCGCGCGGCCGAGGCGCTGCTGCATCGCGCGAGCGCCAAGGTCGGTGTGGCGACTGCCAACCAGTACCCGCAGATCACGTTGACCGGCAGTTACGGTTCGCTGACCAACGTGTCCGGCGACTGGTTCCGTGCCGGGACCTCGGTCTGGAGTTACGGTCTGGGGCTCGCGCTACCGCTGTTTCGCGGCGGGCAGCTGACGGCGCAGCGGCGCGCGGCGATCGCCGCCTACGAGCAGGCCGAGGCGCAGTACCGCGAGGTGGTGTTGCGCGCCTTCCAGAACGTGGCCGACACGCTGCGCGCCCTCGAGCTCGATGCCCGGACGCTCAAGGCGCAGGCCGAGGCCGCCAGCGCGGCGCGCGAGGCGCTCGACCTCACGCAGCGGCAGTACGAGCTGGGCGGTGCGCCTTATCTCGCGCTGCTCACGGCCCAGCGCCAGCACCAGCAGGCGCAGATCGGCCTGGTGCAGGCGCAGGCCGCGCGTTTCGCCGACACCGCCGCGCTGTTCCAGGCGCTCGGCGGCTGGTGGGACGCACCCGTCGGGCCGCAGGCCGTATCGGACCCGGATCAACCCAAGGCGAATTTGCCATGAAGAGTCCCGCCAACAAAGTGATTCTGCTGCTCGTGCTGGTGCTTGTTGGCGGCGCGGGATTCGCGGCGTATCTGCTGTTCGAGCGGCCGTTTCGCTACGCCGGTACACTCGAGGCCACCAAGGTCGATCTGTCGGCGCGGCTTGCGGCCGCGATCGACGAGGTGCGGGTGCGCGAGGGCGACCGCGTGAAACAGGGCGACACGCTCGTCGTGCTCGGCTGCGAGGACTACAAGATCGCCGCGCGCCTGGCGCGCGAAAACTATGCGCGCGACGTGCAGCTCGCCAAGATCGGCTCGGTCAGCCAGGAGAAGCTCGACCAGGCGCGCAACCAGAAGGAGGACGCCGAGACGCGGCTCAGGTGGTGCACGATCACCTCGCCGATCGACGGCAAGGTCCTGAGCCGCTACCACGAGCCCGGCGAGTGGATGCTGCCGGGAACGAAGATCCTGACGGTGGCCAACGTGCGCGACATCTGGGCCTATATCTATGTGCCGCAGCCGCTGGTGGCGAAGCTCGCGCCCGGGATGAAGCTTGCCGGGTTCCTGCCCGAGCTCGGTGACCGCATGTTCGAGGGCGTGATCCTCAAGATCAACGACGAGGCGGAGTTCACCCCGAAGAACGTGCAGACGCGCGCCGAGCGCGAGCGCCTGGTGTTCGGTGTCAAGATCGGTTTCCACGACGCGAACGGAGACGAGATCCTCAAGCCCGGCATGACCATCGAAGTCGCGTTGCCGAAGTAATCGCCCATGGCCGCGCCGATCGCGATCCGTGTCGACCAGGTGGAGAAGAAGCTCGGCGCCACCCAGGCGCTCGCCGGCGTGTCGCTCGACTTCGACGCCGGGCGCATGCACGGGGTGATTGGCCCGGAGGGCGCCGGCAAGACGACGCTCTTGCGCACCATTCTTGGTTTGCTCAAGCCCGATGCCGGGCGCGTCGAATACCGCCGCGCGGGCGTGTTGTTGCCGTTCGCCGAGGTGCGCCCCGCTGTGGCCTACCTGCCGCAGACCCAGAGCCTCTACGCCGATCTGTCGATCGATGAGCATCTGGAGTTCTTCCGCCAGCTCTACGGCATCGCGCCGGCCGAGTTTCGCCGGCGGCGCGCGGAGCTGCTCGAGATGACGCGTCTTGCGGACTTCGTTGCGCGCCCGGCCGGCAAGCTCTCCGGCGGCATGTACAAGAAGCTCGGCCTCCTGTGCACGTTGCTGCGCTCGCCCGAGGTGATGCTGCTCGATGAGCCCACCAACGGCGTCGACCCCATCAGCCGGCGGGAGCTTTGGGAGCTGCTCTATCGCCTCGCCGATCGCAAGATATTGATCGTCGTGACGACCGCCTACATGGACGAGGCCGAGCGCTGCGCGGTGGTGCATCTCCTGGCCGACGGCAGGACGGTCGCCGAGGGCGAGCCGCGCGCGGTGCTCGAGCGGGCGCGGGCGCGCAGTTTCGATGAGCTGTTCCTGCGCCAGGGCGGAGTCGTCGCGTGAGTGAGGCCGCGGTCGAGGTTCGCAACCTGTCGGTCCGGTTCGGCGATTTCACCGCGGTCGACGACGTGAGCTTCACGGTCGGGCGCGGGGAGGTCTTCGGCTTTCTCGGCGCCAACGGCGCCGGCAAGACCACGACCATTCGCGCGCTGTGCGGGCTGCTGCGCCCGAGTGCCGGCGCGGGCCGCGTGGCCGGCGCGCCGCTCGCTGGGGATGTGCGCGCGATCAAGGCCCGGGTCGGCTACATGTCGCAGAAGCTCACGCTCTACGAGGATCTCACCGTGGAGGAGAACCTGTCGTTCCTCGCCGGGTTACGCAACCTCGATGCGGAGACCTACAGCAGGCGGCGCGATGAGCTGCTCGAGTTCATCGCCTTCCAGCGACCGCTCGACTCGATGGTCCGCGACCTGCCCGGCGGTATCAAGCAGCAGGTGGCGCTCGCCGCCGCGACACTGCACGATCCGGAGGTGGTGTTCCTGGACGAACCCACGGCCGGCGTGACGCCGGCGGCGCGCGCCCGGTTCTGGGCCTTGATCCGCGATCTGGCCAGACGCGGCAAGGCGTTGTTCGTCACGACGCACTACCTGGAGGAGGCCGAGCAGTGCGACCGCATCGCCTTGATGCGCGCGGGGCGGATCGTCGCGCTCGACACCCCGGCGCAACTCAAGCGCGCGGCGTTTCCGGGCGGGCTGCTCGAGCTCGAGCCGCACGGGACGGTGGCGTACGCGACGCTCGAGGCGCTGCGTCGCCATCCGGAGGTGGCATTTTTCGAGCCTTACGGCATACGCTTTCATGTCGCGTTGCGTGACGGCCACGGCGCGGCAGCCCTGCGGCGCGAGCTGGCCGCAGCGTTCCGCGTGCAGCCCATCACGCCGACGCTCGAAGACGTCTTCCTCTGCACCGTCGAAGGAGAGCAGCGGTGAGCTTTCGCTGGAGCCGGGCGGCGGCCCTCGCGCAAAAGGAGATGTATCACGTGCGGCGCGACCGCTTCACGCTCGGCCTGGCGCTCGGGCTGCCGGTGTTCATGGTGCTCGCCTTCGGGTTCGCGATGGAGTTCAACGTCAAGAACGTGCCGCTCGCCGTGCACGACGGCGACCAGACCCGGACCTCGCGCCAGGTGATCGAGGCCTTCGGCAGCTCCGGCTACTTCATCATCCACCGGGTGTCCTCGCCCGAGGCCGCGCAACGGGCGATCCTGGGCGATCGCAATCGCGCGGCCCTGATCATTCCGGGCGGATTCCAGCAGGACCTGTTCGCGGGCGGGCCGGCGCGCGCCCAGGTCCTGCTGGATGGTTCGGACAATTCGACCGTCGGCCCGATTCTCGGGTATGTGGGATCCATCGAGGCGCTCGCTGCACGCCGCATCGCCGATTTCGATCCGCCCAGACCGATCGAGCTCAAGACACGCTTCCTGTTCAACCCGGAGCTCAACAGCCCCTGGTTCGTGGTGCCGGGCCTCGCGGTCGCGGTGCTCGCCATCCTGGCGGTGCTGCTCACGGCGCTCACGGTGGCGCGCGAGTGGGAGGAGGGCTCGATGGAGCTGCTGCTCTCCACCCCGGCCGAGCCGCTCGAAATCATCGTCGGCAAGCTCGCGCCGTATGCGGGGCTCGGCCTGATCGCCGTCGCCTTCGTGTACGTGATCTCGCGCACCGTGTTCGGCCTGCCGTTTCAGGGCAGCCACCTGCTGCTGGCCGTGGGTGTGGCGCTGTTCCTCGCGACCTACCTGGCGCAGGGGCTGCTCATTTCGGTGTTGACGCGCCGCCAGCAGGTCGCGATGCAGATCGCCATGATGTCGGGGCTGATTCCCGCATTCCTGCTCTCCGGGTTCATCTTCCCGATCGACAGCATGCCGGCGTTCTTTCGCTACCTCACCATGATCCTGCCGGCGCGCTGGTTCACGAGCATCGCGCGCGACTCCTATCTCAAGGGCTCGACCCTGCTGGAGTTGGGTCCGGCCTTGCTCGCGCTCGCCGTGCTGTGCGCCGTGATGATCGGGCTCGCGGCGCGCGCCTTCAAGAAGGATCTCGAGCCGTGACCCGCCGGCTGCGCGCCTTCCTGCGCAAGGAGTTCCGTCAGGCGCTGCGCGACACGCGCATGCGGCTGCTGCTGTTCGTGGCGCCGATGATCCAGTTGACGCTGTTCGGGCTGGCGATCTCGACCGACGTGAAGAACGTCGACCTCTGGGCGCAGCCCGCCGCCAACGACTGGGTGCTCGCGCACATCTACCAACGCAGCGTGCAGGGCGAGTGGTTCCGGCCGGCCGCCGGGGATCACGACACCGATCCGTTCGAACGCCTGCGCGCCGGCAGGGCCGACGCCGCCATGGTCGCCCCGCCGGGTGGTCTCGCGCGCGCACTGCAACGCGGCACGGCTGACCTGCAACTGCTGGTGAACGCCACCAACGTGCTCGAGGCGCAGGCGGTGGAGCACTACATCCGCTCCATCACGACGCGCGTGGTCGAGGACGACCTGCATGCCAAACGGCCGGAATCGCCGATCCGCTTCGACGTGCGGGTGCTGTTCAACCCGACGCTGGAGACGGCCTATTTCATGGTGCCGGGTGTGATGGTCATGCTGCTGTCGATCACTACGATCATCCTCACGAGCATGTCGCTCACGCGCGAGAAGGAGGTGGGCACCTTCGAGATGCTGATCGCGGCGCCGGTGCGGCCGGTGGAGGTGATCCTGGGCAAGACGATTCCCTACCTGGTGCTCGGCCTGGCGCAGGTGCCGCTGATCCTGGGAGTCGCCGTGCTGGGTTTCGGTGTGCCGATGCGCGGTTCGCTCACCGTCGTGCTCCTCGCGTCGCTCGCCTTCGTTTGCTCGACGGTGGCCATCGGCACGCTGATCTCGACGCTGGCGAGCAACCAGCAGCAGTCCACCATGGCGGGGTTCCTGTTCCTGTTTCCCGCGGTCCTGCTCTCCGGCCTGATGTTTCCGATCGAGAACATGCCGCAGGTCATGAAGTGGGTCGCCTACCTTGATCCGCTCATGTACTTCCTCGCGCTGCTGCGCAATATCATGCTCAAGGGCGGCGATCCAGGACTCGTGACCGGCTACGCCGTGATTCTGGCCGGGATGGCCGCGGTGCTGATCGCCGTCAGCTTCCGGCGCTTTCGAACCACGCTCCAGTAACCGCCGGGGCGCGCTGGCCATGCGGCGGGCATTCGAATGCGGCGCCTGGACAGGCGTACGGTGCAGCCTTTGTGTACAATGCGCGCCCTTCTTGGCAGCGCAGGCGGACGGCAAAGGCTTCTGCCAGGCGCGCGCGCAGATCGGCGAGCGAGGTGAAATAGGGGTCGATGGCCGCGAGCGCCTCGCACAGGCCGGCATGTGCCTCGCCGCCGGCCTGCAGCCAGGCGCGAAAGTCATCCACGCGCTGCGGATCGCGGCGGCGCGCGTCGATCACGTGGTAGAAGATGCTGCCGAGCGAGAGTTTCGGCAGGTGCGCGGCCAGCTCGCGCGCGTCGCGCAGGCGCCGGCCGGTGTCGAACACCACGGTCTGGCCGCGAATGAAGTGAAACTGCTGGTCGCCCGGTGCCCAGGCGAGGTGCTCGAGCTCGTCGAGCCGCTCCTCGATGCGCTCGATGACTTCCTGGCGCAGGGCCTCGAGATCGGTGAAGTCGGCCGGGTCGATGATGCCGAGGCGCTCGGCGAGCGCGCGGTCATGCAGGGCGTGCCGGACCCAGGAGGCGAAGTCGTTGTTGTACTCCGGATCGTCGAAGCGCGGGCGCAGCAGCCCGCCCCAGAAGTGGTAGTACACGCATTCCGGGTGTACCGTGGCGAGCGCATCGCGAAGCTCGCGCAGGTTCTGCGCGCGCCGGCCCGTGGCAATCGCCGCCAGCGTGCAGTCCATGACTGCAAACGGCGCGATGGGGGTGTCCGCCATCTTCTACCTCCCGGCGGGAAGCGTCCTCCCGCGAATGAAACTGCTTTCCGTCCGGGTCACTGTCAGTGACCGCAGTTACCGCGTTTATTTTGTTGGCGCGATTCTGCCGGCGCCGTGAACTGCCAAGAAACTGCCGATCTTCAACGACGATCCTGCCGACCCGCCCTCGCGCCGTTATGGCCGCGCGAGTCCGACAGAGGAAGGAACAACAGGCCCGAATGTACCGCGATCCGGCGGATGCGGCAACCCGCGACGCATTCGCCGCTTGACCGCGATTGAACGCCCGGAGTAGATGCCCCACAGTCAGTGCGCCGCCTGTGCGGCGCGCGAGACCCGCCATGACGAGATCCTCCACGCTCGCGCCACAGCCGGTGGTACCGTACAGCCTGTTGAGCGAGTACGACGTGTTCCTGTTGTGCGAGGGGCGGGACGTGCGCCTCTACGAAAAGCTCGGCTCGCACGTCGTGCTGCACGACGGCGTGGCGGGCACGCACTTCGCGTTGTGGGCGCCGAATGCGGCCGAGGTGTCGGTGGTCGGCGACTTCAACGGCTGGAACCGTGGCCAGCATCGCCTGCACGTACGGCCCGATCACACCGGCATCTGGGAGGGATTCATCCCGGGCGTCGGTGCAGGCGCGATCTACAAGCACCACATCGTTTCCAATCAGCACGGGCGAATGGGCGGCCCTTTTTACGGAGTGACAGGCGGCCCAGGACAATTGGTAAGTGCGGCCCAATCAACTACCAAGGAGATTATCCACATGACCACACTGTCACAAAGTACCAAGAGAAAGCTCTCGCTGCTGCAGGTAGCCGCCGAGCTCGACAACGTGTCGAAGGCCTGCACCATCATGGGTTATCACCGCGACTTGAACCCCCCCCGATTCCGCCGACACCTTGTTACGGTTGACGATACCGGACTCGAGGAAGCAGGGCCAGAACTGAAACGACGCAAGCAGTATAACGAGACGTTCAAGACCGAGGCCGTGCCCCAGGGTGCGCGAACCGGACAAACCGATCGCACAGGCGGCCCGGGAACTCGGGATTTCCGCCAATCTGCGGTACCGCTGGCGCGATTGCGCCGGGAATGTGAATGGAACTGTCAACCGCCCAGCGCAACCCCCGGGCCTTCGGCTGGCGCGGGCCGGTCAGGGCCGGCCCGCTCCTTATCACCCGCGTGCGGCGGCGGAAGACAACCGCGGGTCAGGGCGCAAGCCCGCCGTTTGCGAACAACAGATAGGTGTACTGCAACTCGCCGCGGTTGTAGTCGAAGTAGAAATACCCGTCGCCTGAGGCGAAGCGCGTATCGACGAAGTGGTGCGCCACGGTATCGCCCGCGGCGCGTTGGGTGGTGCTGCCGTACACGCCCCTGCTGCCGCGGTTGAAGTAGTGTTTGGCCATGGCGTAGAAACTGCTGTCGCCGCTGTAGCGGTAGCCGCGCACGAGGGTGTTGACGAGCGAGGTGGTGTACACCGGGTCCCACCAGGTGCAAGCCGTCCCGCAGCTCGCGGAATAGCTGTGCCAGACCGCCCCGTTGACGATGCCGAAGGTGGCGGCGGTGTACTGGGAGGTGGGATCGAGCCCGTAGGCCAGGACGTAGCGCGCCATCGCCACCAGGCGGGTGCGCAGTTCCGCGCGCCCGGTGGTGCGGTAGGCGTGGTCGAAGGCCCCGGTGAGGATGCCCAGCTGGAACGGCGAGACGATGCGCGCGCCGTCGTGGGAGGGGCAGCCGGCCACGTCGTTGTTCTGGCACGACGAGCCGCTGCCGCTGATGGCCCCGTTTGGTGTTCCACGGGCCGACGTCGTGCATGCCGATCGTCTGATTGCTGTCGATCCAGGTCCAGTCCGGCGATTGCAGCCACAGATCGAGCAGCCGGTCGCGCAGCGCGATCCAGTGCGCCTTCCTCGTGACCTCGGCGAGCCGTGTCGCGAGCAGCAGGTGGCGCGCCGGCTGGCGCATCTGCCAGTTGACGATGCGCGTGCTGCCGGGCACGAAGCGCGGCGTGCCGTTGCCATTGAGCTGGTACCAGTAATTTTCCACGATCTCGCCCAAGCGCTCGGCCTCATCGAGCGCCGCGGTGTCGGGGTTGCCGGCGAGCGCGGTGTGCTCGTACCAGGCGAGGAGCCCCCAGCCGTAGAGGTGGTCGTAGTCGAAATTGCTGCCGTCGTAGTCGAGGGTGTAGGAGCTGCCGCTGTTGGTGCGATAACCGTTCTTGAAGTAGTTGGCCCAGGCCTGTGCGCGGTTCAGGTACACGTTGTTGCCCGTGCGCCGGTACATCAGGAGGTAGCTCCACAGGTCGTCGCCCTCGGTGTCGCCGTGGATGTCGGGGTTGGTGACGGTGTAGCTCGCGATCGGTTCGGTCACGGCCGCGGGTTCGGCGCCGGCGCTCCAGGTCCAGCCCCATTTCTGGTAGGTGGCCTTTTCGTCGGCGGCGCTCGGCATGGCCACACCGCCGACCAGCGCCTTGTGCTTGTAGAGATAGACCCTGGTCTCTTGGTCGTTGCCGGGGGATGTGCTTGACGAACATCACCACGCCATAGGTCGAGATCGGCGCGGCCACGGTGAGGTCGACGGTGGGTGGTCACGCCGCTCTCGCGCTTGGGGCTCGCAAACGGCGGCGGCCCCGGCTGCTGTGTCCAGGTGTTGGTGACGGGGCTGAGCGCGTAGAACTCGCCGTTCGGGCCGAACACCAGGAAGTCGCCGCTCACCGGATCGACGGTGACGATCGACTGGTTGACGCGCAGGTTGAACGGCGCCGGCGTGAGCGCGGTGATGCTGCCGTCGAGCGCGAGCCGGTAGAGGTATTGAAGGCCCGAGAGGGGTTGTAGATCTCGCCGCCGCCGACGATCGTGACCTTGTGTACCGGGTTGTACTCGGCCACGGTGTGGTAGTCGCCGAAGTTGAGGCGCGCGGCGTTCAAGGCGCCGCTCCAGCTCCCGGTCGCGGCGCGATACACATACACGTAGCCGCCGCCGGCCAGCACCACGCCGCCGGGGCGGCACTGGCGTTGCTGCCGACGAACTCGGGGAAGTACTCGACACCTGCGCAGCAGTCGGTGTAGGGCGCAGCCGGCGTGTCCGCGAGCCAGGTGTTGGCGGTGGTGTCGTAGCGGTGCAGACCGCGGCTGTTGCCACCGCCGAACGGGAAGTAATAGTAGATGCCGTTGGTGACATCGAGCGCGGCGTGGTCGTAGGCGTGGGCGGTGTTATTGCCGAACCAAGACGGATTGGGCAGCACGCCCCAGGCGTTGCTGTCCTCCGAATAGGGCGACGAAACGCTGGCCGATGGTGCTGCAGTGCAGGTGGTCCGAGCCGAGGAAGAACACCCGCCGCGAGCGCGGGTCCCATACCGCCTCTTCGGCGTACGGGAAGATCGAGCCGGTCGCCGGGCAGGTGGACTGCGTGAGTGTTGGCAGCAGGTTGGTGGTGGCCAGCTCGCGCCATTCGCCCGGCTGCACGAGCGCGGCGGTCTGCGCCAGGTTGCTGCCGGAGCTGCCGGGTGGCGGCGTCTGGCTCGTGACGGTGACGGTGACCGACTGGCTGGCGCTGCCGCCCGCGCCGCTGCAGGTGAGGGTGTAGGTGCCGGTATTGGCGAGGTTGCCGATGGCCTGGCTGCCGCTCGTGCTCATGGCGCCGCTCCACGCGCCGCTCGCGCTGCAGGTCGTGGCGTTGCTGCTCGACCAGCTAAGCGTGCTCGACCCGCCGCTCGTGACCGTGGCCGGGTTGGCAGTGAGGGTGACGGTAGGGGGCGCGCTGTTCTGCCCCGTGATGGCGTCCGTTGTGCCGCCGCTGCAGGACGCAAGGGTGAACGCGACAGCGAGCGCGGCGCAAACGCGCGTAGACTGTACGAGCCGAGAATGCATGGATAGCCCAAAACGCAACAGCGAGTTGGGCCAGTCTATGACGGTCCGAGGCGGGCCGGCGATCGCCCGGCGGATCAGCGCGCTGGCCTCCGACCGGTGGATACCGCAAGCGGGCCGCCGCAGGGCCCGGCGGGGCGGGGGCGAAAGCCAACCCCCGCGGCTGCCGCCGGTCATCGCGCACAAGGGCGAAGATCGTGGCGTCCCGCTTGCTTGCTGGCGCTGCCGGACACTCTCGCGCCCGGACGTTGCCGCACGTGCCAGTTGTTCGCGCAGCAAGTCGATGACCCCGCCGTGCGGCGTCATTCGATGCGGGGAATCCCGGGGGTTGCGATTGTCGGGCCGGCGCCGGCAGTGACGGGTAACGGATTTGTGACGAAAGTCACTGCCAATGGCATCAGCACCTTCCTACAGTTCGGCACTTCGGCATCGGTGGCCTCCGCGCCGCAGTGCAGCTGCCGTCGCAATGAGGCAACCGGCCGCGTGCGAAAATGCCCGGACCCGGCCGAGCGCCGATCGGGCGTGCGGACCGCAGCGGCACCGCGCGCCGGAACGTGCCCCCGGCGGGGTGGACGAGGGGGATGTGGTTTCATGAATAACCGGCCCGTTGCTGGGCAATGCGAGGAAGAAATGACAGATACCAAGCCAGCGGTGGTGTTCGGCGATCTGTGGGGTGCGCAATTCGCCAAGGTCAAGGCCTGTGCGACCACGCGTCATTTCGCCAAGGGCGAGCTCATCTTCTCCGAGGGCGACATCGCCGACTACATCTACTTCATCGAATCCGGGCGTGTGTCGATCTTCATCAGCAAGTTCACCACGGAAGAGGAGATCAAGGTGCTCGGGCCTGGCGACTACTTTGGCGAGATGGCGGTGTTCTACAAGGACCGGCGCACGGCCTCGGCGCGCGCCTTGGCGGAAGTGACGCTGCTGGCCGTGGACAAGGACGCGTTCCGGCGCCTGCTCAGGACCGAGCGGTCAATCGCCGATACGATCAACACGATCCTGGCGCGCCGCAACGAGGAGCTGATGCTCAAGGAAATGCTGATCGACAGTACCGGCATGAAGGGCCGCCACTTTCACGTGAGCATCAAGGGCGACCCGTCGCTGCGCGAGACGGCGTTCACGCGCGAGCGCTACCAGAACGTTGTCGACCATGTCCTTCCCGTACTGCTGCCGCGCCTGGAGGACCTCCTCACGAATCGCTGCGTGTATCAGCTCATCGTGCATCTGAACAGCGGAGAGATTCATACGGCGTCGGTGTTCAATCCGTTCTGCGAGGAGATTCATCCGGCCAACAAGGTCGCGGACGAGGCCTATGTGGAACGGCACTTTCCGCTGCTGTCCTACGCCGACAAGATTGCGCTCATCCGGCGACTGCACCGCGCGATTGCCGAGGATCAACGCTTTGCGACGCTGCCGGCGCAGTACCAGCGAATCTGCGCGGCCTTCTATGACAATTGGGAGGCGCTCACGCCCGAAGAGATCCGCATGGCGCTGTCGCGCCTGTCGATGCTGCGCAATATCCCGGATTTTTACCTGCGCAATTTCACCATCAGCGCCATGCGCGAGGCGATTCGGCTGCAGTTCAACTGCGATGGCACGCACATCGTGAGCGCGCAGGATTACGAGCGGTTCATCGAGGAAAACGTGCCTGCCTAGCGCAAGACACGCGCTGTCGCCACCGTGGGCTCATTGGCGGCGATGGCCCCCCCGGCGAGGACGGCGGCGGGCGCCTGCCGCCCCAGCGCACCATGCGCCGGGCCCGGTCGGCGCCTGCCTGGAATAGCTAGTAGTAGCCCCAGACGTCCCGCAGATACTCGCCGAGACCTGTGTATTCGTCGCTTTTCGCCGCGACAAAGCCCTTGCCCAGCCCGTAGGTCTCGCGCACTCTTGCGAGCGGCGCGGCCGCCTCCGGCGCCAGCAATGCCTCGGCAAGCTTGGCCTGTTCGGCGGCCGACAGGCGCGGACCGGCCGACACCGCCTGCTGCGGCAGCGGCCGGCTCTGGAACACGATGCGCACCCGCTCGCCGTTCCGATCCTTTTTCTGCACGTGCTTGAGCGGCAGCATGGCCGCGTCGCACTTGCCGTCGAGCAGCGCCTGGTAGATCTTGTCGTAACCGTCGGTCTCTATTACTACCGGCTGGCGCGCGGGGTTGTCGAACTCACGGTACATAATCATGGTGCCGAGATTGGGCGGCGCATGCGCGCAGATCCGGCGGCCGGCGAGCTGCTTGAGCTGCGCAAAGGCGGCGTTGTCCTTGCGCACGACCGCGGTGTAGACGAAGTCGCCTGGCAGCTTTACCAGGACGTTGTGCTGAAGCTTCTCGACGCGCCAGCCATTGAAGTGCGGGCCGTCGAATACGATGTCGTAGGCGCCGCGCTGCATGTCGGCCTGGTAGCCGCCCCAGGTGGTGGGGTGTTTGTAAACCACCCGACGCCCGAGTACTTTCGACAGATACTCGGCCACCGGGCCGAAGCGCCGCTGGCCCTCTTCGGCGGTGTCGCGCGGTGGCGCCGCCAGAACCAGTGGTTCCTCGGCGAGCGGGGCCAGGTTGAGCGGCGCAGGCACATCGGCCGTGCGCAGCGAGGCCAAGACCGTGGTCTTGCCCGGTGCGCGCGGCGCATCGGCCGCCATGGCGAACGGGACAGCCACGAATGCCACAGAACAGGCGGCGCCTAACCATGCGCCGCGGCGGAAATTCGGGTTCATTACCAGCGACCTCCCTGAGGTTTGCTCCGTGCTGCGAGCTGCGGAGCACTTCCCGCGCTCGTAGCCACAACTAGCGTAGCCGCTCGCGCTGGCTAGGCAATCCGGTAGACGCCGAATGCAGCAGTTGCGGCGACAGGCGGTGCGTAGTCTGTGCGGGAAACATGACCGCGGTGTGAAGCGGTCTATGACATCGGGGGTGCGCACCGGCACCTGGTGCCCAGGGGGCCTCGCCAGCCGTGCAGACACACACCTGTGCCGGCCGGCACGGCCGCGGGGGTCCTTCAGCGTCACGGGTGCCTCGGGCGATCCAGCGCGGGATCGCATCGATCTGCGCCTCGCTCCGGTAAGGCGGGTTGGCGCACGGCATGCGCGGCGGGCTCCTGCCCTTGAGGTGCCGGACCGGTCCGGTGCCGGCGGGTCAGTCGCCTTGACCACCGGTGCCTTGCGGCTTGCCTCGCGCAGGTTGTCCAGGCGATCGAGGCGCAATCCCAGCGCCGCGTCCGGGCCGCAGCCGCACTCCGCGCGGCGCGGCGACGCGCGATTTGCGCACCGGTGACATCTTGCGCGTTGGTCGGCACGGCAAGAGCTGTGGCGGCCCGATGCAGGGGCGCAGCCGAGACGGAACCGCCCGTCGTGACCGGGACAACTACGTCGGCAGAAGAACGATCGTCGCTTCGGCCGTCTTCCGGTCGATGTCGATCTGCACTTCGCAGTACTCCGGCTGTGCTTCGACGGGCGTCGGGTCATCGGCGCAACTGCAACCGGCGAGGATCCCGCAATAGAAGAGCCCGACGCGTGCGCGGAGGAAGCCGTCGTGCTCGCGGGCGCTGAGAATCATCGCCTCCACCTTGCCGTCCAGCGCGTAGCTCGACCCTGACAATCCCTGCTGCAAGGGTAGTGTTGCGGAGTCGAGTTGCTCGATTTCCTTCTTCAGGACTTCGTTGAAGTCCTTCGTGCCCCAGGCGTCCAATGCCTTGCGCAACCGCGTCATGGGCGGCCCCGATCGGCGGTGCCGGCCAGCGATCGCCGGCAAGGGGAGCGGCAAGGCATTTGGTGATGCGGGATGGAAAGTTTGCGCGGCGCCTATTTCTTCGGCGTGTAGTTGAATTTCTGGCCGCCGATGCTGGCCTCGTACATGAGGCCGCCCTTGGCGACCGTGAACACCGCCATGCCGCGGTAGTACTTGCCCGTGGTGGTGGCGTCGTGCTTGCCGCCGCTCGCGCCGGCCGAAGAACCGCTGGTACCGGCCTGCGCCGAGGCGCCAGCGGTGATCGCCACGGCGGTCGCCTGCGCGCCGAATTCGAAGTTGCCGCTGGTGAATTCGTCGAGTGCGCGCTTGTCCTGGAAGAAGATGATCTGGCTGAAGGCCTGTCCGCCGAGCTGCAAGCCGACCGTCAGCTGGGTCATGGTGGTGTCGCCGATGTGCTTGCCTTGGGCGTAGACGCGGCCCGAACCATGCGCGCCGCCGACGACCATGCCGCCCTTGCCAATGGTGGGGAACACGGCGTAGCCGTAGCTCTTGTTGAAGAACTGTCCGCTCGCGCCGGCGTGGCGAAAAATCTTGATGGTTTCGGCGTAGTCATCGGCCCACGCCGGGCCGAGGGGCAGGGCGAGGAACAATACGGCGAGCACTCTGCGCAGCGGCGCATCCATAGCCGACTTCTCCAATGATCGGACGATACACTTATAGCATAGCGGGCACTTCGTTCCTCTACACGGAATCGCTCGGGGCCGCGCTGCCGGGTCCGGAACTTCGGCGGGCGCCCGCCTGCGAGGTCTTGCGCAGCGGCCCGAAGCGGTTGCGGTACTGCCCGGGGTCAATGCCACCTTGCGGCGAAACCGCCGTCCAAAGAAGCTCGAATCCTCGCAGCCGACTTCGCCCGCGACGATCGCAACCAGTTACCTGGTCGTTTCGAGCATGTGTCTGGTCGCCTCGAGCCGCAGCGTGTGAATGTATTCCATCGGCGAACTCGCAAACGGGGCATCCTTGCCCCGCTCGCCTCGCCTCGGTCCGATCGGCGAACTCGCAAACGGGGCATCCTTGCCCCGCTCGCCTCGCCTCGGTCCGA
>CAZVUN010000043.1:0-20303 GCA_964629975.1 uncultured Acidiferrobacteraceae bacterium | reverse complement strand
TACATCACGGTGGGTTTTGCGAGCTTCCTGCTGCTCATCCCGCTCGCCGTGACCTCGACCCACGCCATGGTGCGCCGCCTCGGCGGGCGGCGCTGGCAGCAGCTGCACCGGCTGGTGTACGTGATTGCGGTGGGCGGTGTGATCCACTTCCTGTGGCTGGTCAAATCCGACCTGCGCGAGCCGGCGTTGTACGCCGTGCTGCTCGCGGCGCTGCTCGGCTACCGGTTGTGGTGGGAGCTGCGCGCGTGCGCGCGCGGTGCCCCGGCGCAGAGGTAGGCGCCGGCAGCGGCATCCGCGCGCGTGCCGTGACCGTCGCGCGCCGTGCCTGCCGTGAGCGCCTTGCGCAGGCGCAATGCCGGCGAGGCGTCTTCGTAAAACCGCGCCAGCGTAGCGGTCACCTCGTAACCACTGGCCTGATACAGCCGCAGGGCCGTGGCATTGTCCGGCCGGACCTCGAGCCGCAGTTCTTCGCAGCCGCGCTCGCGCGCGCCGGCCTCGCACGCCGCCAGCAGGGCGCGGCCGATACCGCGCCCGCTGTGGGCCCGGTCGGTGACGATCGAGTAGAGTCGGGCGCGACGCGAGCCACGCCGATAGCACACCAGCGCATCGCCCACGACCGCGCCTGCGCTCAGCGCGACCCACAGGTCGCTGTTACCGCGCGTCAGCAGATGGCGGAAGCTGGCGCGACTCAGCCGATCGGTCGGAAAGCGCGCCTCGAGCGCGACCAGCGCATCGATGTCGCTCAACCGCGCACGGCGCAGGTGCAGTGCCGCCACGACTAGGCGTGCGCGCGGCGCAGCGTGACCTTCTCGCCGAACAGCGCCGGGCGGTAGCTCATCTTCACGCGCCGCAGGTTCTCGAGCCCGAGGTCGTCGCCCACGTTGATGTAGGTGCAGTCGCGCAGGGTCTTGGCGAACTCGCGGAACAGGTATTGGGCCGAGCCGGCGATGGCGAAGTTGGTCTTTTCCACCAGCACATTGCCGACGTCCGGGGTGATGCGCTCGCCGAAGGTGAAGCCTTCCAGCCGGTCGTCGATGAACAGGCACAGCCCCTGCAGGCCGAGCGTGTCGTAGTGCGCGAGTGCCTGCTCCACCGCGCGGCGTTCGTGCTCCACGGTGTAGAAGAAATCCGCGATCGCCTCGCCGGTCAGGTATTGCAGGCGGTTCTTGAGCCAGGTGTCGAGCAGCGCGCGGATCGCGTCCCAGTGCTGCGGGGCGAGCGGCTCCATGCGGTGGTTGGGGTGGGCGCGGCGGAACTGGTTGATCTCGCTGCGCTTGGTCTTGTAGGCGTTGCCCTTGAGTTCGATCAGGTCGGAGGTGGCGTAGATGTAGTCGGGCAGGCTGCGTTCCACCAGCCACTCGGGGCTTACGGTCTCGGGATCGTCCGCGGTCCCGAGCACGCGCAGGAAGTCGCGGTACACGAACTCGACTTCCGACAGGAACGGCGTCGGGTTGTAGCGATCCATGATCTCGAAGCACGCCGCGAGCGCCGCCTTCTGGCGCGCGGCCGCGCCGAGCGGCGGCAGCAGCATCGTCAGGCAGTTGCCGTTCAGGCTGAACAGGCAGAAGCAGTCTTCGATGATCTGGTAGAAGCCGCTCTTCTGCGACAGCCAGATGATGTTGTTGGCGAAGGTGTAGTCGGACAGCGGAACGTTGACGGCGCGGGCGTAACGGTCAAACAGCGCCTTGGTCTCGATCGTGAAGGGGTAGAGGCGGTGGCCCTCGATGGCGAGGTAGTGTCTCGGGAAGGCCTGGTTGGCGTGCAGGGTAAGGACGTTGTTGGGCTGCGCGTCGGGGTCGCGCAGCCGTAGTTGTGGCGGCTCTTCGGCCGGTTTCAGCATCGTTGGGCACTCCAGGTTAGTGGCAGGCCGACTCGGACCTGCACGGAAAGCGGGAATCGCGGGAAGAATAGCGGGCCGGCGGCTGGGGACAGTCGGACAGACCCCGGGGAGGGATCCGAATGGCGACGATCGTCTCGAAAGTTACTCAGAAACAGCCGTTATGTGATGGCTTGGCGGCTATATACAGCCTTGCTTGTCAGCCTGACAGCGAAATGAAATGATTAACAGCACAAAGGAAATTGCTGGAGCGGCATGGACATCGATCTCCTGAAGACCTTCCTGGAAGTGAACCGCACGCGCCATTTCGGCCGCGCCTCCGAAAACCTCTACCTTACCCAGTCGGCCGTCAGCGCCCGCGTGCGCCTGCTCGAAGAGACGCTGGGCGCACCGGTGTTCACGCGCACGCGCAACGACATTCAGTTGACGCCGGCCGGCGCGCGTCTGCTGAAGTACGCCGAGACCATCGTCAGCGCCTGGAACCGTGCGCGCCAGGACGCCGCCCTGGGCTCGGTCGACAAGACCCTGCTCGCGGTCGGTGGCGTGCCGGTGCTGTGGGACATCCTGCTGCAGGAGTGGATACAGACGCTTTTTCGCAAGCACTCCGGGCTCGCGCTTGAGGCGCAAAGCCACAGCCCGGAGACCCTGGTGCGCAAGCTCCTCGATGGCGCGCTCGACGTCGCCTTCCTGTTCGAGGCGCCGCAGCTCGCCGAGTTGCGCGCGCGCGAGATGGCGAGCGTGCGGCTGGTCATGGTGGCATCCCAGCCCGGGCTGAGTGCCGCCCAGGCGACCGCCGAGCGTTACATCCTGACCGATTGGGGCACGGCCTTTGCGGTGGCACATGCCCAGCACTTTCCCGATCTCCCGCCGCCCGCAGTGCGCCTCGCCCCGGGGCGCATGGCCCTCGACTTCCTGCTGGGATGCGGCGGGGCGGCGTACTGCGCCGAGCCCATGGTGCAGGACCATGTGGCGATGCGTCGGCTGCACCGCGTGGCCGACGCCCCCGTGGTCGAACAGCCGGTGTTCGCCGTGCACCGCGCGGCCGGGGCGCGCGCCGCCGAGCTTGAACAGGCGCTCGCGCTGTTTCGGCCTATGCCGCGGGCGCCCCTGCCAACGAGCGCCACAGCCGCCTGAGCGCCTTGAGCTGCTGATCGAGGAACCCGCGCCCGTAGTCGGCGCCGGCGAGCTGATCCCGGATGCCCGTGGCCGGGAAGGTGCGGGTGAAGTCCGCCGTGCCGAACAGCATGTCCCACAGCGGGAACAGGGTGGCGAAGTTGCAGCCGCGGGCCGTGCCCTCGTGCCCGACGCCGATGCCGTGATGCATGCGATGGTAGCGCGGGCTGACCAGCAGGCGCTCGCCCAGCCAGCCGAACCCGAGGCGCACGTTGGCATGCGACAGGCTCTCGATGAAACGCATCAGCATCACGATGAGCACGAACTGATTGCCCGGCAGGCCGACGGCGAGCGCCACGAGCGCAAGCCACAGTGACTCGAGCAGCCCGTCGAGTACGTGATTGCGGTTGTCGGCCCAGAGCGACAGTTGCCGCTGGCTGTGGTGCACGGCGTGCAGCGCCCACCACCAGTCGAGGCGGTGCTGCAGGCGATGCAGCCAATAGAGCGCAAAGTCGATCACCAGCGCATAGGCCAGGAACGCCGCGAGCGGCTGGCTGCCGAGCCACGGGATCAGCTCCTCCAGGTTGGGCGGCAGGTAGCCGATGGCGCGCAGGCCGGTCTCGAGCGGATAAAGGAGCGGCTGCAGCATGACGAAGAACAGCAGCGGCAGCAGCCCCGTGCGGTACAGGAAGGTGTAGAGCACATCGACGCGCACCGCGCGCCGGTCGCTCCAGCGTTCTACCGGGCGAAGCGCTTCGAGCGGGCGCAGCAGCACGTAGATGAAGGCGATCTCGAGCAGCGAGAGCACGAACTCGCCGGTGGCGTGATAGGCCTCATCGGCATAGTCGACGAAGCCCGCGTGGAACAGCGCCGGCAGCACCCAAGACTCGAACAGCCACGACTGCACCGGGTCAATGAGGCGAAACAGCCAGTCCATGCGCTAGCGCCGTGCGACGTCGAGCGTGCCGAAGCAGTAGCCCTTCTGCTTCAGGCCCTGGATGAGCGCCGGCAGGATGGCCGCCGCCGGCTCGCGCCGCGAGCGGATGCCGAGGTGCCACAGTACGATGTCGCCGGGCTTGATGTTCTTGAGCGCGCGCTCGAGCAGCGCCTTGTTCGGGTAGCGGTCGCTCGGCAGCTCATCGCCGATGAACCCGGCGTCGTCCCAGTGCACGTGCACCGGGTAGCCGCAGCTCGCCGCCCAGCGGGTGCTGTTCTGCGTCACGCGCCCGGCCGGGGCGCGCCACAGGCCGGAGAGCGCGCGGCCGGTGTCGCGCTGGAAGGAGAGCTCCACGCGCCTGAGCTCGGCGCAGAACGCCTTCTGGTCGAGGCGCAGCTCGCGGCCCTCACCGCTGAAGGCGAGCAGCCGCCCGTCCTCGGTCTCGCGCCGCACGATGTAATGCGACCAGGTATGGTTGCCGAACACGTGGCCCTCGGCCACACGCGCGCGCCAGTACTCGGCCCAGCTCGGGTCGAGTGCGTGATCGCCGCGGAAGGTTGGCTCGTTCGACAGGAAGAAGGTCGCCTTGACGCCCTCGTCCCGCAGGGTGCGGGCGATGAACTCGGCCTGCGACATGTAACCGGTGTCGAAGGTCAGGTACACGGTGCCCTTGCAGGCCGCCGCCGCGCTGCCGGCGAGGGCGAAGCCGAGCGCGGCCGCGAGCCAGCGACTAAAGGCGCGGCGCGTGGTTGTGGAAGTACAGTCCATGCGGCGAGCGTCCGACCGGGATTGAATGCTTGAGCTGCTTGGTCTTCATGTCGATCACGCTCACGCGCCCGATCCAGCGCGAGGTGACCCACAGCTCCGAGCCGTCGTGCCTGAGCTCCATGTCGTCCGGCCCGCCCGGCACCTTGAAACTCTCGACCACCTTGAGCGCCTCCATGTCGATGACCGAGATGGTGTTCTCGACGCGATTGGAGAGCAGCACGTGGCGGCGGTCGCCGAGCGGCAGGAAATTGTGCGCGCCCTTGCCGGTCGGGATGCGCTGCAAAGACTTGCCGTCCTGCGGTGACAGCACCTCGACGTAGTCCTCGCCGGTGATGCCGACCAGGAGGCGGCGGCCATCGGGCGTGAGCCAGATGCCGGCCGGCTGCTTGCCGGTCGGCGCCAGCCAGCGGATCTTCTGCGTCGGCAGGTCGATGGAGGCGACCTGGTGGGTCTCCTGCACCGTGACGTAGACCGTGCGCGAATCGGGCGCAAACGCCATGTGGCTCGTGGTCCGCGCCAACGGGACCCTGGCGGCGAGCTTGAAATCGCCGCCCTCGTACCGATAGATATCGACGCGGTCGAGGCGGTTGGCATTGATCACGAACCACTTGCGATCGGGGCTGAACCCCAGGTGGTAGGGGTCGGCGATGCGCGGGATGCGCCGCAGGATCTCGGCGGTCTGCGGGTTGACCACCACCAGCTCGTTGCCGGCGGCGTTGGCGATGATGAGCTCGCGGTCATCCGGGGTGGGCAGGAGGTGGTGCGGCTCCTTGCCGAGCGGCACGCGCTTCACCTCCTTGTACGTCGCCATGTCGATCAGGCTCATGTCGTCGCTCTTGGAGTTGAGCACGATCGCCAGCTCGGCCGACGCCGGGGCGGCGGCCAGGCACAGCACGAACAGGGTGACGGGGAAGAAACGGCGGGCCATGTGCAGGGTTCCAGCCAGACCTTAGAATAGCAGCTCGTCACAACATCGGACAGCAGCGCAGGCGCGCAGCGGAGACACGGCGTGGAACAATTTCACGGCACCACCATCCTGTCGGTGCGCCGCAACGGGGCGGTGGTCATCGGCGGCGACGGCCAGGTGACACTCGGCAACACGGTGATCAAGGCCAACGCGAAGAAGGTGCGGCGGCTGTACAAGGACCAGGTGCTGGCCGGGTTCGCCGGCGGCACGGCCGATGCCTTTACGCTGTTCGAGCGCTTCGAGGGCAAGCTCGAGAAGCACCAGGGCCACCTCACGCGCGCGGCAGTCGAGCTCGCCAAGGACTGGCGCTCGGACCGGGTGCTGCGCCGCCTCGAGGCGCTGCTCGCCGTGGCCGACAAGAACGCCTCGCTCATCATCAGCGGCAACGGCGATGTCATCGAGCCGGAAAACGGCCTGATCGCGATCGGCTCGGGCGGGCCGTATGCGCTCGCCGCCGCGCGTGCCCTGCTGGATGACACCGCGCTCGAGGCGCGCGCCATCGTCGAACGGGCGCTCGCGATCGCCGCCGACATCTGCATCTACAGCAACCGCAACCTCACCGTCGAAGAGCTCAAGGGCTGACCCATGTCGGAGATGACCCCGCGCGAGATCGTGCAGGAGCTGGACAAGCACATCGTCGGTCAGCACGACGCCAAGCGCGCCGTGGCGATCGCGCTGCGCAACCGCTGGCGGCGCATGCAGGTGGCCGACGAGGCGCTGCGTGCCGAGATCACCCCCAAGAACATCCTCATGATCGGCCCGACCGGGGTGGGCAAGACCGAGATCGCGCGCCGCCTGGCGCGGCTCGCCAACGCCCCGTTCATCAAGGTCGAGGCCACCAAGTTCACCGAGGTCGGCTACGTCGGGCGCGACGTCGACTCGATCATCCGCGACCTGGTGGATGTCGCGGTGAAGATGACGCGCAGCGAGGAGATGACCAAGGTGCGGGTGCGCGCCGAGGACGCGGCCGAGGATCGCATCCTCGACATCCTGCTGCCGCCGGCGCGCGAGATCGGCTTCGCCGCCGGCGAGACCGCCCGGCCGGCCGAGGACGGCGCCGCGCGCCAGCGCTTCCGCAAGAAGCTGCGCGAGGGCGACCTCGACGAGCAGGACATCGAGGTCGAGGTGAGCATGGCGAGCCTCGGCGTCGAGATCATGGCCCCGCCCGGCATGGAGGAGATGTCGAGCCAGTTGCAGAGCCTGTTCCAGAACCTGGGCGGGCGGCGCACGCGCAAGCGGCGCATGAAGATCGGTGAGGCCAAGAAGCTGCTCGCCGAGGAAGAGGCCGCGCGTCTCATCAACGAGGATGACATCAAGGCGCGCGCCGTGCACCGCGTCGAACAGCACGGCATCGTGTTCCTCGACGAGATCGACAAGATCGTCGGGCGCTCCGAGGGGCGCGGGCCGGACGTGTCGCGCGAGGGCGTGCAGCGCGACCTGCTGCCGCTCATCGAGGGCTCGACCGTGACCACCAAGTACGGCATGGTCAAGACCGACCACATCCTGTTCATCGCCTCGGGCGCCTTTCACCTGGCCAAACCTTCCGATCTGATCCCGGAGCTGCAGGGGCGGCTTCCCATCCGCGTGGAGCTGACGGCGCTCACCGCGGAGGACTTCGAACGCATCCTCACCGAAACCGATGCCTCGCTCACCGAGCAGTACGCCGCGTTGCTCGCCACCGAGGGCCACACGCTCGAGTTCACCGCCGACGGTGTGCGGCGCATTGCCGAGATCGCCTTCCAGGTGAACGAACGCACCGAGAACATTGGCGCGCGCCGCCTGCACACCGTGCTCGAGCGGCTGCTCGAGACCGTGTCGTTCGAGGCCGCCGATCAGGGCGGGCGCAAGACCGTCGTCGATGCCGCCTACGTCGAGCGCCACCTGGCCAGCCTCGCCGGCAACGAGGATCTGGCGCGCTACATCCTCTAGCGACCGCGGACGCCCGCGGACCGGCCTTGCCCGCTTGAATTCAGCCGCTCAGCCCCCAGAAAAAGTTCCACGAAGTTGACCCGGGCAGCGCCCGGGTTGGGTGCTCAACAATTTTCCTGGAGGCTCATATGAACCGACTGATTGAACGCACACGCGCCCCGCTCGCGCGCCGTAACGTATTCGGCGACGAATTCGACCGGATGTTCGAAAGCTTTTTTCAGCCGTTGCGCTGGGTAGAGGAGGCAACCAGCGATCTGGTGCCGGTCATGGATATCGTCGAGCGCGAAAACGAATACGTTGTGCGCGCCGAGATGCCGGGTGTAAAGAAAGAGGACCTGGAGGTGACGATCGAAAACGGCGTGCTGACCGTGAGCGCCGAGGTGCGCCCCGACTCCGAGGAGCGAAAGGGCGAACGCATCATCCGCCAGGAGCGCCGCTATGGGCGCTACGTGCGCAGCCTGCGGCTCGGCACCCAGGTCGAGGAACGCAACATCAAGGCCAACCTGCGCGACGGTGTCCTGGAGCTGATCCTGCCCAAGGCCGAGGAGGTCAAGCCGAAGAAGATCTCGGTGAGCGTCTCCTGACGACGCCCAAGGGCTGCTCCGCGCGTCCACAGGCCGCCTCTGGCGGCCTGTTTTTTTGCCCGACCGCCGCCACGGGGCGACGCGCTCGGCGATCGGCGGCGCACGCCCCACTGACAGCCCCGGTGGAATCGGTTAGCTTAGCGGTGCAAACCCCACCTCAGCCAGCCAGAACAATGAACGCACCGCTGATCTCCGCCGCCGACCGCGCCCGCATCCTGAGCGAGGCGCTGCCCTACATCCAGCACTTCCACGGCAAGACCGTCGTCATCAAGTACGGCGGCAATGCCATGATCGACGAGACGCTGAAGAGCGCGTTCGCGCGTGACGTGGTGCTGATGAAGCTCGTTGGCATCAACCCGGTGGTGGTCCACGGCGGCGGCCCGCAGATCGGAAGGCTGCTCGAGCGCATCGGCAAGAAGAGCGAGTTCGTGCAGGGCATGCGCGTCACCGACCAGGAAACCATGGACGTGGTCGAGATGGTGCTGGGCGGGCTGGTCAATAAGAGTATCGTCAACCTCATCAACCAGCACGGCGGCAAGGCGGTGGGCCTGACCGGCAAGGACGGGCACTTCATCCGCGCGCGCAAGATGCTGCTCACCAAGCAGGCCCCGGACGTGAAGCTGCCGCCCGAGATCATCGACATCGGCCACGTGGGCGAGGTGCACCAGATCGACCCCAAGATCGTCGACCTGCTCGATCGGGGCGACTTCATCCCGGTGATCGCCCCGATCGGCGTCGGCGAGGACGGCGCGACCTATAACATCAACGCCGACGTGGTGGCCGGCAAGCTCGCCATTACGCTCAAGGCCGAGAAACTTATGCTGCTCACCAACACCAGCGGCGTGCTCGACAAGCAGGGCAACCTGCTCACCGGACTCAGCAGCCGCGACGTGCAGGCGCTCATTGCCGACGGCACCATCTCGGGCGGCATGCTGCCCAAGGTCAACTACGCGCTCGATGCGGTGGCGAGCGGCGTGCGCTCCTGTCACATCATCGACGGGCGCGTGCCGCATGCGGTGCTGCTCGAAATCTTCACCGATACCGGCGTCGGCACCCTGATCCGGGCCTAGAGCCAGCGCGCGGCGACGAGCCACGTCGCCACGCTGCCCGCGGCGAAGAACGCCAATCCGCAGGCGAGGGCGCGCCAATGAGAGCGGCGCAGGATGTGCCCCTGCGGATAGGTCGAGATGATGAACGGCCGCTGGCGGTCGCCCGTGGCGGTCACCAGGTTGACGCCCTCGACGGCGGCGGCAGATTCACGCTGCTGTTGCGCCTGTGCCGCACGGTGCGCGGCACGCCGGGCGAGCCACCATTCACGCGCATCGATGCGCCCGTTGCGGTCGAGGTCGAAGCGCTGGTGCAGCCCGGCCTGGTCGTGTTTCCACGCGCGCAGGATGTCGCGCACGCGCTCCTCGATGCGCGGGGCATTCGTGTGGCTGCCGAGGTTGCGGAGCAGCCCGAGCACGTAGAGCGGATCGTTGCGGTTGATGCGCCACTCGCGGAAGCGGTAGATCGTGCGGCCCGGATGGCGGTCCAGAAACTCCTGGACGAAGGGCGTGTAGTTGATGCCGGTCAGGCGGCGCGATTTCCACGTGTCCTGATGGCGCGCCTCGATTTGCGCGCCGCTCGGATCGACCGCCACCCGGCCGGTGTCGTCCTCGAGCCAGAAGGTGTCGTCGCTCTCGCCCTGATCGATCACCTTCCAGCGGCTGCGCACGCCATTGCGGTCGGCATGCGATTCGACCCGTTCCTCGATGCGGTAGCGGTACCAGCAGCACGGCAGCCCGGTGAGCTTGGCGACGAGCGGCGGCTGGCCGAACGGCACGGCGCGGCCCTCGAGCTCCACGTAGCCCTGCGGCGCGGAGCGTGCCCGCGCGGTGGGTGTGTCCATCATGAGGCGCGCTCGGTGCAGCTGGCGCCAGCCAAGGTACAGGCTCACGGCCGCGCCGCCGCCGAAAAGCAAGACGGCGATTGCGACCGCGACCGGGTCGGCGTGCTCGATCTGGGCGCGCAGGTGCTCCAACCAGACCATGGACACCGCGGGCAACGCCCGGTCAGCTCGCGAACAGCTGCTTAACGTTCACGTCCTTGAGGTCGGTGGCGCTGAACTCGAGCAGCGGGCGGGAACCGAAGCCGAACAGCTTCGCCACGATCACGTCCGGAAACTGCTCGATGCGCACGTTGTTGGTGTTGACCGCGTCGTTGTAGAACTCGCGCCGGTCGGCGATCTGCGATTCGAGCTGCGAGATGCGCGTGTACAGGTGCTGGAAGGTCTGGTCGGCCTTGAGCGCGGGGTAGTTCTCGACCACGGCAAACAGGTTGGCGAGCCCCGCGCGCATCGCCGTTTCGGCCGGGCCGAGCGCGGAGACATCCCCGCGCCCGCGCGCCTCGCTCACGGCGGCGCGCGCCTGGGTGACCTTTTCCAGCACCTCGCGCTCGTGCTTCATGTACTGCTTGCAGGTCTCGATTAGCTTGGGCAGCTCCTCGTTGCGCTGCTTGAGCAGCACGTCGATGTTCGACCACGCCTGCGCGACGTTGTGCTTGAGCTGCACGAGCGCGTTGTACAGCAGCACCGCGTACAGGATCGCCACGACCAGGATGCCGAGCACGACAAAGGAAACCACCATGGGGGCCTCGCGAACCGGTTGTTTGCGGCAAGTATAGACGCTGGTCGGATCACAATTGCCCGGCCGCGGCGATGACGGCGGTGCCGTTCGCGGGCTAGATACGGAGGGGGACCTCGACGACGTTGCGGTCGCGGATCAAGAACCCGCGCATCTCGAGCACGCCCTTGGTGCTGAGCGAGACGATGAGGTACAGCGCCTCGGGATACTCGTCCTGCGCGATGTCGGTGGGCGAGGGCGCGGCCGGGGCATCGGGATGGGAATGGTAGATCGCCATGAGCTCTTCGCCCGCCGCGCGCATGCGGCGCATGGCGTCGATCTGGCCCTTTGGGTCCATCTGGAACAGATGGCGGCGGTCGCCGGCGACGTTCGCCACCGGGTAGCAGTGGCGGAACTCGCCCGCGCGCCCGCCGATCAGCCCGCAGATCTCCTCGCCCTGCGCCTGCTGCGCGTGGTGCAGGATCTGGTTGACGATCGGCCGCGGAATGCGAACGGCCTCGCTCATGTGCGGCACACCGGGCACGCGGGGTCGCGCCTGAGCTTGATGGTGCGCCACTCCATGGTGAGGGCATCGAGCACCAGCAGCCTGCCTACCAGCGTCTCGCCGATGCCGAGCAGCAGCTTGAGCGTCTCGGTCGCCTGGATGCTGCCGATGATACCGGGGGCCGAGGCCAGCACGCCGAATTGGGCGCATGGCTCATCCGGCTCGCCTTCCTCGCTGTACAGGCAGCGGTAACAGGGGCTGTCGGCGCGGCTGGCATCGAACACGCTCACCTGCCCGTCGAAGCGCACCACCGCGCCCGACACCAGCGGTGTTTTCTCGCGCACGCACACGCGGTTGACCAGGTGGCGCGTGGCGAAGTTGTCGCTCGCGTCCACCACCACGTCGGCGAGCTGCACCTGCTGCGCGAGCTCGGCCTCGCTCAGCGTGTGGTTGATGGTGGCGAGCGCAATGAGCGGGTTGAGCGCCCGGAGCGTGTGCGCGGCCGAGGCCACCTTGTCGGTACCGATGCGTTCGGTGCTGTGCACGATCTGGCGCTGCAGGTTGGTGAGATCGACCTTGTCGTGATCGACCAGCACCAGCTGCCCGACCCCGGCGGCCGCGAGGTACATCGCCACCGGCGAGCCCAGCCCGCCCAGACCAATGATCAGGACGCGCGCGCGCAGCAGCTTCGCCTGCCCCTCGATGCCGATTTGCGGGAGCAGGATCTGGCGGCTGTAACGCAGGAGCTGGGCGTCGTCCACGCGCTGATTCTACTGCGCCGTGCCAGGTCCTGGCACGCGCCCGCTGCAGCCGCCCGGGTGCGCGGATCGTCAGTACGTGGTCGATGCCGACAGGAACAGCGTGAAGGAACTGCGGTCGACCGGCACGACCGTGGTCGAGCCGCTGAAGAGTTGCGTGTCGCCGCTGCCCTGCGAGTAGGTCAGGCCAGCGGTGAGGGACGTGCCGGCACTGAAGCGCGAGACACTGGCAGACACACCGTACAGATCGACGTGCTCCTGCTGGCCGGTCTGGGACGCATCAATCTTGGGCGTGGCAGCAAGGTTCGTGAATACGCCGCCGCGCACCGCCCAGTTGCTCGTCGGGTAGTACTCAACGCCGGCGGCGACGTTGTAAGTGCTTTCGCGCTTTTGGAAGTTGTCGCTGGTGGAGGAGTTGTAGGTTACGTCGAGCGCATAGATCAGCGATTCCGAAGGAAACCACGCCGCTCCGAGCGCGATGGTGGTCGGCATGTCACGCTCGTCGTTGGTCTTGAGAACGGAGCGCACCACGTCGCCGCTCGTCGCTGGTTTCAGTGTCCCCTGCACCTCGGTCGTGGAGCTCAGAATGTAGGTGGTGCTCACAGTGAGACCGAGCGAAACCTTGTCCGCCGGACTCCACATGATGCCGAGAATCGGGCGCAGCCCGGTCTCGTCCGTCTGGTAGTACTGGTTGGTCCACTCGTCCTGGCCGTTGCTCAACTGCACCAGTTGATTGAGGATCGTCTCGCGCGCGCGATAGTGCACGTACAGCGTCGCGCCGACCGCCAGGCTCTTGTTGATTTCCATCGCGTACGACGGACCGAACAGATAGGTCTTGTCGTTGTTGTTGAGGTTGATCACGTACTCGTTGACGTTCACCCCGGGAATGCTGCTCGGGAAGCCGCCGTAGGTCTGGTCCTGATCCTCCTCGATGCTGTCCGGCACGGCGTAGGAGAATCCGACCACGCCCGGGCCGAGCGGGCGCACCACGCCGAAGAAGTTGGGCAGCAGCGTCGAGGAGGTGCGCGTCCAGTCGGTGCCACCCAGAGCGCTGCGATAGTCGGTGTTGGTGTAGTTGTAGGCGTTGACGCTGACCGAGAGGCTGCGACCCTTGGCGTACGCGGTGCCGGCGGGGTTGTAGTAGAGCCCGGCCGCATCATCCGACACCGCCGTGTACGCGCCGCCCATGCCGGCGGCGCGATCGCCGATCAGCGCGTTGTTGTAGTGAAACTCGTCGGCGAGCGCGGCGGTGCTGGCGAGCAGGGGTGCAATGACAATCAGGCGGGGGAGGCGGTTCATTGTTGTTTCTCCCGGAGGGTCTTGGTCATGGCGGCAAAGCGCGCCGCGCCATTCGGATAGCCGAGCGCCGCGAGCTTCTGGCCCGCGATCAGCGCATCGAGCGCCGCGAGCCGGTCGGGCGAGGGTGGATGGGTGCGGCTCGGCTGTGCTGCGCCCTGGGCGCGAGCCATTACGCGGCGCAGCGCGAGCGGATCGTACCCGGCGTTGGCGAGCAGCAGCGTGGCAAGGCGGTCGGCGGCAAGCTCTTCGTCCTTCTTGAAGCCGCGCTCGAACAGGATGTTGAGTGCCTCGTCGACGGCAAGCAAGAACGCCGTGCGCCCGGCCTCACCGGGACTGCTCAGCAGGCGCACCAGCGTCTGCTCCACCGATTCGCTCTCGGTGCCGATGCGCAACTCGCGCACGATGTGCCGCTCGCTCACGTGCGCGATCTCGTGCGCCAGCACCGCGGCCAGCTCGGCTTCGTCCTCGAGCGCCGCGAGCGCCGCGCTGGTGACGAACACGTAGCCGCCGGGCGCGGAGTAGGCGTTGACCGCGCCCGACTCGATCACCGCGAAGCGGAACTCAAGCTCCGGTCGTGTGCTGAACTGCGCGAGATGCCGGCCGACCAGGTTGACATAGCGCTGCAGGGCAAAATTCGGCACGCGCGCATGCCGGCCGAGGACGCGCGCGGCCACCTCGCGGCCGAACAGGATCTCGTCGCGGATCGCCTCATAGGTCGGATCGGTTGCCTGCGCGACTGCGTCCGAGGCGCGAGCGCGGAAGCCTTGGCCTTCGGCAACACCGCTCGCGGCATGCGGCAATACCGCTACCAGGAAGAGACCGAACCAGCCCACGGTTCGCACAGGCCGCGCCATGTTCAGCGGCCTTTGCCTGCGGCCTCACGCCGCAGCCCGTCGTGAAAGCGCTGAATCTCCTCGGCGGTCAGTTCGAGCGCCTCCATGCGCCCGACGGCCGCGTAATCGCGCGGACCCGTGCCCCGATCCTCCCGTCGCGCACGGTCCTCGGCCCCGAGGCCGCGCACGCCGGTGACCACGAGTGTCGAATCGGACACGCGCTGGCGCGAATCGACGCGGCTCCCGACCATGCGTCCCACGTAGCTCACGAACTCCGACCAGGAGAAGCGCGCCTTGGGCGGCGCGCTCCCGAGCAGGGAGCGCGGCGCCCATGCCTTCTGCCCGCGGTAGCTCACCGGCACCCACGCGCCGGCGCCCTCGGCCGCTGCGGTGGCCTCCAGCGCCGCACCACGCTCGACGGTCGCGACGACTGTTGCAGCATAGTCCGGCTGCGCACGCAGGGCGGCGCTCACGCCCTGTACATATAGCGTGCCGGCCTGCGCCGGCGCGCACGCCGCAGCGAGCACGGCTGCTGCTGCGGCAACCCTCAGGGACATTCTGTGCGCCACGCGACGCTCGCCTCAGGGGGCGGTAGCGAACGACCAGACCACGTCGGCGGCGAGCGGTCGTCCGGTCACGTCGCGGATGCCCTTGGTTACACCCGGTTCGGCCGTCTTGAGGCGCGCCGTGTACTGCGTGTTGGGCTTCAAGCCACAGGCCGGCTGGAACGTGACGGGGATGTCGACGACTTCGTTGGCGGCGGGAAAGGTCGTTTTGTCCTGTACAAACGTCACGCTGCCGGCGACGACGCGCTCGACGCCGTTCTCGGAGTAGCTCAGCTGGAAGTTCTTCGGATTGATGCTGAGTGTATTGAGCATGTAGTCACTGAGTGTGGCCGATATGACCGCGGTGTTCGCGTTGACCCCGGTACTGCCGTTTGGCGGTTTGAGATTGGAGGCGACGGGGGCGGCGGTGTCGGTGGCGCTGCCGATCGTGAATGAGTCCGAGACGAGCTCGCTCGTCGTGATGGGCTGCCCGAGCGGATCTTTGACGCCGTTTGTCAGGACAACGCTGCACGCGGCGCCCACACCCGAGGGAAGCGTGTTTGGTGGTGGCACAACCGTTACGGTCATCTCGTCGGGATCGAAGATCGCCTGGGCACTGTTGATGTCCGTGGTTCCCGACCCGTCGGTGCAGCGGATCTTGGCGGTGGTCGGGGTGAGGCTGCTCGCGTCGACCAGTGACGACAGCGTGATTTCCGGATGAATGTTGACAGGGATCTGGCCGGGTCGGTTGTTGGCGATCGGGCTCAACACGATCCCCGGGTTGGCGGTCGCCTGGAAGTCCGCGATGGTTAGCACGGCGCGCGCTTCACGGCCAACGTTGGTCCCGATGGCGTCACACAGGGCCACGTCGATGGTTTCGGCGGGCTCCGACGCAGTTCCGCCGTCGAGAAGGATCGGGATTTCGATGTCTTTGGTGGGTTCGCCGTTCGCGAAGGTCAAGCTGGCATTTGCGGGAACGGGCGTGTAGTCGACACCCGGTGTCGCTGTGCGCCGCGAGGCGACGTTGTCACCGCTGTTTGGTGGCGGATCCGCGCTGCGGTAGGTCACGGAAACCGATCCATTGCTGCCACCCACCCGCGAGACCGTCACCTTCGCGACGCCGGCATTTTCGAGCACGGTGAAGTCGGTTTGCGTAAACAGGATCGTGCCGGGGGTGTCGTCGATGACGAGCGTGGCGTTGGCATTGGCACCGAGCGCTGCACCGCCAGTCGCGTTGCTCAGGCTGAGCTGCACCGTCTCCGGCCCCTCGGCGCTGGCGTCATTCGCGACGGTGACGGTAAAGGTCTTGTTTGAACTGTCGCCGTCGGTCCAGTTGAGCGTGCCGGACGTGGTTGTGTAGTCGGCCGGCGCTTGCGCGCCGCCGTTGGCGGTGGCGTAGTTCACCGCGACCGCGCCGGCGCTGCCGCCGGTGCGCGTCACCGTGACGGTGACGCTGCCTGTCGCTTCATTGACGCTGTAGGAGGCCGCGCTGAACTGCAACGTGCCCGGACTTGGCGCCGCACTTGTTCCGCCACCGCCACCACCGCTGCAACCGCCGAGCGTAACGAGAGCCACTGCGAGCAGGCTCAGTGCCGGAGAGCTGCTGCGAATCGAGCGACGATGTACGTACACCATAAGAAGGACCCCCTCTTCAACGCCAAGTGAGCGATGACCAGCGCCGCTGCTGCACGCAGGCAGCGGGACACCCGCGGTTCGGCCACGACGCGCTAACGCGTGCAGGCACGCGCGACGCACGTCGTCGTACAACCTGGAGTCCTTGCGGTATCCGGCGGCGGGTGAGACGGGCCGCGGAGTGTCCTTGTTATTCTTGGCCGCAGTGTTGGGGTGTTCCGGCGAAGAATCTAACGCGCGATGGGCGGCAATTACAAGGGAGCATGTCGCGCCTCAGCAGCCTTCGTACCACCGTCACACTCCGGTCGTGTCGCAGAAATATGACAGCCGACGCGCGGGTTATCCGCAGGCAAGACACATTGGCGTGGGGCTCATCCCCTGTGCCGGGGGAAACAGGTGGCGTGGCGGGCGGTTACGTGGCCTGGGCCTCAGTGGCGCGTGCACGGCCAGCCAAATCGTGGTGGCTGTGTGTATGACTGTAACCGTGCTGGACCAAGAGCGTGCGCACGGCCGGTCCCTGATCCGCCCCGTGCTCGAGCAGCAACCAGCCGCCGGGACGAAGATACGCGCGCGCCTGCTCGGCGATCCGCCGGATGGCATCGAGGCCGTCGGCGCCCGAGGCGAGCGCCGCGCGCGGCTCGAAGCGCACGTCGCCTTGGGCGAGGTGCGGGTCGCCGTCGGCGATGTAGGGCGGGTTGCTGACGATGAGTTCGCAGCGTGTATCGCCGAGTGGCACGCACCATTCACCGTGGCGCAGCTCGACGTTGGTGAGGCCGAGGCGGCCGACGTTCTCGGCGGCGACCGCAAGCGCGTCGGGTGAGGCATCGATGGCGATGACGCGCGAGCGCGGGCGCTCCGTGGCGAGCGCGCAGGCGATGGCGCCGCTGCCGGTGCCGAGGTCGGCGAGGGTCCATGCGGCATCTTCGGGAATGAGCGCGAGCGCGCGCTCGACCAGCAGCTCCGTCTCCGGCCGCGGGATCAGCACCGCCGGGGTTACCACCAGGTCGAGCGACCAGAACTCGCGGTGGCCGGTGAGGTAGGCGACCGGTTCACCCTTCATGCGACGCGCCAGCAACTGCTCGAGCCGCGGGCCCGCGGTGCCGCACAGTTCCGTGTCGGCGCGCGTGATGAGCTCGCTGCGCGACAGGCCGCACACGTGCATCGCGAGCACCTCGGCGTCGAGGCGCGGGGTGGGGCTCGCTCCGGCGAGGCGGGCAGCGGCGTGCGCGAGGAACTCGCCGACGGTCACGCGCGTCACGCCGACAGCGCCGCGAGCTGCTCGGCCTGGTCGGCGGCGGTGAGCGCCTGCACGAACTCGTCGATCTTGCCTTGCATGACCTGATCGAGCTTGTAGAGCGTGACGTTGACGCGGTGGTCGGTGACGCGTCCCTGCGGATAGTTATAGGTGCGGATGCGCTCGGAACGGTCGCCGGTGCCGACCTGCGCCTTGCGGCTGGCGGCCTCGGCCTCGCGCTGCTTGCGCCGTTCCTGCTCGAGCAGGCGCGCCTGCAGGATCGCCATGGCGCGCGCGCGGTTCTTGTGCTGGCTGCGCTCGTCCTGGCACTCGACCACGATGCCGCTCGGCAGGTGGGTGATGCGGATCGCCGAGTCGGTCTTGTTGACGTGCTGGCCGCCGGCGCCGCTCGCGCGGAACGTGTCGACCTTGAGGTCGGCGGGGTCGAGCTCGATGGCGTCGACCTCCGCGGCCTCGGGCAGCACCGCGACCGTGACGGTCGAGGTGTGGATGCGCCCCTGCGCCTCGGTGGCCGGCACGCGCTGCACGCGGTGCACGCCGGACTCGAACTTCATCTTGGAGTACACGCCCTGGCCGGCGATGCGCGCGATGATCTCCTTGTAGCCGCCGTGCTCGCCGGGGTTGCTCGACATGACCTCGACCTCCCAGCCGTTGGCCTGCGCGTAGTAGCTGTACATGCGGAACAGGTCGCCGACGAAGATCGCCGCTTCATCGCCGCCGGCGCCGGCGCGGATTTCCAGGAACACGTTGCGCTGGTCGTTCGGGTCCTTGGGCAGCAGCAGCGTCTGCAGGTCGCGCTCGATGCGCGCGATCGCATTCGTGGCGCGCGCGATCTCCTCCTCCGCCATCGCGCGCATGTCGGCGTCCGGGTCCTGCGCCATGGCGCGCGCGGCGGCGAGCTCGTCTTGCGCGCGGCGCAGCTCGCGGAAGCGCTCGACGATCGGGTTGATCTCGGCGTATTCCTGCGACAGCTTGCGGAACTGGTCCTGGTTGCTGATGACCGAGGCATCGGCGAGCAGGGCCGTGACCTCGTCATAGCGGTGCGTGAGGCTGTCCAGCCTCGCGAGCAGGGCGGGGTGCATGCCTACTTGTCGCCGAGGTTGAACAGGCGACGCGCGGCGTCGTTGAGCGTGAAGTTGTCGTCCAGTTCGAACTTGGTGAGCGCGGCGGACGGCGCGTGTGTCAGCTTGTTGGTCAGGGCACGCGCCAGAAGCTCCATGACCTTCTGCGGGTCCTCCCCGCGCGCCAGGCGCCGGCGGGCACGCGCGAGCTCGAGCTCGCGCAGGCCATCCGCCGCGTCGCGGATCGCGCGGATGGTTGGCACCACGTCGAGCGAGCCGACCCAGCGCATGAAGTCCGCGACCTGCACCTCGATGATGCGCTCGGCCTCGCGTGCCGCTTCCTGGCGCGACTGCATGTTTTCCTTCACCACCTCGGCCAGGTCATCGACCGTGTACAGGTAGACGTCGGTCAGCTCGGCGACCTCGGCCTCGATGTCGCGCGGTACCGCGATGTCGACCATGTAGATGGGCCTGTGGCGGCGTGCCTTGAGGGCACGCTCGACCGCGCCCTTGCCCAGGATCGGCAGCTGCGAGGCGGTCGAGGAGATCACGATATCGGCATCCGCCAGGCGCGCCGGCATCTCGGCGAGCGCGATGGCCTCGGCATGGAATTCCTGAGCCAGCGCCTGGGCACGCTCGAGCGTGCGATTGGCGACGATTATGTGGCCGATGCCGTTCTCCTTAATATGGCGCGCGCACAGCTCGATCATTTCGCCGGCGCCGATCAGCAGCACCGTCTTGTCGGTGAGCGTGTCGAAGATGCGCTTGGCGAGCGCGACCGCGGCCGAGGCGACCGACACGGGGCTCGCGCCGATCGCGGTGTCGGTGCGCACCTGCTTGGCGACGGAGAACGTCTGCTGGAACAGGCGGTTGAGGATCTTGCCGGTGGCGCCGCTCTTGTGCGCGACCGCGAAGGCGTCCTTCATCTGGCCGAGGATCTGCGGCTCGCCCAGCACCAGCGAGTCGAGCCCGGCGGCGACACGAAACGCGTGGCGCACCGCGGCCTCGTCGATGTGCTGGTAGACGTAAGGGTGGATCTCGTCGTGCCGCAGGTGGTGATAGTCGCAAAACCACTCGATCAGCCGGCCCTGGTGCTGCGGGTCGAGGCCGCAGTAGAGCTCGGTGCGGTTACAGGTCGACAGGATCGCCGCCTCGTTGGCGGCGCCGCTGCCGGTCACCTCGCGCAGCGCGCGTGGCAGGTGCTCGGGGGCGAACGCCGCCTTCTCGCGCACATCGACCGGGGCCGTGTGGTGGTTGATACCGAAAGCGACGAGGTGCATGGGGGTTTGCGCCGGGAATCGGGCGGAATTTGCGCTGAACCGCCGGGTGTGTCAAGGCAGCAGCGGCCTTGCGACATGTGCCTAGCGACGCCATGCCCCGGCGGTCCGCCGGTTCCCGGGTCGCCGACAGGGTCGGGGCGTGTATTATACTTTTCGTGACCTGCCTGCCGTTTGCCCCGGGAATGATCTGCCGGTGCGGCCGTCTAAGCGGGGAAGCCACTCCTCACCCTACGGCGCCGTGCCCGGTAAGCACCGCAGAGACGCATTCCTTATGAAGACCAGCCAACTCTCCCGCGCGGTTGTCGTCGTGCTTGCCACCGCGCTCGGCGCGTGCGCAACCGTCGCACCCGGCCCGACGGCGCCGCCCGGTGCGGCCCCCGCGCCGCAGGCCGCGCCC
>CAZVUN010000042.1:8081-20634 GCA_964629975.1 uncultured Acidiferrobacteraceae bacterium | reverse complement strand
CCCCAGGCGCGCGCGGCCGCCGCGACCGGCGCGAGCGCGCGCTCGAGTTCGGCCGCGTTCCACGGCGTGAAGTGCGCCAGCACCGCGCCGCTGGCCGGATCGATGGATTGCAGGGTCATGTCGCCTCCTCGTGCGTACCGGCGCCGGGTCGAAGCCACTAAAATACACCGTATGCATCCCCCAGGAATCGCCCGGCTACTGGCGCTCGCCGCGCTGCTCAGTGCGGCGCCGGCGCTGTCGGCGAGCACGCTCGAGGCGCAGCGCGCCGACTACCTCGCCGCGATGCAGGCGGTGCGCGCCGGCGACACCGCCCGGGCGCGCCACTTGAGCGCGCGCCTCAAGGACTACGTGCTCCACGGCTATCTCGAGTACGAGCTGCTCAAGGACCGCCTCGCCTCGGCCCCGGACGCGGAGCTGCACGCGTTCCTCGAGCGCAACGGCCACGCGCCCTTCGCCGATGTGGTGCGGCGCCAGTGGCTGCGCGCGCTCGCCGCGCGCGGCGCGTGGGACCGGTTCCTCGCCGAGTACCGTCCGGTCGAGGACGAGTCGGCTGGTGCCGCGCGTGGCGCCGAGGCGCTCGGCGACCCGGAGCTCGCCTGCCTGCGCCTCAACCAGCTGCTGCGCCGCGGCGAGGCCACCCCCGCGGTGCTGGCGGAGATCGACCTGCTGTGGCGCAGCCCCCGGCGCTGGCCGGCGGCGTGCGATGCGCTGTTCGCCGCCTGGCACAAGGCCGGGCACCTGCCGCCGGAGAAGGTGTGGGCGCGCGCGCAGCTCGCCATGGACCAGCGCCAGGCCACGCTGGTGAGCGAACTCGGCCGTTACCTCGAGCCCAAGGACCGCGTGTGGGTGACGCGCTGGCTGGCGATGCACCGCCAGCCGCTCGAGGAGCTCGACGGCCTGCGCTACCCGGTCGACACGCCGGTGGCGCGCATGATCGTGCGCCACGGGGTGGTGCGGCTCGCGGAACGCGACGCCGAGCAGGCCATGCGCCGCTGGGAAGGCCTCAAGCAGCGCTACCTGTTCTTCGGCGAGGACGACAGCTACGTGGCGCGCAACGTCGGGATCCGCGCGGCGCAGGACAATCGGCCGGGGGCGCTGCGCTGGCTGGCAGCGGTGTCGGCCGATCCCGAGGACGAGCTGCTGCACCTGTGGCGCGTGCGCGCGGCACTGCGCGCCGGTGACTGGGACATGGCGCGCACCTTCGTTGCGGCCTTGAGCGAGGCGCAGCAGACGAGCGCGCAGTGGCGCTATTGGCGCGCGCGCATCCTCGAGCGCACCGGCGAGTCGAAGGAGGCCGAGCGCCTGTTCGCCGCGCTGGCGCGCGAGCGCGGCTACTACGGCTTTCTCGCCGCCGATCGTCTCGGCCTCGACTACTCGATGCAGCACGTGAGCATCGAGGTCGACAACGAGGAACTCGCCGCCCTGCTCGCGCGCCCCGGCATCCGCATGGCGCAGGAGCTGTATCAGCTCGGCCTGCTGCCGGAGGCGCGCCGCCAGTGGAGCTACACGCTGCGTCACCTGAGCAAGCGCGAGCTGCAGGTCGCGGCGGTGGTGGCGCGCGACTGGGGCTGGTACGACCGCGCCATCCTCACGGTTGCCAGGAGCGACCACCGCGACGATCTCGAGCTGCGCTTCCCGGTGCTGTACCGCGACATGATCGAGTCCAACGCGAGCGCCGCGGGTATCGACCCGGGCTGGATCTACGGCGTGGTGCGGCAGGAATCGGCATTCGTGGTCGATGCGCGCTCGCCGGTCGGCGCGCTCGGTCTCATGCAGCTCATGCCGGCCACCGGGCGCTTCACCGGGCGCAAGCTCAAGATCGATGTCGGCAGCAATCGTGCCCTGCTCGATGTCGGCAACAACCTGCGCCTCGGCACCAGTTACCTCAAGGAGATGCTCGATCGCCATCGCGGCAACCAGGTGCTGGCCACGGCCGCCTACAATGCCGGCCCGAACCGCGTGGCCGGGTGGTTGCCGCCGGCCGGACGTGTCGAGGCGCCGCTGTGGGTGGAGGCGATCCCGTTCAACGAGACGCGCGACTACGTGAAGAACGTGCTTGCCTATTCCGCCGTGTACGACCACCGCCTCGGCAGCCGGCCAACGCGCCTGTCATCGCGCATGCTGCCCGTGTCCGCGGCGCGCGCCGACGCGCCTTGACTTGCCCGCGGTGCGTTTGTACAAAGGCCGCGCGTCAGGCACCGGCCAAGGGGAGCGTTAATGCGCAGAGTCAAGGTTTGTATCGTCGGCGGGACCGGCTTCGTCGGCAGCCGCGTGGCGGCGCAGCTGGTCGAGCGGGGTCACGAGGTCACCCTCCCCACGCGCCGGCGCGAGCGTCACCGCGATTTGCTGGTGCTGCCGACCGCGACCGTGGTGGAAGGCGACGTGCACAACCCGGCGTTCCTGCGCGAGCTGTTCGCCGGGCACGACGCGGTGATGAACTTAGTCGGCATTCTCAACGAGCGGGGTCACGACGGGCGCGGTTTCGTGCACGCGCACGCCGAGCTGCCGGCCAAGATCGTCGAGGCCTGTCGCCAGAGCGGGGTCAGGCGCCTGCTGCACATGAGCGCGCTCAACGCCTCGCTCTCCGCCCCGAGCCACTACCTGCGCACCAAGGCGATGGGCGAGGACACGGTGCACCGCGCGCACGGCCCGGATCTCGCGGTGACGAGCTTTCGCGCCTCGGTGATCTTCGGCGCGCGCGACAGCTTCACCAACCGCTTCGCCGGGCTGCTGCGCCTCGTCCCCGGGGGGGTGTTGCCGCTCGCCTGCGCCGGCGCGCGCTTCCAGCCGATTCACGTGGAAGACGTGGCGCAGTGCATGATCCGCGCGCTCGATAATCACAAGACCTATGGGCAGCGTTACGACCTGTGCGGCCCGAAGGTCTACACGCTCGCCGAGCTGGTCACCTACATCGGCCAGCTTATCGGCAAACCGGTGCGCATCATCCCGCTCAACCCGACGCTGTCGTGGCTGCAGGCCGCCGTGCTCGAGTGGGTGCCGGGCAAGCCGCTCTCGCTCGACAACTACAAGTCGCTGCAGGTCGACAGCGTCTGTTCCCGGCCGTTTCCCGAGGTGTTCGGCATCCAGCCGGCGGCGCTCGAGGACATCGCGCCGCGCTACCTCGGCGCCCGCGATCGCGAGGGTCGCTACTCGCGGCTGCGCTCGCGCGCCGCGCGCGGATAGTCCGCGGCCAGCGCGGCAAGCTGCGCCTCGCGTTGTGCGGCCGGCAGGCGCGCGAGCCGCGCGACGGCCGCGTAGAAGGCCGGCAGGTTCCCCGCGTGCTGCGCCAGCAGCGCCTGCAGCGCACCCACATGCCGGTGGTAGGTCCCGACCGCCGCAAGATGCGCGTTGTTGAGCGCGGGCCCGAAGAAACTGTCGTAGCGTTTGTCCCCCGCCCAGGTCTGGCGCAGCGTCGCGTACGCCGCGCGCAGCTCGGCGAACAGCGCGCGCTTGCCGGCGCGCTTGGCGTCGTCCGCGACATCGGCGCGGTACAGGGCCTCGAGGCGCGCGCGGTAGTCGAGCACGAGTTGCGTGAACTGCTCGCGCCGGTGCAGGCGCTTGAGGTGCGCGGCGAAGGCCGCGCCATCGTCGTGACGGGTGAGCCAGCGGCGCACGCCCTCGAGCTCGACCACCGTGGCGAATGACTCGTTGAACGCCGAGTCGCCCTTGACGTAGACCACCTGGTGCGCGAGCTCGTGGAACAGCAGTGCCACGAGCTCGCTGTCGGCGCGGCGCAGCATGGTGCTGAGCAGGGGATCGTCGAACCAGCCGAGCGTGGAGTACGCCGCCACCCCCGCCACGTACACGTCATCGCCGGCCGCCGCGCGCCCGGCCGCGAACGCCTCGGCCGCGGCCTGGGAGAAATAGCCGCGATAGCCCACACAGCCCGCCACCGGGAAGCACCACTCGCGCGGCGTGAGCGACAGCTCCGGCGTGGCGAACACGTTCCATACCACGAACGGCCGGCCGATATCGGCGTAGGCGCGGTAGCTGCCGTTTTCCGGCAGCGCGAGCGCGCGCACGGCATAATCGCGCGCCTCGTGCGCGAGCGCGAGCTTCGCGCGCGTCGCCGGTTCGACCGACGCGTCCGCCAGCAGCTCCTCGATCGGCCGGGTGCGTGACCACAGCTCGAACTGCCCGCCGATAGCCTGCCAGTAGTAGTCGAGCGTGCCGCAACCCCCGAGCGGCAGGGCGAGCGCCACGATGAACATGCGCAACAACATCGCGCCGCATACTACTTGGCGAGCGCGCCGCTGTCACATTACGATGGCCGCATGCGGACGTATCTGGTCGGTGGCGCGGTGCGCGACAAGCTGCTCGGGCTGTCGGTGCAAGACCGCGACTATGTCGTGGTCGGGGCCACGCCGCAGGAGATGATCGCGCGCGGCTTCAAGCCGGTGGGTGCCGATTTCCCGGTGTTCCTGCATCCCGACACCAAAGAGGAATATGCGCTCGCGCGCACCGAGCGCAAGCGCGGTCACGGCTACAAGGGCTTCAGTGTTTATGCCGCGCCCGACGTGACGCTCGAGGACGATCTCAGGCGCCGCGACCTCACCATCAATGCCATGGCCGAAGACGAGGCCGGCAATCTGATCGACCCGTATGGTGGCGCCGAGGATCTGCGCCACGGGGTGTTGCGACATGTCTCTCCCGCCTTCGCCGAGGACCCGGTGCGCATCCTGCGCGTGGCGCGTTTCGCCGCGCGCTATGCCAAGTGGGGGTTTCGCGTCGCGCACGAGACCCAGGCGCTCATGCGCCGGATGGTCGAATCGGGCGAGGTCGACCATCTGGTGCCGGAGCGCGTCTGGGCCGAGCTCGAGCGCGCGCTCGGCGAGGACCGGCCGTCGCGCTTCTTCACGGTGTTGCGCGCCTGCGGGGCGCTGGCGCGCCTGTTCCCCGAGATCGATGCCCTGTTCGGCGTGCCGCAGCCGCAGCCGCATCACCCCGAGGTGGACAGCGGCGTGCACGCGATGCTGGTGGTGGATGCCGCCGCGCGCCTGTCCCCCGACACGCGCGTGCGCTTCGCCGCGCTCATGCACGACCTCGGCAAGGGCGATACACCGGCCGCCGAGTGGCCGCGCCACGCCGGTCACGAGGAGCGCGGCGCCGAGCGCGTGCGCGCCTTCTGCCAGCGGCTGCGCGTACCCAACGAGTATCGCGATCTCGCGGTGCTCGCGGCCCGTTTTCACGGCCACTGCCACCGCGTCGGCGAGTTGCGCGCCGCCACGCTGGTCGATGTGTTCGAGGCGATGGACGCGTTTCGCAAGCCGCAGCGCGTCGAGCAGTTCGTGCTCGCGTGCGAGGCCGACTACCGCGGGCGCACCGGCTACGAGGACCGCTCCTATCCGCAGGGCGAGCAGTTTCGCCGCGCCTTCGCGGCCGCGCGCGCGGTCGATACGGCGCGTGTCGCGGCCGGCGCGAGCGGGCCGCTGGTGGGCAGCCGCATCCGCGAGGCACGCATCAGCGCGGTGAAACAGGTATTATCGGCGCCGGCCTAAGAAACAGGCGTTCTGCGGAGGGTCGAGCCATGCCTATCAAGCGTTTCCTTGCTGCCCGCATGGGGTGGGCGTTGTCCGGTCTGCTGCTCGCAGCGCAGCCGCTGGCGGCCGCCGGGCCGGGTGCGGCAGCGGAGCAGGTCGTGAAGGTCGTATACCACGCCGACTTCGCCGACCCGCGCCGTTTCAGCGCCATGCTGACCAGCATCAACAACATGGTCACGACCTACCAGAACGATCTGGTCGACTACGACGTGCGCATCGTGTTCGTGTCGCACGGCATCCGCTTCGTTACCCAGGACAAGCTGGCGAAGACCCCGTTCGCCGAGGACGAAGAGCTCAAGAAGCGCCGCGCCGATCTGCTCACGCGCCTGGGCGGACTGCGCGACGTACAGGGTGTGAAGCTCGAGCTGTGTGACATCACGCGCGAGTCGGTGAACCTGCCGGCGGACAAGCTCATCAAGGGCGTGACCACGGTCCGTTCCGGGGTGGTGCGGATCGCCGAGCTGCAGCACCAGGGCTTCGCCTACCTCAAGATCGAGTAATCGTCGTGCCGAAGTCTGCTGTGCGCGCGCGCTCCGCGCCACGCTCGCGCGCTGCCGCGGCGCCGAAGGTCGGGTTCGTGAGCCTCGGCTGCCCCAAGGCGCTGGTCGACTCCGAACGCATCCTCACGCAGCTGCGCGCCGAGGGCTATGCGATCGCGCCCGACTACGCCGGCGCCGATCTGGTGGTGGTCAACACCTGCGGGTTCATCGACGCGGCCGTCGAGGAATCGCTCGCGGCGATCGGCGAGGCGCTCGCCGAGAACGGGCGCGTGATCGTCACCGGCTGTCTCGGCGCCAAGGGTGACATCGTCCGGCAGACCCATCCGCAGGTGCTGGCCGTCACCGGGCCGCACGCGCTCGAGGAAGTCATGCGCGCGGTACACGCGCACCTGCCCAGGCCGCACGATCCGTACGCCGACCTCCTGCCACCGGCCGGGGTCAAACTCACGCCGCGCCACTACGCCTATCTCAAGATCTCGGAGGGCTGCAATCACCGCTGCAGTTTCTGCATCATCCCGTCGCTGCGCGGCGATCTGGTGTCGCGTCCGATCGGCGAGGTGCTGGCGGAGGCGGAGAATCTGGTCAGGGGCGGCGTCAAGGAGCTGCTCGTCATTTCCCAGGACACGAGCGCCTATGGTGTCGACGTCAAATACCGCACCGGCTTCTGGCACGGAAGGCCGGTGCGTACGCGCCTCACCGAACTGGCACGGGCCTTGGGGGAACTCGGGGTGTGGGTGCGGCTGCACTACGTCTATCCCTACCCGCATGTCGACGACCTCCTCCCGCTCATGGCCGAGGGCAGGATCCTGCCGTACCTGGACGTGCCGTTTCAGCACGCAAGCGCACGCATCCTGAAGCTCATGAAGCGCCCGGCCGCGGCCGAGGACACGCTGGCGCGCATCGCGCGCTGGCGCGCCATCTGCCCGGACATCACGCTGCGCTCGACCTTCATCGTCGGCTTCCCCGGCGAGACCGAGCGCGAGTTCGAGGAGCTGCTCGCCTTCCTCGACGCCGCCCAGCTCGACCGGGTCGGGGCCTTCGCCTACTCGCCGGTCGCGGGCGCACCCGCCAATGCGCTGCCCGATCCGCTGCCGGAGGCGCTCAAGCAGGAGCGGCTGACGCGTTTCATGGAGCACCAGGCGGCGATCTCGGCGGCGAAGCTGCGCCGGCGCCTGGGTCAGACGCTCACCGTGCTGGTCGATGAGGTCGATGCCGAGGGCACGGCGATTGCGCGCTCACCCGGCGAGGCGCCGGAGATCGACGGCGTGATCTGTATCGACGATGCAGCACACCTCAAGCCCGGTGATCGGGTTGCGGTGCACGTGGTCGGCGCTTCGGTGTACGATCTGCGTGCCCGGCTCGTGACCACGTCCTGAAGCCGGGGCAGGCATTCGGCAACAGCAGCGGGAGGATTTCATGCAAGCGAATCCGCTAACGCGCCATCCGTGGCGCTCGGCCCTCGCCTCGATCCAATCGGCGAATCCGCAACCGCGCCATCCGTGGCGCTCGGCCCTCGCCTCGATCCAATCGGCGAATCCGCAACCGCGCCATCCGTGGCGCGCGGCCCTCGCCTCGATCCCATCGGCGAAGTGGCTGGGGTTCATCTTGGCAGTGGCGTTCGGGCCGGCGGCGTGGGCCGCCAGCTACGGGGGGCCGAAGGTCGAGTACTCGGCCGATACCGTGATCGAAACCGCCGAGGTGGCGATCAAGGGCAAGCTCTACGCCGCGCGCGACAAGGAGCGGCGCGAGTACGCGCAGAGCGGCCAGAACATGGTCATGATCATGCGTGCCGACAAGAAGCTCGCCTGGATGCTGATACCGGAAGAGAAGATGTACATGGAGCTCGACATGAAGAAGGAGAGCCGCAGCGACGACCTGAGCGGCTGGAAGATCGAGCAGACCGTGATCGGCCCGGAGACCATCGACGGCATCAAGACCACCAAGAGCAAGCTTGTCATGACCGGGCCGAAGGGCAACAAGCTCGCCGGCTTCTGGTGGCTCACCAAGGACGATATCATCGTCAAGATGGACGCGATCGCGGTGGACCAGGGCAAGAAGGACCGCTTCAAGATCGAGAACAAGAACATCAAGATCGGCAAGCAGGACCCGAAACTGTTCGAGATCCCGGCCGGCTACCAGAAGATGGAGATGTTCGGCATGGGCGCGCTCATGGGTGGCGGCGGCAAGCCGCCGGCCGACAAGGGGACGGGAGGCAGCGGCGCCAAGGACAAGAGCGACAAGGGCGGGTTCGGATTCCAGGACGCGCTGAAGCTTCTCAAGTGAAGCGGAGTGTTGCCATGAAGACGATCATCCGTTTCCTTGCGCCAGTGGTGGCGGTCGCGAGCTTCGGCGTGTCGTCGGCCTATGCCGACGGCTGCCGCGACAGCGACGTCGCTGCCGAGCGCGCGCAGTTCAAAAAAATCATCGACCTCGACAAGGCCGGCAAGCACAAGGAAGCCAATCGCGCGGGACGTGATTTCCAGGGCATGTGCCTCAGCAAGAAGGAAGACGAGGAGCTCACGGCGCTCATCCGCCGCACCGGCAAGAGCCTCGGCGATCAGGCCGAGAAGGCCGGCCGGCTCCAGGAAGCGTTCAGCGTGTTCGAGGGCTCGGGCCTGCCGGGGGACGCCGATCGCGTCAAGTTGAAGCAGGTCAAGGCCAGGTCCGACGACATCGGCACGGTGAGCAGTGCCATCGGCCACTTCACCACTCGCAAGAACGACGCGCAGGTGAAGGAGCTGCGCGCGCTGGCCGCGAAGAATGCCGACCAGTGGCTGGTGACCGAGGAAAAACTGTTCGCCGCCACCAAGGATTCGCGCGACGCGCTCGGCAAGTCCAAGGACTGGGCCTACCACGCCGGCACCGGCCCGAAGAAGGCGCAGGCGCGCGCTGAGAAGCGCGGCGATACGCTCGCCGCCGACAGCGCGCGCCGCGCGCTCGAGCTCGCCATTGCCTACTACCAGTTTGCCGACAAGCCGCAGAAGGCCAAGGCTGTGCAGGACAAGGCCAGGCAGCTTGCCGACAGCCACGCGCGCAAGGGCGAGAGTGAGGTCGCGGCCGACTACTACCGCATTGCCGGTCTCGGCGCCGAGGCGGAAAAGGTCCAAAAGCAGGGCGAGGCTAAACAGCAAAAGGCCGAACGGGAGCGCCAGCAGCAGTTCAAGAAAGACCAGGATGCGCTCGAAAAGGCGCTCGGGCTCTGACGACGGCGGGGCGGATCGTTCCGCCCCTGGCATTGTGTAAGTGGCGGAATTCCCTGGCGTTTCGCCGGCAGTCCCCGGACCCGGCTCAAGTTTCCGCCACCGGCGCCGATAGGCTTCTGACCGAAAGCGCACAGGGGTGCCGTGCGCCATGAGATCGAGCCATGCTGGTCGCGCCGCAGCACGCCGACGCCCGAATCCTGATCATTGACGATCAACCCGATGTGGTCGCGCTCATCGAGGCGATCCTGAAGGCGGCCGGCTATCGCCACATCCTCACCAGCAACGACCCGCACGCGGCGGTGCCGCTCTACCTGCGCGAGCATCCCGACGTGGTGCTGCTCGACTACAGCATGCCGCAGCGCTCGGGGCTCGAGGTGTTGAGCGAGCTGCGCCAGGTGGACGGCGACGATTACCTGCCGGTGCTGATGCTGACCGCGCGCGACGATCGCAACACCAAGCTCGCAGCGCTCGAGGCCGGGGTCAAGGACTTCCTGATCAAGCCGTTCGACCGGCTCGAGGTACTGGCGCGCATCCGCCACATCATCGAGGGCTGTCGTGCGCACCGCGCGCTGCGCGCGCAGAATCGCTCGCTCGATGAGGTCATACGGCTGCGCACACGCGATCTGCAAACCGAGATGCAGCAGCGCCTGCAGGCCGAGGAGCGCATCCGCCACCAGGCGCTGCACGACGCGGTCACCGGCCTTCCGAACCGCACGCTGCTGCGCGATCGCCTGCAGCAGGACCTGCATCACGCCGCGCGCCTTGGCCGGCACGTGGCGGTGGTGCTGCTCGATCTCTGCCGCTTCAAGGAGATCAACAACACCCTCGGACACGCCAACGGCGATCTGTTGCTCAAGCGTGTCGGCGAGCGCCTCGAAGCCGGCCTGCGACGCGGCGACACCGTGGCGCGCATCAAATCCCCGGCCGACGGCTGCACGCTCGCGCACCTGGGCGGCAACCAGTTCGCCATCGCCGCCGCCCGGCTGAGCGCCGCCGAGGACGCGGGCAAGCTGGCCGAGCGCATCCGCAACGTGCTGCGCACGCCGTTCGAGATCGAGGGGCTGACGCTCGAGATCAGCGCGAGCCTCGGCATCGCCCTCGCCCCCGAGCATGGCGCGGACGTGGACACGCTGCTGCGCCGCGCCGACGTGGCGTTGTACGCGGCCAAGCGCGCGCGCCTCGACTACCTCGTGTATGCCCCCGAGCACGATCAGTTCAGCCCGCTGCGCCTGACGCTCATGGCCGAGCTGCGGCGCGCGCTCGCGGAGGACGCGCTCGCCCTGCACTTCCAGCCTAAGATCGACATGGCGAGCGCGCGCGTGAGCGGCTTCGAGGCACTGGTGCGCTGGGTGCATCCGCAGCACGGCTTCATCTCGCCGGATCAGTTCATCCCCATGGCCGAGGAGACCGGCACCATCAAGCTGCTGACACGCTGGGTGCTGAATGCCGCCGCCGCGCAGGCCGCGGCGCTGCGCCGCGAGGGTCTCGCGCTCGGCATGGCGGTCAACCTCTCGGCGCACGATCTGCTCGACCCGATGCTGCCCGAGCGCATCGTCGAGCTGCTGGCGTACTGGAAGCTGCCGCCCGAGAGCTTCACCCTCGAGGTGACGGAAAGCGCCATGATGGAGGATCCGCAGCAGGCGCTCGCCGTGATCACGCGCCTCAGCGACGCCGGGGTGCGCTTCGCGATCGATGACTTCGGCACCGGCTACTCCTCGCTTGGCTACCTCAAGAACCTGCCGGTGCAGGAGGTCAAGATCGACCGCTCGTTCGTCATGGACATGGCCGCCGATGCCGGCAACGCCATGATCGTGCACTCCACGATCGAGCTCGCGCACAACCTCGGGCTCAAGGTCGTGGCCGAGGGCGTGGAGGATGTCGCCGCCTGGGAGCTGCTGCGACGCCTGCGCTGCGACACCGCGCAGGGCTACTACATGAGCCGCCCGCTCGCCGCCGAAGCGCTGCGCACCTGGCTCAACGATTCCGCTTGGGGCGTGATGCGCGCCGCGAGCTGAAGACCCGCCGGCGCCGGGACGAATAGGGCGCTTGGCCGCGCGCCGGCGGTGCAGGCGTATCGGCGCTGACGGCCCGACATCCTGATCATGGACATTGACATGCCGGCGAAGAGCGGTCTGGAGGCGTTGCGCCAGATGCTCGCGCAGTTCCCCGCGGCGTTCGTCATCATCGCGAGCGGTCACGCGACCTTCGAGAACGTCACGCAGGCGGTCGATCTCGGCGCCAAGGGCCTGGTGGTCAAGCCGTTCAACCTGAAGAAGCCCGAGGACCTGGTGCAGCGCTGCCGCGGCGAACAGCCCGCCGCGCACGATGCCGGCTAGAGGCGCGCGCGCCAGTCCTGTAATCGGAAGGCGCTGAGCGGCGCGCACAGGCCGCGCCCGAGCGCGAGCACCTTGAAGAGCTCGCCCATCTCGGTCGGCAGCGTCAGGCGTTTGATCTGGGCCGTGCACGCGAGATGCGCACGCGGCTCGCCGCGCAGCGACTCGGCCACGATCTCTTCCAGCCCGCTCGCCGCGAGGAACGCGCCCTGGCTGGCGTAGCCCAGGACCTCGAGCCCGGCGCTCGCCCCGGCCTGTGCGATGGCGCTGAAGTCGACATGCGCGGTGATGTCCTGCAGCCCGACCAGCACCAGCGGATCGTCGTGGGCGCGCTGGCGGTAGTGGCACATGAGCGTGCCGTCGCTGCGCTGCGGGTGATAGAACTCGGTGCGCGCGAAGCCATAGTCGATGACAAGCAGCGCCCCGTGCGCGATGCGCGCGCCGACCGATCGCACCCAGGCCTCGGCAGCGAGCCCGAGCTCCGAGGTATAGCCAGGCGGCAGGCCGAGCGCGCGCACGCGCGCGGCGAGCCAGGCGGGCGCCGGGCGTGTGCACCATGCGAACCTTCCGTCCTGCCAGCCGACCGCGAGCTGTTCGACGGCATCGCCCGTCACACGAAAGCGCTCCACCGGCAAGGCGTCGAGCAACTCGTTGGCCAGCACCAGGCCGCGAAAGCCCGCCTCCGGCAACTGCTCGAGCCAGGTGACGCGCTCCGCAAGGTGCGGCACGCGCGCCTGCAGCGTCGCGCGTTGGCGCGCGCGCAGCTCGCCTGATAGCTCCAGGATGAGATAGTGGGCCGGCAGCGCATGGTGCTGTTCGCAGGCGCGCAGCAGGTCGGCCGCGAGCGCGCCGCTGCCGGCCCCGCATTCGAGCAGCGTGCCGCCCGGTACCGCGCGCAGCACCTCGCGCCAGGTATATGCCAGGCAACGGGCGAACACATCGCCGAGCTCGGGGGCGGTAACGAAGTCGCCCGCGGC
>CAZVUN010000042.1:0-7981 GCA_964629975.1 uncultured Acidiferrobacteraceae bacterium | reverse complement strand
GGCAACGGGCGAACACATCGCCGAGCTCGGGGGCGGTAACGAAGTCGCCCGCGGCCCCATCGCGCGTCCCGCGCGCGCCTGGACTCGTGCTTGCCCCGGTCGCTGTTCCCGACGCGACTCTACCTCCTCCATCCCTGGAGTCGTGCACGTCGCCCGCGGCGAAGATGCGCTGGCCGCTGCTGTAGTAACCGAGCCCGGGGGCGTAGAGGGCAAGCTCCATGAAGCGCGCAAACGGAAGTGCGCCGCCGTGCGCGTCGATCTCGGCGCGAATCAGCGCTGTCAGCCGGGCGCTGTGTGCCTGCTGCGCGGGCTCAGGGGCGGGGAGGCCGGTGGGTGGGCGCATGCGCGACGGTTGGCGTTCGTGGGTCTTGGCGGTAAGGTGGCGGATCAATCGATCCGCGGGGACGGGAGTTTATGCCGGACACGGCACTGGAAGGCAAGGTTGCCCTGGTCACGGGTGGCGCGCATCGCATCGGGGCGGCGATCGCGCGGGCACTGCATGCCGAGGGCGCAAACCTCGTGGTGCATTACCTCTCGTCCGAGGCCGCCGCCCACCGTCTGCAGCAGGAGCTCAATGCCGTGCGCCCCGATTCGGTGATGCTGGTGCGCGGCGATCTCAACAACGGCGACAAGCTGCTGCGCAACCTGGTGTTCGAGACGGTCGAGCGCTTCCAGCGCCTCGACGTGCTGGTGAACAATGCCGCGCGCTTCTATCCCACCCCGATCGGTGACGCCACCGAGGAACACTGGAACGATCTGATCGGCACCAACCTGAAGGCGCCGTTCTTCCTGGCGCAGGCCGCCGCACCGCACCTGGCGCGCACCGCTGGCTCGATCGTCAACATCGCCGACCTGTACGCCGATCGGCCACTGCCGAGCTTCCCGATCTACAGTATCGCCAAGGCCGGTGTCGTCATGCTCACCAAGACCCTGGCGCGCGAGCTCGCCCCCGAGGTGCGTGTCAACGCGGTGGCCCCCGGCGCGATCCTGTGGCCGGAGCGCGGGCTCGACGAGATGTCCAAGCAGCGCATCGTCTCGCGCACGCCGCTCAAGCGCGCCGGAGAGGTGGAGGATATCGCGCGCACCGTGCTCTTTCTGGTACGCGACGCGCGCTTCGTCACCGGCCAGGTGCTGGTGGTCGATGGCGGTCGCTCGGTCGCGGTCTAGCCGGCGCCGCTCACGCGACGTCGAAGGGCACCGGCCACAGCCGCTGGTCGGGGGCGCGAAACGCCGCCCACATGCGCGCAAAGCTCTCGCCCGTGAGCGGATGGATCGCATCCGGGGCGATGTCGGCGAGCGGCCGCAACACAAACGCGTGTTCGCGAATCTCCGCGCGCGGCAGCGTGAGCCCCGGTTCGTTGATGACCGCATCGCCGTACAGGATGAGGTCGAGATCGAGCGTGCGCGCGTTGAACTTCTTGCCCGGCTCGCGTGTGCGCCCGTGGGCGTCCTCAATGGCGAGCAGGGCCGTGACGATCGCGCGCGGTGGCTCCTCGGTGTCAAACGCCACCACCAGGTTGTAGAAGTTCTCCCCGGCAAAGCCGAGCGCCTCGCTCTCGTACACCGGTGACACCGTCAGCTTGCCGAAGCGCGCGCGCAGCGCATCGAGCGCCGCGCGGATGTGGCGCGCCTTGTCGATGTTGCTGCCGATGCTGACGAAGGCGCGCGCCATGCCGTCTAGGCGCGCGTGCCACGCTCGATGCACACCCCGACATCACCGGCGCCGCGGATCGCGCCACGCTTGTTGATGCGCACGCGCACCCAGGCGAGCGGGAACTCGGTGAGCAGGATCGCGGCGACCTGCTCGGCCATGGTTTCGACCAGCTGGAACTGGGAGGCGCCGATAAACTCCTGCAGGCGCTTGGCCACGGCCTTGTAGTTGAGGGTATCGTCGATGGCATCGCTCGCGGCAGCGCGCCGGATGTCGAAACCCATGTCGAGATCGATGATCACGGACTGCTTGATCTTGCGCTCCCAGTCCCAGATGCCGATCACGCAGTCGATCTTGAGGTCGTGCAGAAAGATGATGTCCATGGATCGCGTGTCCCCTGCGCGCGACTATAGCGGAAGGCGCACGCACCGGCACCTCGTGTCGTCGCGCAGCGCTTGACGCACCCCCACAAAAGACCGTCCAATACTTCGGTGCTGCCTTATCTGCTTGCGCTAGGCGCCTACCTGGTGGGCTCGATCTCGAGCGCCATCGTCGTGGCGCGCGCCATGGGATTGCCCGACCCGCGCGAAGTCGGCTCGCGCAACCCCGGTGCCACCAACGTGCTGCGCTACGGCGGCAAGAAGGCGGCGGCGTTCACCCTGCTCGGCGACATGCTGAAGGGCGTGATCCCGGTACTGGTCGCGCGCGCGCTGAGCGATGACCCGCTGGTGCTGGCGGCGACCGCGGGCGCGGCATTCCTGGGTCACCTGTTTCCGGTGTTCTTCGGTTTCCAGGGCGGCAAGGGCGTGGCCACCGCACTCGGTGTGTCGCTCGCGCTCAATCCGTGGCTGGGATTGCTGCTGGTCGGCACCTGGCTCGCGATGGCGGCGGTGTTTCGCTACTCCTCGCTCGCCGCGCTGACCGCCGCGCTCGCCGCGCCGCTCTATGTGTGGTGGCTGATGCCGCAGCCGGCCTACCTCGGCATGATGCTGGCGATGAGTGCGCTGCTCATCTACCGCCATCGCAGCAACATCCGCAATCTGCTGAGCGGCAAGGAAGGCCGCATCGGCGAGAAGCGCACGGGCGGACCCACGCCTAGCGGGGCGTCGTAAGCTCCTCGATGCGCCAGCGCGGACGCGCGCCGAAGGTGAGCTCCGCGCGTTCGCCGGCCTGCAGGCGCAGGCAACCGGCATAGGCAATCATGGCGCCGTTGTCGGTGCAGAATTCCGCTCGTGGGTAGTACACGCGCGCACCGCGCTCCGTCACCATGGCCGCGAGCGCCGCGCGCAGGCGCTGATTGGCGCTCACGCCACCGGCCACGATCAGGCGCGTCAACCCGGTCTGTTCCAGTGCGCGCCGGCACTTGACCACCAGTGTCTCGATCGCCGCCTCCTGGAAGGCATGGGCGATGTCGGCGACGGTCTGCGCGTCCGGCGCGACCCCGGCAGCGAGCGCCACGGCGGTCTTGAGCCCGCTGAAGCTGAAGTCGAGTCCCGCCCGGTCGAGCATCGGGCGCGGAAAGCGATAGCGCCCCGGCCGACCGCCGGCCGCCGCCCGGGCCACCGCCGGGCCCCCTGGGTAACCGAGCCCCAGCAGTTTGGCGGTCTTGTCGAACGCCTCGCCCACGGCGTCATCCAGCGACTCCCCCAGGATCAGGTACTCGCCGACGCCGCGGACGTCGGCGAGCAGGGTATGGCCACCCGATACCAGCAGGGCCAGGAACGGGAACTGCGGGGGATCGGCCTCCAGCATGGGCGACAGCAGGTGCCCCTCCATGTGGTGGACGCCGATCGCCGGAATGCCCCAGGCATAGGCCAGCGAGCGGCCGAGCGCCGCGCCGACCAGCAGCGCGCCGGCCAGGCCCGGGCCGGCCGTGTAGGCCACACCGTGCAGCGCGCGCGGTTCGATCCCGGCGTCGGCCAGCGCGGTGCGGACGAGCGGCAGGGCCTTGCGGATGTGGTCGCGCGAGGCAAGCTCCGGCACCACGCCGCCGAATTCCCGGTGCAGCGTGGTCTGGGAATACAGGCGGTGCCCCAGCAGGCCTCGCGCGGTGTCGTAGACCGCCACCCCGGTGTCGTCGCAGGAGGTTTCGATACCCAGGACTCTCATGGGCGGCATTCTAGCGCGGCCCGGGCGGGCGGCCGGGTGACAAAGCGGGGCCGACTCTCTAGAATCGCGCGCTTCCTGCCGCTATCGGGGCGGGAAACCGATCAACCAGCGAGGGTAGAACTTTCAAATGCCATCCGTGCGTGTAAAGGACAACGAGCCGTTTGAGATGGCGCTGCGCCGCTTCCGTCGCTCCTGCGAGAAGGCGGGGGTGTTCAGCGAGATGCGCCGCCGCGAGCATTACGAAAAACCCGCCGAGATCCGCAAGCGCAAGGCCGCCGCCGCGCGCAAGCGCGAGCTCAAAAAGCTGTCGCGTGGTCGCGGCATGCTGCGCGGTGCCGGCCGGCCCGCCGCCCGCCCGACGACCGAGCGCCCTGAGCGCACCGAGCGCCGTCCGTTCGCCTCGGCGCGGGCATGAGCCTCAAAGACCAGATCAACGACGACCTCAAGCAGGCCATGCGCGACAAGCTCGAGTCGCGCGTCGGTACCCTGCGCCTGCTCACCGCCGCCATCAAGCAGCGCGAGGTGGACGAGCGCGTGATACTCGACGATGCGCGCATCGTCGGCGTGATCGAGAAGCTCATCAAGCAGTCGCGCGAATCCATCGAGCAGTACACCAAGGGTAACCGCCCCGAGCTGGTGGCCAAGGAGCAGGCCGACATCGCCGTGTGGCAGGCGTACCTGCCGCAGCCGCTGAGCGACGCCGAGATCGACGCGGCGATCGCCGAGGCGATCAGCACGACCGGCGCCAGTTCCATCAAGGACATGGGCAAGGTCATGGGCCTGCTCAGGGCCAAGCTCGCCGGCCGTGCGGACATGGGCAGGGTCGGGGCCAGGATCAAGAGCAGGTTGACCGCGCCATAACGCGCGGACCCGGCGCGCGTCCCGCGCGGTCCTGGACTCGCACATCCCTGTGCATCGCCGGCCGTGCCGACATGGGTCAGGTCGGCGCCCGCATCAAAGCCAAGCTCGGCGGCTGAACCGCAGCCCGCGCCGGGGCAACTTGCGTGTGCACCGGGGAGGGTGGCGGTGGCGCGCTAGAATAGGCCCGCCATGGCCGGTCGCATCCCCAAGCAGTTCATCGACGATCTGCTCGCGCGCGTCGACATCGTCGAGGTGATCGACGCGCGCGTGCCACTCAAGAAAGCCGGCAAGGACTACAAGGCCAATTGCCCCTTCCACGACGAGAAGACGCCGTCGTTCACCGTCAGCGCAGACAAGCAGTTCTACCACTGCTTCGGCTGCGGTGCGCACGGCACCGCGATCGGATTTCTCATGGAGTACGACCACATGAGTTTTCCGGAGGCGGTCGAGGAGCTCGCAGCGCGCGCCGGCGTGCCGGTTCCGAAGGAGGCGGCCTTCGAGTCGCGCAAGCAACAGGCCACAGCGGACCTGCTCAAGCTGCTCGAGGAGGCGGCGCGCTTCTACCGCCAGCAGTTGCGCAGTCACCCGCAGGCGCAGCAAGCGATCGACTACCTCAAGCGCCGCGGCATCACCGGGGAGATCGCCCAGGAGTTCGGACTCGGTCTGGCCCCGGACGGGTGGGAAAATCTGAGCGCGGCGCTTGGCACCGACGCCCGCCGGCGCGAAGCGCTGGTGGCCGCCGGGCTCGCGGTCAAGAAGGAAGGCGGCGGCTATTACGACCGCTTCCGCAACCGCATCATGTTCCCGATCCACGACTACCGGGGCCGCATCGTCGGTTTCGGTGGCCGGGTCATGGGCAAAGACGAGCCGAAGTATCTCAACTCGCCCGAAACCGCCCTGTTCCATAAGGGCCGCGAACTGTACGGACTGTTTCGCGCGCGCGATGCCATCAAGCGCGAGCGCCGCATCCTGGTGGTCGAGGGCTACATGGATGTCGTGGCGCTGGCGCAGTTCGGCATCAACTACGCGGTTGCCACCCTCGGCACCGCGACCACGCGCGATCACCTGGAGCGCCTGTTCCGCTACGCGCCGGAGGTGGTGTTCTGTTTCGACGGTGACCGCGCCGGGCGCGAGGCGGCGTGGCGCGCGCTCGAGACGACGCTGCCGGCACTGCACGACGGCCGGCAGGCGAGCTTTCTGTTTCTGCCCGAGGGCGAGGACCCCGACACGCTGGTGCGCAAGGAAGGCGCGCCGGCATTCGAGGCGCGCATCGCCCAGGCGCTCGCCCTGCCCGAGTACTTCTTCTCGACCCTGCGCGCCCAGGTCGATCTCGACCGGCTGGACGGGCGCGCGCGGCTTGCCGAGCTCGCCCGCCCGTATCTGGCGCGCCTGGCGCCGGGGGTGCTGCGCGAGCTGTTGCTCGAGCAGCTCGCGCGCCTGTCGCAGATCGACCCGGCGCGGCTGGCGGCGCTGCTCAAGAGCGAGACCCCGATGGCCGCGCCCGCCGCACGACCCGCTCCGCGCGCCGGCGGGCCCCGGGAGCCGCCCTCGGCGGTGCGCATCGCGCTGGCGTTACTAGTGCAGCACCCCGGGCTTGCCGCCCAAGCCCCGGCCCCCCATGTTCTTGGCGACCTGGACCAGCCGGGCATGGCGCTGTTCCGCCAGGTCCTCGGCCAGCTGCAAGAGGCTCCGGTGGCGAGCACGGCGGCGCTGCTCGAGCGCTTTCGCGGCAGTGAGCACGAGGCCACCCTGGCCAGGCTCGCGGTCTGGGAGCACCCGGCACTGGCGCAAGATGTTGCCACCGAGTTTTCCGGGGTCCTCGAGCAGCTGCGCCGCACCCAGACCCACCAGCGCACCGAGCGGTTGCTGCAAAAACAGCGTCTTGACGGTCTAAGCGGCGAGGAAAAGGCTGAACTGGCGCGTCTGCTGGGGTCTAAGGGTCGGACCGCGGGCAAACCAGCGGCCGATTGAAAACCTTGGGGCGGGTCGCCATTTAGGCTATACTTTCCCGTTTTACATTTCCACTCAACGTTTTAGCGCCGAGCGACGGCCACATGGCAATGGATCAAGAAGCACAGCGTTCCCAGCTCAAGAAACTGATCATCCAGGGCAAGGAGAAGGGTTTTCTCACCTACGGTGAGATCAATGACCACCTGCCCGAGGACATCCACGACACCGACCAGATCGAGGCCGTGGTCAACATGATCAACGACATGGGTATCCAGGTGTTCGACGAGGCGCCGGACCCGGAGACCCTGCTGCTCAAGGCCGAGCCGGCCCCGGCCGAGGACGACGAAGAGGCCGCCGAGGAGGCCGAGCAGGTCGTGGTGTCCACGATCGATTCGGAATTCGGCCGCACCACCGACCCGGTGCGCATGTACATGCGCGAGATGGGCACGGTCGAGCTGCTCACGCGCGAAGGCGAGATCGAGCTTGCCAAGCGCATCGAAGACGGCGTGCGCCAGACCACCGAGGCGATCGCCGCCTGCCCGGCCGCGATCGCGGAGGTCGTGCGCATGATGGATCTGGTCGAGATCGACCAGATGCGTCTTACCGATCTGGTGGTCGACTTCGTCGACCCGAACGCGGTGGACCTGCCGCTGCCCCAAGCCGAGACCGCCGGCGCCAAGGCCGCGGCCAAGGAAGAAGAGGAAGAAGAGACCGAGTCCGGTGGTAGCGGGGAAAGCGACGAGGAAGGCGGTCCGAGCCGGGAGGAGGCGCTGGCGCGCTTCGCCCGCATCCGCAAGCTGCACGCCAATCTGCTCAAGGCCATCGAGAAGCACGGCTACGACACGCCCGAGGTCAAGCGCGTGCAGAAGAAGCTCGCCGAAGAGTTCATGCAGATCAAGTTCGTCTCCCGCCAGATCAACCGGCTGGTGGAGTACGTGCGCTCGCTGGTCGAGCAGTCGCGCGAGCAGGAAAAGATCATCATGGACATCTGCGTGGGCAAGGCCCGCATGCCGCGCAAGACCTTCATCAAGCTCTTCCCGGGGAACGAGACCAACAAGCGCTGGGTGAAGAAGGCCATCAAGTGCGGCGAGGGCAACAGCCGCACCATCGAGGCCAATGCCGACGCGATCCTCGCTGCGCAGGACCGGCTGAAGGCGCTCGAAGAGCGCACCGGGCTGCCGATCGCCGAGCTGAAGGAGGTCAATCGCCGCATGTCGATCGGCGAGGCCAAGGCACGACGCGCGAAGAAGGAGATGGTCGAGGCCAACCTGCGCCTGGTGATCTCGATCGCGAAGAAGTACACCAACCGCGGCCTGCAGTTCCTCGACCTCATCCAGGAAGGCAACATCGGTCTCATGAAGGCGGTCGACAAGTTCGAATACCGCCGCGGCTACAAGTTCTCGACCTACG
>CAZVUN010000041.1:0-20683 GCA_964629975.1 uncultured Acidiferrobacteraceae bacterium | reverse complement strand
TTCACCGAGGGCACGATCATGAAGAACGCCCCGCACACCGTGGACAAGCTGCGTGCCTTGAGCGAGCTCGGCGTGAGCTTCGCGATCGATGACTTCGGCACCGGCTACTCCTCGCTCTCCTATCTGTCGCGCTTCCCGATCCACACCCTCAAGATCGACAAGTCGTTCGTGCGCAACACCCCGGGCGACGCCAACGACACCGAGATCGTCAAGACCATCATCGCCATGGCGCATTCGCTCAAGCTCGCGGTCATCGCCGAGGGCGTGGAGGAACGGGTGCAGCTCGCGTTCCTGCGCGAGCAGGGTTGCGACTTCGCGCAGGGCTACCTGCTCGCCCGCCCATTGCCGCTCGCCGACGCCACCCGTCTGCTGGAGGCGAAAGCCCCGCTCGCTCCATGAACGCCCGAGTGCGCGCGCTGCTGGCCGCGTTGCTCGCGCCACACGCGTCCATTCCGGTCGGCGCGCACCGCCTGGCGCGCTTGCTGGCCGCGCTGCTGCTCGCGCTGCTGGCGCTCGGCGCCGGCACCACGCTCGCGCAGCTTCTGTGGGTGGACGAATTCGCCCCTGCCGCCCCGGTGCTCGGCGCCGGCGCCATGGTGCTGTTGCTGGCCTACGGCGCGCTGCGCCGTGGCGCCTACCGCAGCGCCGCCGTCGTGACCGTGGTAGTGACGGCGCTCACGCCACTCGCCGTGCTGTTCGCCAATCCCCAGGACACCGTGGCGCCGGCCTTTCTCGTGGTCAGCTTGGGACTGGCCAGCATCCTGCTCGGGGCGCGGGCGGTGTGGCTGACCGCGCTCGGCAGCGGCGCGGGCCTGGCGCTGCTGGCGTCGTGGCTCGGCCGCCCGGCGCGCGGCGAGCTGCACGCGACGCTGAGCCTGCTCGCGATCGTGGCGGTACTGCTGTGGGTTGCACAGCGCCACCGCGCTGCCCTCGAGCGCGACCGCCAGGCGGCGCTCGCCGCGAGCGAGGCGCGGGCACGCCACCTGTTCCATTCGAGCGCGGTCATGAGCGGCATCTCGCGCCTGCGCGACGGCGTGTTCCTCGACGTCAACGACACCTTCCTGCGGGTGCTCGGCTTCACGCGCGAGGAGGTCATCGGGCGCAGCTCGCTCGAGCTTGGCCTGTGGGTCGATGCGCAGGCACGCCGGGCGCTCGTGGCGCGCCTCAACAGCGAGGGGCGCGTGCAGGACGTGGAGATCGCGTTTCGCACCAAGCGCGGCGAGCGGCGCGACGGGCTGGCGTCGGCGCAACTGTTGCAGCTCGACGGCGAGCGGTGCGTGCTGCTCGCGGTGCAGGACATCAGCGCACGCAAGCGTGCCGAGCAGGCGCTGCGCCAGTCCGAGCAGCGCCTGCGCGCGGTCTACGAGGCGAGCCCGGCCTGTTTCGCCATCCTGCGCGAACGCGACTACCGCTTTCTCGACGTCAATGCCGCCTTCGAGCGCCTCAGCGGCTGGCCACGGCCCGAGGTGATCGGGCGCACCGATCTCGAGCTCGGGCTGTGGGCCGATCCCCTCGACCGCAGCGCGCTGCTGCAACTGCTCACGACACGGGAGGCGATCCGCGACATGGAGTGGGAGATGCGCACGCGCGCCGGTGACACGCGCCACCTGCACGGCTCGATCGAGCGCGTGCCGATTGGTGAGGAGAGCTGCCTGCTGCTGGTCGGGCAGGACATCAGCGACCGCCTGCGCACCGACGCCGAGATGCGCAAGCTCTCGCGCGCGCTCGAGCAGACCGCCGACAGCATCATGATCACGGATGCCGACGGGCGCATCGAGTACGTCAACCCGGCCTTCGAGCGCATCACCGGCTACGCCCGCGCCGAGGCGATCGGTGCCACGCCCACGCTGCTCAAGTCCGGCCGCCAGGGGGCCGAGTTCTACGCCGAGCTGTGGCGCACCATCCTGGGCGGCGAGGTGTTCAGCGAGGTATTCGTCAACCGCCGCAAGGACGGCTCGCTCTACTACGAGGAGAAGACCATCACGCCGCTCACCGACGAGCTCGGGCGCATCACCCATTTCATCGCCTCCGGCAAGGACATCAGCGAGCGCATGCAGGTGCAGGAGCGCCTGCAGTACCTCGCGCACCACGACACGCTCACCGAGCTGCCGAACCGCGCGCTGTTCCTCGACCGGCTCCGGCAGGCGCTCGCCCGGGCACGCTGGCACAAGCGCCTGGTGGGGGTGCTGTTCGTCGACCTCGACCGCTTCAAGGTGATCAACGACACCCTCGGGCACGACGCCGGCGACCGGCTGCTGCAGGCCCTGGGCGAGCGCTTCGCGCGCGCGGTGCGCGAGCGCGACACCGTGGCGCGCCTGGGCGGTGACGAGTTCGCGATCCTGCTCGACGAGATTGCCTCGGCCAATGACACCGCCGGCATCGCCAAGAAGGTGCTGGCGGCGCTCGCCCCGCCGTTCATGCTGGACGGCCGCGAGCTGTTCGTGAGCGCCAGCATCGGCGTGGCGCTCTACCCGGCGGACGGCGAGGACGCGAGCACCTTGCTCAAGCATGCCGACACCGCCATGTACCGCGCCAAGGACCTGGGGCGCAACAACTACCAGTTCTACTCCTCGGAGATGAGCGCCAAGGCATTCGAGCGCCTCACCCTCGAGTCGAGCCTGCGCCGCGCGCTCACGCGCGAGGAGTTCCTGCTGCACTACCAGCCGCAGATCGACGTGGCGAGCGGCCGTATCACCGGGGTGGAGGCGCTGCTGCGCTGGCAGCACCCGGAGCTCGGCCTCGTGCTGCCGAATGACTTCGTGCCGCTGCTCGAGGAGACCGGCCTGATCGTGCCGGTCGGCGAATGGGTGCTGCGCGCCGCCGCCCAGCAGGCCTGCGCCTGGGCGGCGGCCGGGTTCGATGATCTGGTGATCGGCGTCAACATCTCCGGGCGCCAGTTCAACACCGCCTCCTTCCCGCAGACGGTGAGCCGCATCCTGGGCGAGACCGGGGCGTGCGGCACGAATCTCGAGTTCGAGATCACCGAAAGCGTCGTGATGCACGACAGCCCGGAGAGCCTGGCGCGGCTCGAGGCGTTGCACGGCCTCGGCGTGCGTCTGGCGATCGATGACTTCGGCACCGGCTACTCGTCGTTGAGTTACCTCAAGCGCTTCCCGATCGACACCCTCAAGATCGATGGCTCGTTCGTGCGCGACGTCACGCACGACCCGGATGACGCCGCGATCGTCACCGCCATCGTGGCGATGGCCAAGGGCCTGAGGCTGCGCGTGGTGGCCGAGGGCGTGGAGACCGCCGAGCAGTTCGAATTCCTGCGCGCGCGCGGGTGTGACGGTCTGCAGGGCTTCCTGATCAACCGGGCACTGCCGGCGGCAATGCTGGCCGAAGAGCTGCGCCGTCCTTCCGTGCAGCCGTAGTCAGCGGCAGCGGCGCCGCCTAGCCGGCGCGGCGCGTGGCGTGCGCGAGGTACAGCGCGGCGGTGAACAACGCGAGCGCCCCGGCCTGGTGGGCGGCGGCGAGCGCCACCGGCACGATATAGAGGAGCGTCGCGATCCCGAGCGCCACCTGCACGACCAGGGCGATGACCAGCAGGTTCAGGCCGACCCGCGCGCGCCCCGGCAGATCGGCGCGCCGCGCCGTCCACCACAGGGCGAGGACGCCGGCGGCGAGGAGATACGCGACCAGGCGGTGGTTGAACTGCACGGTCGCGACGTTCTCGAACAGGTTCACCCACCACGGCTCGAGCGCGTACATGCCGGGCGGCACGACGTGGCCGAACATGAACGGCCAGTCGTTGAAGGCAAAGCCGGCGCGCGTGCCGGCGACGAACCCGCCGGTCAGGATCACGAAGAACACGAACGCGGCGAGCGCGATGCTCTTGCGCCGCAGGCCGCCCGGCACGGTCGCGCTGCCGGTGCCGGGGTAGAGCAGTCCGAGCGCGACCCACAGCATGTAGGCGTAGATGATGACGGCGAGCCCGAGGTGCGCGGTCAGGCGATAGGGGCTCACGCGCGGCTCATCGACCAGTCCGCTCGCCACCATCAACCAGCCGAGCAGGCCCTGCAGACCGCCCAACGCGAACAGGGCGAGGAGCTTGGGCACCAGCGGCCGGTCGATCTGGCGGCGGATCAGGAAATACAGGAACGGCACCAGGAACACGACGCCGATGGCGCGCCCGAGCAGGCGGTGCAGGTACTCGAGCCAGAAGATGCCCTTGAAGCCCGCGAGGTCCATGCCGAGGTTGACCTTCTGATACTCGGGCGTCTGTTTATATTTCTCGAACAGCGCCAGCCAATCGGCTTCGGTGAGCGGCGGGATGGCGCCCAAAAGCGGCTGCCACTCCACGATCGACAGCCCGGAGCGCGTCAGGCGCGTCACGCCACCGAGCACCACCATGGCGAACACGAGCGCGCACACGGCGAGCAGCCAACGGGCGATCGATCGGTGCGCCGGGGAAACCGCGGGCGCCGTCATGCGCCGCTCCGCGGCGTTGCCAGGTGGTTGAGGTGCACGACGCTCACGAGCAACAGGGCGGCGCCGGCGTTATGCGCGGTGGCGAGCGCGAGCGGCAATCCGGCCGCGACCGCGCCGAGCCCGAGCGCCGCCTGCAACGCGAGCAGGATCAGCAGCGCATTGCCGGTGGCGCGGTACGGGGGGCCGGCCGCGCGCGAGCGCACCCCGAGCCACGCCAGATACACGATCAGCGCAGCCGCGCCCAGCCGATGGGTCATGTGCACGGTCGGCGCGGATGCGTCGGGCACGACCCGGCCCTGGGCGTCGAGGCCGAGCTTGCGATCGGGCGCAAAGCCGCGCGCGAAATTCTCCGCGGCGAGCCACGCGCCATCACAGCCGGTCGGTTTCGGGCAGCTCGGTCCGGCAAAGCTGCCGCTCAGCCAGGCGCCGAGCGCGATTTGCACGACGAGCAGCGCAAGCCCCAGGCGCGCCCAGGGTTTGAGGCGCGCGCCGCCGCCCGTGCCGGTTGCGACCGGGCGGGCGCGCTCGCCGATCCACCACAGCAACCCCAGCATCGCCATGCCGCCGAGGACATTGCCGACGGTGACGGCGGGCACAAGCGGCGAGGGCGTGACGATGCCGAGCACCGACAGGAACACGGTCAGGGCAAGCACCAGCAGCGGCAGCCACACGCCGGGTCCGCCGCGCTTGCGGCGAGCGAAGGCGAGGAAGGTGATGGCGAACACGAAGAACGCGAGCAGCGAGGCCGCGATGCGGTGGAAGGCGCGCGCGGCGTTCGCCGGCAGCAGCGGCCCGCCCTCGGCGAGCGAGCGGTTGTCTTCTGCGCCGAGCTGCCCGAAGCACTGCGGCCAGTCGGCGCAGCCAAGTCCGGCGTTGGCGAGCCGCAGGTAGGCGCTCAGGACCACGACGATGAACACCAGCAGCGCCGACAGCGACACGAGCAGCGTGAACCCGGGCGAGGCCGCCGCCTCGGCGCGGCTCGCGCCCGGCTCAGGGGAGGAAGGATCGGCCATGATCGGCATTACCGTGGTTGCCTGCAACCGGCTGCGGGGCTGCGATCATGCCGCCAACGGATGTACCCGGCAAGCCGCGGGCGGATCCCCGGGACCTTAATGGTGATGGTGCTGCGCCGTCGCGGGTGCGTCGCGGCGCACCGGCGCGTCCACGGTGAGCGTCGCGCCGGAGTCGAACTGCAGGCGAAAGCTAACACTGGCACCGGCGGCGAGCGCGCGCCGCGGCCCGTGCAGCATCAGGTGATCGCCGCCGGGGACGAAGGCCGCTCGCCCGCGCGCCGGCACCGTAAGGGCGTCAACGGCAACCATCGTGGCCACGCCCTCGCGCACCCGCGTCTGGTGCAACCTGACCGACTCGAAGTCCGGGCTGGTCACGCGCACGAGCTTGACCGCGCGCGGGCCCGGGTTCTCAAGCGTGAGATAGGCCGCGAGCACCGCTGCGCCGGGCGGGGCCTCGCGCACCCAGGCATCGCGCACGCTCACGCCGTCGGCGCGCGCGGTGAGCGCGGCGTCGGGAACAGCCGCCGAGAACAGCAGGACGAAGGTCAGGAGCCGCCTGCGCATCAGCTGCCCCGCAGCCGCTTGAATCCCTCGGCCAGGCGCGTGGCGTCATGCGGAGCGGCGAACAGCGCCCGAAGCTGCGCCTGCGGGTCGATCAGAAAGATCGCAGCACTGTGTGCGACCTCGTACGACGACTCCAGGGGTGGAGGAGGCGCAGCCACGGCTGTGCCCGACTTTCCAGACTCGCGCGGCACCCCGGCGCCCGGCGAAGCGCCGGACGCCGGCTCGCGGCTGTAGTAGGCGCCGAGCGGCTTGGTCAGCCGCTGCAGCTCCGTGTCGGGGCCGGTGGCGCCGACGAACTCGGGGTGAAAGTAGGCGACGTACCGGCGCAGCACCGCGGCGCTGTCGCGTGCGGGATCCACCGACACCAGCACGTACTGGATCCCCTGATCGGCGCCGCCGAGCAGGCGCTGCGCCTCGCGCAGGACGACGAGCGTCGTGGGGCAGATGTCGGGGCAGTGGGTATAGCCGAAGAACACGAAACTCCAGCGCCCGCGCAGGCGTTCAAGATCGAACACGCGCCCGTGCTGATCGTGCAGCCGGAACGCCGGCAGCGGCGTCGGCGGATCGAGCACCACCATGCCGGTCTGTACCGGCGCCGGTTGCGGCAGGTGCCGGGCGAGGAAAGCGAACGTGGCCAGCGCCGCGAGCCCGGTTGCCAGCGCAACGCGGATCCAGGAACTGCGTGTCATGTGCAATCGGAGTATGCGTATTAGCGCTTGCTGAAATTTGCCCGGCCCGCGCCCTTGTCGGCGTGGAGCGGGGGAACAGGTTGCTGCTGATTCTGGCACGCGTCCCTTGACCTAGGTCAACGACATTTCGTGCGCAAACCCGCTACCTAGTGTCCTGCGACAAGTTGTCGCGGACGTTCCCAAAGGTGCTTTCCCGTTCACGCAGTGAGCGTCCCTTCCCGGGGGACGGCTTCCGTTAACCAGTGGAGGATCACAGCCATGGCTGAGAAGGATGAAGAGGTTCCGTTCATGCAGCAGGTGCTGGACAGCCCTTTCCTGCTCCTGGTTCTGGGTATCGCAACGTTGACGTTCCTCTACCACGTGTGGGGTGCCATCGACATCCTTACCATCCCGCTCGCCAAGTAGGTGGGCATAAGGAGAACCCTCAATGAGCGCAATCCTGCCACCCGCACAACGCATCTGGTGGAAGCAGCCCATCTCCGGCACCGAGAAGATTTGGATTCTTCTGGCATTCGTCTGGGCGATGGTCATGTTCTTCATGATGGTCTACTGGCACATCAACGGCCGGCAGAACCTGTCCAACGAGGTCTACCGCACCACGCCCGAGGCGTTTGCCGCCAAGGCCGAGAAGTTCGTCGCCGAGCACACCGTGCGCACGGAAACGGCGCAGAACATCCCGGTCGTCAAGGCGCCCGAGAACGGCGATGCCTACCTGGTCGCGCGGCTGTGGAGCTGGTACCCGATCCTGGAGCTGGAGAAGGGCAAGACCTACAAGATCCACCTCTCCTCCCTCGACTGGCAGCACGGTTTCTCGCTGCAACCGGTAAACATCAACATCCAGGTCCTTCCCGGCTATGAGCACGTGATCAAGATGACGCCGACCAAGGAGGGAACCTATTCCATCGTCTGCAACGAGTATTGCGGCATCGGCCATCACACGATGCTCGGCCGCATTTACGTGAAATAAGGGGGCGCACAGATGGCAACCACCTACCGTACCTGTCCGCGCACCGGGCTACAGTTCGATACCGAAGCCGAGAAGCTGATGCGGTGGAACGCGGTCGCCGCGGTGCTGGCGCTGCTGGTCGGCGGCATCATGGCGATCGGCGTCGTCATGACTCGCTGGCCGGCGTTCAAGCTGCTGCCGCCCGACCAGTTCTACCTCGTGCTCACGGCACATGGCGTCGACATGCTGATCGTGTGGATCATCTTCTTCGAGATCGCCGTGCTCTATTTCGCGTCGTCCACGCTGCTGCGCTGCCGCCTGGCCACACCGAAGCTCGCCTGGGCCGGTTTCTGGCTGATGGCGATCGGCGCCGTGATGGCCAACTACGCGATACTGGCCGGCGGCTCGAGCGTGATGTTCACCTCCTACGTGCCGATGCAGGCCTCGCCTTGGTTCTACCTGGGGCTGATCCTGTTCGCCGTGGGGGCGCTGATCGGCTGCGCCGTGTTCTTCGGCACCCTGGTCGTGGCGAAAAAGGAGAAGAGCTACGACGGCTCCATCCCGCTCGTGACCTTCGGTGCCCTGACCGCTGCCATCATCGCCGTCGTGACGATCCTGTCCGGCGCCGTGATCCTGATTCCGACGTTCCTGTGGTCCGTCGGCCTCATCAAGGAGATCGATCCGCAGCTCTACCGCATGGTGTGGTGGGGCCTGGGCCACTCCTCGCAGCAGATCAACGTGTCCGCCCACGTATCGATCTGGTACCTGGTTGCCGCGGTGGTGTTCGGTGCCAAGCCGCTGTCGGAGAAGGTCTCGCGCTTCGCGTTCTTCCTTTACATCCTGTTCCTGCAGCTCGCCAGCGCCCACCACCTGCTGTCCGATCCCGGCATGAGCGCGGAGTGGAAGGTGCTGAACACCTCCTACTTCATGTACTTCGCGGTGCTCGCCTCCATGCTGCACGGCTTCACCGTTCCCGGCGCGATGGAGGCGGCGCAGCGCAAGAAGGGCTACAACAATGGCCTGTTCGAGTGGCTGCGCAAGGCGCCCTGGGGCAATCCGGTGTTCTCGAGCACCTTCCTGTCGCTCGTCATGTTCGGCTTCCTCGGCGGCATCTCCGGCGTAGTGCTCGGCACCGAGCAGCTCAATCTGCTGATGCACAATACCTTCTACGTGCCGGGCCACTTCCATGCCACGGTCGTCGCCGGCACCACGCTCGCCTTCATGGGGATCACCTACCTGCTGGTGCCCGCGCTGTTCAAGCGCGAGATGATCGCGCCCGGTCTGGGCAAGATCCAACCGTACCTGTTCGGCATCAGCATGGGGGTGCTGTCGCTGGTCATGATGGGCGCCGGCACGCTCGGCGTTTCCCGCCGGCATTGGGACATGGCCTTCTCCGGGGCGCCGTTCCAGTACGAGTGGCCGGGCGCGACCTACCTGATGATGGGTCTCACCGGCATCTTCGGCGTGCTCGCCATCGTCGGCGGTGCGCTGTGGATCCTGCTCGTGGTCGGCTCGATCCTGTTCGGCAAGAAACTCGACGCAGGCAAGGTCAGCGACAAGCCCGTGCCGCATGCCCCCTTGGGCAGCGTGGCCGCCAGCGCCTCGCATCACGGCAGCGAAGAGCATGTCGCGGTGCCGGGCACGGTGGTGCTGGCGATGCTCCTGCTGGTGACGTTCGTCCTGTACTACTTCGTGAACTGGAAGTATCTGTCCGAAGTCTGGCCGCTCGGTTGACCCGGGCGCGACCCTCCGCGCCTGGCGGCGCGGCGGGTCATGATGGTGTCGGCAGAGGCGCCACCTCTGCGCGAGCTGCGAGGGGCCCATACCGGCATGGCAGCATACGAGCAGCCTCTGAAGTCGTCACCGGCGTCCCTGCCGGGCGGCGCGGCGCGCGCCCTGTCGCTGCGCGCGGTCCTCGGGGTTTTCAAGCTGCGCATCGGCGTTGCCATCACCATCACCGCCCTGGCGGGCGTGGCGGTCAGTTCCGGTCCGAGCCTCAGTCTGGCGCAGTTGATCGTGCTGACACTGGCCGTGCTGTTGTCCTCGGCCAGCGCCGGCGCATTCAACCAGTACTACGAGCACGACATCGATCCGCTCATGGCGCGCACCCGCAAGCGCGCCTTCGTGACCGGGGAGATCGCGCGCCACCCCGCGTGGCTCGCGGTGATCGGCGTCCTGATGGTGTTGTCGGTGGGCTCGGCCTGGATCGCCCTCAATGCGTGGTCCGCCCTGTACGTGTTTCTGGGTGCGTTCTTCTATGCCGTGGTCTACACGGTGTGGCTGAAGCGCCGTACCTGGCTCAACATCGTTTTCGGTGGCCTGGCCGGCAGTTGGGCCGTTCTCGCCGGGGCTGCCGCCGCCGACCCGCAGATCGGGGCGGCGCCGCTCGCACTCGCCCTGGTCCTGTTCCTGTGGACCCCGCCCCACTTCTGGAGCCTGGCCATCGCCTTTCGCGACGACTACGCGGCTGCCCGCGTGCCGATGCTGCCGGTGGTGGTCGGTGACAAGCGCGCCGGGCAGACCATCTTCGCCAGCACGCTCACGCTGGTGGCCGCGACTTTTCTTCCCGCCTTGGCGGGGCTCGGCGCCGTCTATGTGGCCGGCGCCGCGATCGGGGGCGGGCTGTTCCTGCGCCGGGCATGGGTGTTGGCGCGCGCTCCGAGCCGCCAGACGGCGATGGCCTGTTTCCATGCCTCGCTGGTGCAGTTGACGCTGGTGCTCACCACCGCGATCGTGGACGCCCGCTTGTGAAACTCCGCGCTGCGCGGCGAGGCGCATGGCACGCGCGCGCAACGGGGCAGCGGTGTGCACCAATGACTTGCCATTCACTCACTCGCGTCTTGTCCCGCTCGCCGAACGCGGTGTTGCTGCGCGCGGCATTCGTGGCAGCCGCCCTGGTCTTTCCTGCCCTCGCCCTCGCCGACAGCGCGCCGGCCCCGAAGGTGAGCGCCCGCCCCGTGGGTTCCAGCGTCGGCGCCTCACTCACCGTCCTGGATGAGAAGGAGGCGTTGCGGCTGTCGCAGAGCGTGGTCGGCCAGCCGGTCGGCGACTTCGTGCTGCTTGACCGCCAGGGACGGCCGACCCCGCTGTCGCGCTACCGCGGCAAGCCGCTGCTCGTGAACTTCATCTACACCGGCTGCGCGCGGGTCTGCCCGACGACCACGCGCAATCTGCAAAAGGCGGTGGAGGGTACGGTGGCAGTCGTGGGGCCCGAGCGGTTCAACATCGTCACGATCGGCTTCAACCAGCCCTTCGACACGCCGGAGGCGATGCGCGCGTTTGCCGCCCAGCACCGGCTCTATCTCCCCAACTGGGAATTCCTGAGCCCCGCGCCGGCCATCGTCGCCGACGTGACGCGCAACTTCGGCTTCAGCTACGTTGCCTCGCCCGCCGGCTTCGACCACATCAACCAGGTGACGCTGGTCGACGCGCACGGCAGGATTGTCCGCCAGGTCTACGGCGAGAAGTTCGCCACCGACGCGCTGGTCGAGCCGCTCAAGGCCATGATCGCCGGCGCACCCATTCCTCCGCAGGCGAGCGCGCTGGAAGAAATAATCGACCGCATCCGCATCCTGTGCTCGGTCTACGATCCGCTCACGGGCAAGTACCGCACCAATTATGCCCTCTACTTCGAATTCGCCGGACTGCTGACCTTTCTCGTGTGGCTCATGTGGTATCTCTACCGGGAGCGCCGCAGCCGCAAGGCCCAGTCCGTTTGATGCAGGTCAAGTAGTCGGGCGCCCCCGCCGTATATCGTCGATTGCTGATGATCGGCGCCCTACGAGTCTCCAGCGTGAATCCTCACGAAGCGCAGCACAGTGCCGCACGCGCGTTTTTCGCGCGCCTCGAGGAGGTCTTCGACGCGTCGTTTGGCGCTGCCAACAACCCGCTGCGCCACCTGGGCGCGATGGCCTTCTTTTTTCTCTGGATCGTCACGGTCAGCGGCCTCTACCTCTACACGGTGCTCGACACCAGCATCGTCGGCGTCTACAGCTCCATCGACTGGCTGACCCGGGACCAGTGGTACCTGGGCGGCGTGCTGCGCAGCCTGCACCGCTATGCCTCCGACGCCTTCGTGCTGACGACGTTGCTGCACCTGGTCCGCGAGTGGGCCTACGGTCACTACCGCGGTTTTCGGCTGTACTCCTGGGTCACGGCCGTCCCGTTGCTGTGGCTGATGTTCTTCTCCGGCATCGGCGGGTACTGGATCGTCTGGGACCGCCTGGCGCAATTTTCGGCCATCGCCTCCGCCGAGCTGCTCGACTGGTTGCCGATCTTCAATGACACCATTGTGCGCAACTTCCTCACGCCGGAGTCGGTCAACGACCGGTTCTTCACGATGCTGGTGTTCATACACCTCGGCGTGCCGCTGATCCTGATCCTCGGCCTGTGGGCGCACGTGCACCGCATCAGCCGGGTGGATCACTTTCCGGCGCGCCGCCTGGCGCTCGGCACGCTCGCGACCTTGCTGCTGCTCGCGCTCGTCAAGCCCGCGGTGAGCGACGCGCCGGCCGACCTGTCCATCGTGGCCACCGGCCTGCGGCTCGACTGGTTCCTGCTCGCCATTCATCCGCTGACCGACGTGACCTCCCCCGGCGTCGTATGGGCGCTGCTGTTCGGTGTCACAGCGCTGCTGTTCGTCCTGCCGCTGCTGCCGCATGCGAAAGCGGCGCCGGTCGCCGTGGTGGATGCCGCCAACTGCAACGGCTGCCGCCGCTGCCTCGCCGATTGCCCCTACGCCGCCGTCACCATGGGCATCCACCCCTACCGGCGCGAGGGACGGCCCGATCGCGAGATCGCCATCGTCGATCCCGACCTGTGCGCCGGCTGCGGCATCTGCGTGGGGGCCTGTCCCTCCTCGACGCCCTTCCGCCGCCTGAAGACCCTGCACTCCGGCATCAACATGCCGCAGCTGCCCATCGATGCCATGCGCCGCGAGCTCGAGGAAAAGCTTGGCCGGCTGCACGGCGCCACGCGGATCGTCGTGTTCGGCTGCGACCACGGCGCGCCCGTCAGGGCGGTCGAAGCGCCGGACACGGCCGTCATGAGCCTGCTGTGCACGGGCATGCTGCCGCCGGCCTTCGTCGAATTCGCGCTGCGCCATGGCGCCGACGGGGTGCTGGTGGCCGCCTGCCCGAGCGGCGGCTGCGAGTTCCGCCTCGGCGAGCGCTGGATCGCCGAGCGCCTGGCCCGGCAGCGCGAGCCGCGCCTGCGCGCCAGCGTCGCACGCGATCGCCTGCGCCTGGTTCATGTCTCGGCCAGCGATGGCCACACGCTCGCCCGGGAACTGAAGGCCTTCAGAACCCGCCTGGCAAGCCTGGCGGCCGACAGACCGCTTCCCAGCGATCGGCACCTACGCCAGCATGCGTAAGCCTTTCGCACTCCTCGGCCAGGTGATCCTGTACGGCGCATTCGCCGCCTTCATCGGCTATTTCGCCACCTCGCCGAAGTATCGCCAGATTCCCGAGGACGCGGCGCTGATCCGGCTGTCGATCAGCCACCTGGGCGAGCGCGAATGCCGCCAGCGCACGCCGGAGGAGCTGGCGAAGCTCCCCCCCAACATGCGCGCGCCGCTCGACTGTCCGCGCGCGCGCTCCGACATTGCGCTGCACGTCGACATCGACGGTGAGCCGGTCCTGCGCGCGGTCATGCGCCCCACCGGCATCGCCAGGGACGGCATCTCGACCCTCTACCGGCGTTTCGAGGTGAAGGCCGGCGAGCACCTGGTGTCGGTCAGGATGAACGACAACCTCGCCAAGCCCGGCTTCCGCTTCGTCAAGGAAGAACGCGTCACCCTCAAGCCTGCGCAGGTGATGGTGATCGACTTCAATCCGGACCGCGGCGGCCTGTTCTTCCAGTGAACCTCCTCGTGCGCTTCGATACCTACGGATCACGGCCATGATCAAGCTGCTGCAGCGAATCGTGCGCTGGTTCTTCATGCACGCGGAGAACACGTTCAACCGCGCCTTCGGCGAGAAGCTCAATCCCCTCTACCACCTCGGCACGATCAGCTTCTGGCAGTTCTGGCTGCTGGTCGGCACCGGCCTGTACCTCTACATCTTCGCCGACACCGGGATCCACGACGCCTACGAATCGGTGGAGCGCATCACCCATGACCAGTGGTGGGCCGGCGGCATCCTGCGCAGCATCCACCGCTACGCCACCGATGGCATGATCCTCACCATGCTGCTGCACATGCTGCGCCACTTCGCCTACGACCGCTACCGCGGCTTCCGCTGGTTTTCCTGGGCCACCGGCGTGGCGCTCATCTGGATGGTCTACATCGCCGGGATCAACGGCTTCATGCTGGTGTGGGACCAGCTCGCCCAGTTCGTGGTGGTGGCCACCGCCGAGTGGTTCGACGCGCTGCCGATGTTCGGCGGCACCCTGATCCGCAATTTTCTCTACCAGGAAAACGTCAGCAGCCGGTTGTTCACCCTGCTCGCCTTCATCCACATCGCCGCGCCGTTGATCGTGGTGTTCGTGATGTGGATCCATGTCCAGCGCGTGCCGCGCGCGCACACCAACCCGCCGCGCGCGATCGCCATCGCCGTGACCCTGATGTACCTGGCGCTGGCGCTCGCGAAGCCCATCGTCAGCCAGGGCGGCGAGGCCGACCTCTCGACCGTGCCCGGCGAAATCGCCTTCGACTGGTTTGAGTTGCCGGTGCTGGCGCTGGTCTATGAGGTCGATCCGTTGACGCTGTGGTTCGCCGTCGTCGGGTTTTCTTTCCTGCTGTTCCTCACCCCCTGGCTGCCACCGCAGCGCCGCGGCACGGCCCGGACGGAGTCAACCATCATGTTCCATCCCGGCCGCCACGCCGTCATCGCCCGCTACGGCGAGACGCTGCTCGATGCCGGCCTGCGGCAGAACGTCAACCTGCCCTACGAGTGCCGCAACGGCGGCTGCGGGGAGTGCAAGTGCACGGTGCTGCAAGGCCGGGTGGATCCCGGCGTCTACCAGCCCGCGGCGCTCTCGGCGGAGGAACGCGCGCAGGGCAAGGTGCTGATGTGCTGCGCCACCGTGATCGAGGATGTGGAGGTCGAATTCGTGCCCGGCGCGAAGGCCGCCGACGAGGCCATCCGCGAATACACCGCGCGCGTTGCGAAACTGCAAAGGCTCTCGCCCGACGTGATGCGGGTGCTGCTCAAGCTGCCGGAGGACCAGCAGATCGCCTTCACCGCCGGCCAGTACATCAATGTTATCCTTGACGACGGCGGGCGGCGCGCCTTCTCCTTCGCCAATCCGCCGCACGAGTCGGAATTCATCGAGCTGCAGATTCGCCGGATACCCGGCGGGCGCTTCACCACCCATGTGTTCGAAAAGATGAAGGAAGGCGACGAGATCCGCTTCGAGGCGCCGCTTGGCGACTTCGTGCTGCGCGAGTCGAACCGCCCGATCGTGTTCGTCGCCGCCGCCACCGGCTTCGCCCCGGTCAAGAGCATGATCGAGGATGCCTTCCATCGCGGCCTCAAGCGGCCGATGTATCTCTACTGGGGCGTGCGCAGGCCGGCCGACTTCTACCTGTTGGAGCTGCCGCAGCGCTGGGCGCGCGAGCACCCCAACTTCAAGTTCATCCCGGTGGTCTCCGAACCGCAGCCCGGCGACGGGTGGAGCGGCCGCACCGGGCTGGTCCACGAAGCCATCCTCCAGGACTTCCCGTCCCTCGCCAGCCACGAGATCTACGCCTGCGGCTCCGTGGGGATGGTCCAGTCCATATTCCCGTTCCTGAAGAACCAGGGAGCGGAGGATGGCATGTGCTTCTCCGATGCCTTTCTGCTGTCGGCCCGTTCGGCGGCGCTGCAACCGGGCGAGCATAAGACAGGGTCATCGGGAGAACGGTGAGTCGCGCGGCGCACACGAGGGGCAATCCGGCATGTCCGACACCGTTTTGAAGAACGCCCTGATCCTGCTCGCCGTTCTCCTGCTGCTGGTGCTGATCTGGCAGCCGGTCTCGAAGCTCTTCCGCCCGAGCGCCATCGTCAACGACTTCGTCCTGGATACGGTGGACGGCCCCCTGGACAGCCGCAAGCTGCGCGGGCGGGTGCTGGCGATTTCCCTGGCCTACACCCGCTGCGGCGATCCGTGCGCGCAGCGCCTCGCCCGGGCGGCGCAAGGCTACGCGATGCTCGACGCGCGCGAGCGCGCGCTGGTCAGCATGATCGTGGTAACGGTGGATCCGCAGCGCGACAGCGCGGCAGACATCGCGGCCTACGCCCGCGGTTTCCACCCCGAGCTGACCGGCGCCACGGGAAACCCCGAGGTCCTGGCCGCGCTCGCCGAGGGCTTCAGCGCCACCTACCGCAAGCTGCCAGCCGCACCGGACGGCAGCTACCGGATCGATTTGAGCCACGCGATGTATCTCGTCGACGCCGAAGGTCGGTTCGCCTCCGCACTGCACGAGCGCGCCGCGCCGCAGGAGATCGCCCAGGCGCTGCGCGCGAAGCTCCCGGCGCCGTAGAGTCTCCCGCGGCATGACTTCGTTGAGCACCGGAAGGACGCACGCGTGAAACGACTCGCCCTCGCGCTTCTCGCCTGCCTCGTCCTGCCCGCAGGGGCCGCGCGCGCCGAACCCATCAACCTCGATGTGGGCACGCCGCCCGTCGTCGTCGTCCGCCACGCGATGACCCAGAGGCAATCGCGGCTGGAGCGGTTTTACAAGATCGGAGTCATCGGCCTCGGCAACGACGGCATGCTGCGCGTGCGCGACAGCAGCGGACTCACGCTGGCCCAGCGCCAAATCGCCGAGAAGCTGGTCGATCACGAGAACCACGACCGCGAGTCGCTGATCATCGCCATCGCCGAGGCCCACGAGGGCAAGCAGGCCCGGCGCGAGGAGGTCCGCGCGGCGCTGCTGAAGCGCTGGCAGGGCGAGTTCAAATCCGGCTGGTGGCTGCAGGACGCGCAGGGCCACTGGTTTCAGAAGCCCTGATCCTGCGTGCTACAACCGCCGACAACCCCCGCGACCGTGACGGCACCGCACACCGCGGCAGCCGCCAAGGGCGACAGCATGGCGGCAGGCGAGGAGTACCTCCTGCAGATGCCGGACCGCGAGCGCCAGCGCCTGGCCGCCGGGTGGCTGCTGCTCGGGCTCTCGGCGCTGCTCGGCTCGGGCCTGTTCTCGGTGCTGCTGGTGCTGGCGCGCGCGCCGTACACCCAGCAGCTTTTTCCGTGGACCGACTTCTTCCACACCGCGCTCGTGGTGCACGTGGACCTGTCGGTGCTGGTGTGGTTCCTCGCCTTCGGCGGCGTGCTGTGGAGCCTCAACTCGACGCGACGCGCGCTCGGGCTTGGCCGGGCGGCGCTTGCGCTTGGCGCGGGAGGCACGCTGGTGATGACGGCCGCGCCGTTTCTCGGGGCCGCCGATCCGCTCATGAGCAATTACATCCCGGTGTTGCAGCATCCGCTGTTCCACGCCGGCCTGCTCGCCTTCGCTGGCGGCTTCGCGCTCGTTACGCTGCGCGCCATGGTCGCGATCCCGCCGGTCGGCGTGTGGATGGAGGGCGCGGCGGCGCTGCGCTTCGGGCTCAATACCGCGGCGGTGTCGGCGGCGCTCGCGCTGATCGCGTTCGCCTGGTCGTTCCTGGCGATGCCGCGCGCACTTAGCGGCAAGCCGTATTTCGAGTTGCTATTCTGGGGCGGCGGGCACGTGCTGCAGTTCACCTACACGCTGCTCTTGCTGGTCGCGTGGTTGTGGCTCGGCAGTGCGAGCGGCGCGCGCCCGCGGGTGACGCCGCGCGTGGCGCTCGTGCTGTTTGCGCTTGGCCTCGTCACGGTGTTCGCCACGCCGCTCATCTATTACGCGCACGACATCACCTCGGTCGAGCACATCAGGCTGTTCACCTGGCTCATGCAGTACGGCGGCAGCCTCGCCACGTTGCCGCTGTCTCTCGCGGTGCTGCTCGGGCTGCTGGCGGCGGCGCGCGCGCGCGCCGGCGAGCGGCCGCTGCGCGCGGCGCTCATCGCCTCGATCGTGCTGTTTGGCGTCGGTGGCGTGATCGGCTTCCTCATCCAGGGCAGCAACGTCACGATCCCGGCGCATTACCACGGCTCAATCGTCGGCGTGACGCTCGCCTTCATGGGGCTCACCTACCATCTGCTGCCGCGTCTCGGATTCGCCGAGCCGAACCCCCGATGGGCACACTGGCAACCCTATCTCTACGGCGGCGGCCAGCTGCTGCACGTGGCCGGGCTGGTGTGGTCGGGGGGCTACGGCGTGCAGCGCAAGGTCGCCGGCGCCGCGCAGGCGCTCGACAGCGCCGAGCGCATCGCCGCCATGGGCCTCATGGGCATCGGCGGGCTGATCGCCATCCTCGGCGGCGTGCTGTTCCTCGTCATCGCGCTGCGTGCGATGTGGCCGGCGCGGCGCGGCTAGGTTTTTCCAGCAATCCTTCAGTCCGTCCGTGTCCGCCGTGCGCACGAGTCTGCCGGGCGCTGGCGGCGCTTAAGTTCCTGGCCGGCCGGCCGACACGCTGGAGTGCGCCCGTTTGCGCGCCGCCGCCCGCCAGTCGGGCGAGCACGCCGGACACGCGGCGGGCAGCGGCGGTATGCCCCTGGCATCGGCTGGGCGGGCAGTGCCGACGGTGCAGGCAAGGCCGGGGCGAGTGCGCATCCGCCCGTGGACGTAACCGCGAGCGGTTTGACCACAAGCCTGGCCGCCGGCCAGGTGCGCCGTGGCGATTGCCGCGCCGCGGTGCCACGGGCGGGACCGGCGCTGGGCGCGTGATACGGTGGGCGTCATTGGCAGTCAAACGGGAGGGACAGGGTGCCGATGAGGCAACTGAATCTCCGGCAGCGGCTGGCCTTGCTGGTCATTTCGTTCTGCGTTGTCGCACTCGCGGTTGGCGTCGCGGGTCTGTACGGGATGACGGTGGGCGAGCGGCACATGCGCGCGGTGTACGAAGACGACGTGCTGCCCATGGAGCGGCTCGCCACGCTCCTTTCCCGCTATGCCGAGGGCCGCGCGCAGCTGTTGCAGGCCGCGCACAACTCCGCCCCGGAGCTTGCGCGCGAACGCGCCGCGCGCGCGGAGCGCAGCCTTGCCGAGGCGGAAACCTTGTGGGCGGCCTTTGGCAATTCTCGGTCGCCGCGGCGGACAAGGCCCGCATCGCGCAACTGGACAGCGAGCGTAAGCGCCTCGTCAAGGACGGCTTCGCGCCGGTCATCGCGGCGGTGCGCGCCGGCAGGCACGAGGAGGCCGCGCCGCAGCTGACCCAGTCACTGGAACCGGCCTACGGGTCCGCCATGGCGGGCATCGAGGAGCTGCGGTCGCAGCGCGCCGAGGCGGCACGGCGCGAATTCGCCAGCGCGCATGCGGATGCAGCGGCCATGCGTTACAGCCTGATCGCCATCGTGCTGCTGGTGATCCTGGCCGCGGGCTTCGCCGGCTACCGCATGGTCCGCAGTATCGCCCAGGCCGTGGATGCGGTGCGCGTCGCCATGGTGCGCGGGGCCGACGGCGACCTGACGGCGCGCGTCGACTACCGCGGCGCGGAGCTCAAGCGCGTGATCGCCGCCTACCACCAGATGACGGAGCAGCTGCGCGCCGTGATGGTCGAGATCTCCGGATCGAGCACGCACGTCGCAACGGCGGCCGAGGAGCTGTCGGCGATCACCCGGCAGAGCGATGCCGGCATCCGCCAACAGCAGATCGAGACCCAACAGGCCGCCACCGCCACGAGCGAGATGCCGGCGACCGCGCACGAAATTGCCCGCAACGCCGCGCGTGAGGCCGACCACGCGGCGACGCGCGGCGGGCAGGTGGTCGCGCAAACGGTCGAGACTATCCGGCTGCTCGCCGGCGAGATGGAGAAGACCGCCCAGGCCATCAACAAGCTCGAGGCCGACAGCTCCCGGATCGGCATGGTTCTGGACGTGATTCGCGGCATTGCCGAGCAGACCAATCTCCTGGCGCTCAATGCGGCGATCGAGGCGGCCCGCGCCGGCGAGCAGGGCCGCGGCTTCGCCGTGGTCGCCGACGAGGTGCGCACCCTCGCCAGTCGCACGCAGCAGTCCACCCTCGAGATCCAGCAGATGAGCGAGACCCTGCAGGGCGGGGCCAAGTCGGCGGTGCAGGCGATGAGCCAGGGCAGCAGCCAGATGCAGCGCGGCGTGCAGAGCGCGGAGGAGGCGGGTGCTGCGCTCGAGGCGATCACCCGGGCGGTGACGAAGATTACCGACATGAACACCCAGATCGCCAGTGCCGCGCAGGAGCAAGGCTCGGTCGCGGAAGAGATCAACCGTAACATCGTGGCCATCAGCCAGCTCGGCAGTCAGGCGGCATCCGGGTCGCGGCAGACCGCGGTGGCCAGCAGCGAGCTGGCCCGGCTGGCGGCACAACTGCTGGGCCTGGTGGCGCGGTTCAAGGTGTGAGCCGCCCGCGCGGGCGGCGGCGCCTCGCTTGCGCAGGCGCGGTGACGTCCGGGCAAGATTGACCAAGATCAGGGCCAGCGCCGCGCGGTTGTGGCCTGCTGCGCGCATGGATCGCGACGGCTCCGCAACCGGCCCGCAGCGGCCTGCCGTGCAACCGGGCGCGCCCGGCGGGGCGCGCGCCTTGCTGTTCCTGGCCGGCATGCTCGCGGCCTCCGTGCTGCATGCCGCGAGCATCGTCGAGCGCTACCCCCAGGCGCGCGCGTTCTTCCCGCAGGCCGAGCGCTTCGGGGAGCTCAGCGGCGATCCGCGCGCCGCGCCGGTGTACGCCGGCGGCAAGACGATCGGTTACGTGTTCCTCACCAAGGACATCGTGCGCATCCCGGCGTACTCGGGACGCCCGATCAACAATCTGGTCGGCCTCGACATGCAGGGGCGCATCGTCGGGGTGGTGATCGTCGAGCACGAGGAGCCGATCCTGCAGGCCGGCGTGTCCGAGGAGGACCTCGCGCGTTTCGTCGCGCAGTACCCCGGCAAGTCCGCACTCGACCGCATCACCATCGGGGCGGCGCGCGAAGGTTACGTCGCCATTGACACGATTTCGGGCGCCACCATCACGGTGATGGTCGAGAACGCCACCATCACCGGTGCGGCGCGGCGCGTGGCCGAGT
>CAZVUN010000040.1:0-20739 GCA_964629975.1 uncultured Acidiferrobacteraceae bacterium | reverse complement strand
GCCGCCTTCGCGCTCTGTCACAGCCGCGCGCTGGCCGATGACCTGGTACAGGAAACCTTCGCCCGGGCACTGCGCGGCATTGGTCAGTTGCGCGAGCTGGCTGCCCTGGACGGCTGGCTCTACCACATCCTGCACAACTGCTGGCGCGATCACTGCCGGCGTGCGCGCCACGCCGAGGACATCGATGCGCTGAGCGAGGACGCCGAACTCGCCACCGAGCCGCTTGGCGAGCGCCACGACACCATCGCGCGGGTGCGTGCCGCGATTGCGGCGCTGCCAGACGGTCAGCGCGAGGTGCTATCGCTGGTGGACATCGCCGGGTTTTCCTACGCCGAGGTCGCCCTGCTCCTCAACATCCCGACCGGGACCGTGACCAGCCGCATCAGCCGCGGGCGCGAGGCGCTGCGCGCCGAGCTGGCCGACCTCGTGGGCGAGCCACGGGACAACGTGATCCGTCTGCGCAAGGTGACCGCATGAACGACGCGCGCGCGCAGATGCTGAACGCCTACCTCGACGGGGAGCTCGACGCCGAGCATGCGCGCCAGCTCGAATCGCGCCTGTGTCAGGACCCGGCGCTGCGGCGGCATCTCGAGGAATTGCGGCGCGTGCGCCGACTCGCGCGCGCGGCCTTCCCCGCGCCTGCACGGGAGAGATCCGCCAACGCATCGTTGCGTCGCGCGCGCGTCCGACACGTCGCGCTGGGTGCTGTCGCGGCCGGCATCCTGCTCGCTGTCGGCGTCTCGATCGGACTCGGTCTGCAGCGCCCCGCCGAGCCGCACCTGCTCGCCCACCTGCCGTCCGGCGCGCAGACCATCCAGCCGGCACATCTCGACATCGTCGCGCCGGCCGGCGAGACGCGCGCGGTCTTTCACATCACCAGCGTGGAACCGGCGCGGGTGCGCGCGACGCTGGATGCGATTGAGGAAATGATCAGCGCCTACGCCCGTGCCCGCCGGCCGCTGCGACTGGAACTGGTTGCGAATGCGGAGGGGTTGCACCTGCTGCGCGCCGACACCTCACCGGCGCGCGAGCGCATCGCGCAGATACAGCGCGATTTCGGCAACATCCGCTTTCTCGCCTGCGGTAAGACGATTCAGCGGATAGAGCTCGAAACCGGACGCGTGGTGCCGCTGTTGCCGGACGTCGAGACGGCGCCCTCGGCACTCGACCAGATCCTGTTGCGCCTGCGCGGGGGCTGGAGTTACGTGCGCGTGTGAGGGCAGGCCGGCGCGGCCTGCCCGACGCGGTCTCAGGACACCGCTTCCCGGTTTTTCGCCTCGGCGAACTCGAAGGTCAGGCGATCGCCTTGCGCATCGAAACCGACCTTCACGTGGCCGCCATCGGCCAGGCGGCCGAACAGCAACTCGTCGGCGAGCGCCTTCTTGATGCGCTCCTGGATCAGGCGCGCCATCGGGCGCGCGCCCATGGCCGGGTCGTAGCCATGGCGGGCGAGCCAGGCGCGTGCCGCGGCGTCGAGCTCGAGGGTGACGTGCTTGTCGGCGAGCTGCGCCTCGAGCTCGAGGATGAACTTGTCGACCACGTGCACGATCGTGTCTTCGTCGAGCGCCTTGAACTGGATGATCGCATCCAGGCGGTTGCGGAACTCGGGACTGAACAGTTTCTTGATCTCCTCGAGCGCATCGACCGCGTGGTCCTGCCGGGTGAAGCCCATGCTCGCGCGCGCCGCGCGCTCGGCACCGGCGTTCGTGGTCATGACGATGATGACGTTGCGGAAGTCGGCCTTGCGCCCGTTGTTGTCGGTGAGCGTGCCGTGGTCCATGACCTGCAGCAGCAGGTTGAACACGTCCGGATGCGCCTTCTCGATCTCATCGAGCAGCAGCACCGCGTGCGGGTGCTTGGTGATCGCCTCGGTCAGCAGGCCGCCCTGGTCGAAGCCGACATAGCCGGGCGGTGCGCCGATCAGGCGCGAGACCGTGTGCCGCTCCATGTATTCGGACATGTCGAAGCGGATGAGCTCGAGGCCCAGCACGTGCGCGAGCTGGCGCGTCACCTCGGTCTTGCCGACGCCGGTCGGTCCGGCGAACAGATACGAACCGATCGGCTTCTCCGGCTGGCCGAGACCGGCGCGCGACAGCTTGATGGCGGTCGATAGGGCCTCGATCGCCTCGTCCTGGCCGAATACCACCATCTTCAGGTCGCGCTCGAGATTGCGCAGCGCCTCGCGGTCGGTGACCGACACGCTCTTGGGCGGAATACGCGCCATCTTGGCAACGATGTCTTCGACGTCGTGCAGGCCGATGGTCTTCTTGCGCTTCGACGGCGCCAACAGCTGCTGGGAGGCACCCGCCTCGTCGATCACGTCGATTGCCTTGTCCGGCAGGTGCCGATCGTTGATGAAGCGGTGCGACAGCTCGGCGGCCGCACGCAGCGCCTGCTGCGTGTAGCGCACACCGTGGTGGCGCTCGAAGCGGTTCTTCAGGCCACGCAGGATCTCCACCGTCTCCTCGACCGAGGGTTCGGCGACGTCGATCTTCTGGAAGCGGCGCGACAGCGCCCGATCCTTTTCGAAGATGTTGCGGTACTCGGCATAGGTCGTGGAACCGATGCACTTGAGCTCGCCGGACGACAGCACCGGCTTGAGCAGGTTGGAGGCGTCCATCGCGCCACCGGAGGCCGCGCCGGCACCGATGATGGTGTGGATCTCGTCGATGAACAGCACGGCATTTTCCTGCTTCTTCAGGTGATGCAGCACCGCCTTCAGACGCTTCTCGAAATCGCCGCGGTACTTGGTGCCGGCCAGCAACGCGCCCATGTCGAGGGCATAGATGGTGGCGGTGGCGAGCACGTCCGGCACGTCGCCATCGACCACCTTCTTCGCGAGACCCTCGGCGATCGCGGTCTTGCCGACGCCGGCCTCGCCCACGTACAGCGGGTTGTTCTTGCGGCGGCGGCACAGCACCTGGATGGTGCGCTCGACCTCGCGGTCACGGCCGATCAGCGGATCGATCTTGCCGAGGCGCGCCTGCTCGTTGAGGTTGACGGTGAAGACATCGAGCGGGCTCTTCTCGGTGGCCTGCCCTTCCTCGCCCTCCTCCGAAGAGGCCGGGGTCTCTCCCTGGCTCTCGCCCGACACCTTGGAGATGCCGTGCGAGATGAAATTCACCACGTCGAAGCGGCTGATGTTCTGCTTGTGCAGGAAGTAGACGGCGTGCGATTCCTTCTCGCCGAAGATCGCCACCAGCACGTTGGCGCCGGTGACCTCCTTCTTGCCGACCCCTTGGACATGCAGCACCGCGCGCTGGATGACGCGCTGGAATCCGATCGTGGGCTGGGTGTCGGACTTGCTGCCGGCCGGCAGGCGCGGAACGTTTTCCTCGAGGAAGGCGCCGAGGCTGCGCCGCAGCTCATCGATATTGCCGCCACAGGCGCGCAGCACGCGCGCCGCCGACGGATTGTCGAGCAGCGCCGCGAGCAGGTGCTCCACGGTGATGAACTCGTGGCGTTTCTCGCGTGCCGACTGGAACGCGCTGTTGAGTGAAAATTCAAGCTCCTGAGACAGCATATTGGCGCCTCCGGGGTTTCCCCCGCTCTTCTTGCATAAACCGTTCCTGAATCACTCGGGCTCGTAGGTACACTGCAACGGATGCTGGTTCTCACGCGCGTATGTCAGTACCTGCCGCACCTTGGTTTCGGCAATCTCCCGCGTGTAGAGCCCGCACACACCCACCCCTTTCTGGTGCACATGGAGCATGATCCGCGTCGCCTCCTCGCGGCTCTTGTGGAAGAAGAGCTCGAGCAGCGCGACGACGAATTCCATAGGAGTGTAATCGTCATTCAGCAGGAGAACTTTAAAGAGCGGCGGCTTCTGCAGCTTCGGCTTGGCCTCCTGCACTACCGGGCCTTCTAGGTACTGCGGCTGCTTGTCGCTCATAGTGAAAATTTAGACCAGGCAGTGGCCAAACGGTTTATCGGTGACTTGCCACGCCACCCCGGCGTCGCGTTCCAGGTACATTCTGCGGCGCGGGCGGCAAAATTCAACCCTGCTCCATTGTGGCACGAAATTTGTGACCTCTGCTGCGTGCGCGGGCCAGCGTGCTTGACATGGTCGTGGGATGCGGGAAGATGCCGCTTGACCGTGCGCGGCACAGGTATCGTGTCCAACGCGCGGTTTTTGTATGTCACCGCGGCGCTTGCCGCGCGAGCTAGGGGGAAGTCTTATGGCGACAGGAACGGTGAAGTGGTTCAACGCCACCAAGGGATATGGCTTCATTACCCCCGTCGATGGCGGCGATGATGTGTTCGCACATTACTCCGCCATCGAGATGGAGGGCTACAAGACACTCAAGGAAGGCCAAAGCGTGGAGTACGAGGTGCAGGACGGTCCCAAGGGCCCGCAGGCCTCGCACATTCGGCCAGTTCCGCGGTAGCCGGCGTTCGATCGCTTCCGAATCCGCTCTTCCAAACCCGGCCCGGCCGGGTTTTTTCTTGCCTGCCGGGTGGCGACTCGCCCGGGGGCCATAACCGCCCCGCCGGCCCGCCCTCACCGCGACGTCAGCGCCGGCGGGCCTTCTTCTTGGAACGCGCTTTGGCCGGCCGCGCCGGCTTCTTCGCCGCCTTCCCGGCCTGGGTCTTTCCCGCCGCGCGCCCGGCCCGGCGCGCGGCCATGTGCTTGATAATGGCGCCGCCGAACGCCGAGCAGCTCACCTGTCGGGCGCCCCGCATGAGGCGGGCAAAGTCATAAGTAACGGTCCGGGCCTGGATCGCCCCTTCCATGCCGGCAACGATGAGATCGGCCGCCTCGTTCCAGCCAAGGTGCCGCAGCATCATCTCGGCCGACAGGATGATCGAACCCGGGTTGACCATGTCCTTGCCGGCGTACTTGGGGGCGGTGCCGTGCGTGGCCTCGAACATCGCCACGGTGTCGGACAGGTTGGCACCCGGGGCAATGCCGATACCCCCGACCTGCGCGGCGAGCGCATCGGAGATGTAGTCGCCGTTGAGGTTAAGGGTGGCGATTACGCTGTATTCGGCCGGGCGCAACAGGATCTGCTGCAGGAAGGCATCGGCGATCACGTCCTTGATCACGATCTCCTTACCGCTCTTCGGGTTCTTCATGCGCATCCACGGCCCCTGGTCGATCGGGATCGCGCCGAATTCACGGCGGGCCAGCTCGTAACCCCAGTTCTTGAAGCCGCCCTCGGTGAACTTCATGATGTTGCCCTTGTGCACCAGCGTGACCGAGGGACGGTCCTGGTCGATCGCGTACTGGATCGCGCGGCGCACCAGCCGCTCGCTGCCCTCACGCGACACCGGCTTCACGCCGATGGCCGAGGTCTCCGGAAAGCGGATCTTCTTCACGCCCATCTCGTTCTGCAGAAAGTCGATGACCTTGCGCACCTCGGGCGTGCCGGCGTTCCACTCGATGCCGGCGTAGATGTCCTCGGAGTTCTCGCGGAAGATCACCATGTCGGTCTTCTGCGGTTCCTTCACCGGGCTCGGTACGCCCTTGAAGTAGCGCACCGGCCGCAGGCAGACATAGAGATCGAGCTCCTGGCGCAGCGTCACGTTGAGCGAGCGAATGCCGCCGCCGACCGGCGTGGTAAGCGGGCCCTTGATCGACACCACGTAGTCGCGGATGGCCGCCATGGTCTCCTGCGGCAGCCAGGTGTTGTTGCCGTAGACCTTGACCGCTTTCTCGCCGGCGTAGATCTCCATCCACGCGATGGCACGCTTGCCGCCATAGGCCCTGGCCACCGCGGCATCGACCACCTGGCGCATGACCGGCGTGATGTCGACCCCGGTGCCGTCGCCTTCGATGAAGGGAATGATCGGCCGGTCGGGCACGGTCAGCGACAGGTCAGGGTTGACCGTGATGCGCGTGCCGTTGGCAGGTACCTGAATGTGGCTGGCGGCCATACAATGGATGCTCCGGTTGCATGTTATGGTTCGGCGCGCCGCGCATTCTAGCATCACCGACTTGGCGCGCAGCCGCCGCGCGGGGCGCGCCCGCGCGCCCGCACGACTGATCCTGTTCAACAAGCCGTACGACGTGCTCACGCAGTTCACCGACCGCGCCGGGCGCAGCACGCTCGCGGCGTACCTGCCGATGACGGGGGTCTACCCGGCCGGACGCCTCGACCGCGACAGCGAGGGCCTGCTGCTGCTGACCAACGACGGAAGGCTGCAGCAACGCCTGGGCGATCCGCGCTTCAAGCTGCCCAAGACCTATTGGGTGCAGGTGGAGGGCGCGCCCGACGCCACGGCGCTCGAACGCCTGCGGCGCGGGGTGGGCTTGCGCGATGGTCTCACCCGCCCCGCCAAGGTGCGGCGCATCCCCGAACCGCCGCTGTGGCCACGCACGCCGCCGATACGCGTTCGCAAGACCGTTCCCACCGCCTGGATCGAGCTGACGATCACCGAGGGCCGCAACCGCCAGGTGCGGCGCATGACCGCGGCCGTGGGGCTGCCGACGCTGCGGCTGGTGCGCGTCGCCGTCGGGCCGTACCGGCTTGCAGAACTTGCGCCGGGCGCATGGCGCGAGGCAAATGCGGCGCTGGTACAATGGCCACATGATCTGGAAACCGAACGTGGTGGTGGCGGCGATCATCGAGCGCGCGGGCAGGTTTCTGCTCGTCGAGGAGCAAGCCGACGGCGCGATCGTGCTTAACCAGCCGGCCGGTCACCTGGACGCGGGCGAGACGCTGCTCGACGCGGTGGTGCGCGAGACCCTGGAGGAGACCGCCTGGCACGTCGCGCCCGAGGCCCTCATCGGCGTGTATCGCTGGCCGCATCCGGCCAAGGACCTGACCTACCTGCGCTTTGCCTTCGTGGCGCGCCCGCTGCGCGAGGAGACCGGCCGGGCGCTCGACCGCGAGATCGTGCGCACCGTGTGGCTGAGCGCCGAGGAGATCCGCGCCGCACGCGCCCGCCACCGCAGTCCGCTGATCGAACGCTGCCTCGACGACTATCTCACGGGGCAGCGCTATCCGCTGGGACTGCTCAAGGAACTGACACCCTGACCGGCGCTGGCCCAACGCATTCCTCAATTGTCCGGAGACATCCCATGGCTACCCCAAGCAACGCCGACATCCTGCGCAACTCGCCGCTCGGACGCGAACTGACGGACGCGGAGATCGAGGCGCTCGCCAAGCTCATCGTGGTGCGCGACCTGAAGGACGGCGAGGTGCTGCTGCCCGAAGGCGTGAGCGACAGCAACATGCACGTGGTGGTGAGCGGCGCGATCGCCGTGGCGAAGAAGGGCGAAGGCGGCAAGTGGAACACCCTGCACCTGCTCACCCCCGGGGACTTCGTCGGCGAGCTGTCCTTCATGGATGACGCGCCGCACTTTGCGGCGCTCGTCGCCAATGGCCCGACCCGCGTGTTCAGCATCGGTCGCGACAAGTTCGAGAGCCTGATCGATACCCACCCGCGCGCGGTCTACAAGGCGATGCGCACGATCATGCGCGTGGTGCACGCGATCCAGCGACGCCTGAGCATGCAAATGGTCGAGATGCAGAACTACTTCTTCAAGACCCACGGTCGCTATTGACGGCATCGCTGCCGCAGCGCCCGGCACGGGGCGGGCGCGGGCCTGTGCGCATGAAGGTGGTGGTCGGCATCTCCGGTGGCGTCGATTCGGCGGTGGCTGCGCTGCTGCTCACGCGCGCCGGGCACGAGGTGACCGGCGTGTTCATGAAGAACTGGGAGGAGGACGACACCGCCACGCACTGCAGCGCCGCCGAGGACCTCAAGGCCGCGCAGGCGGTGTGCGACACGCTCGCCATCCCGCTCAAGACCGTCAACTTCGCCTCCGAATACTGGGACCGGGTATTCAGCTACTTTCTCGCCGAGCACCGCGCCGGCCGCACACCCAACCCGGACGTGCTGTGCAACAAGGAGATCAAGTTCAAGGCCTTTCTCGATTATGCGCTCACGCTCGGCGCTGACCGGATCGCCACCGGCCACTACGCACGCCTCGACCGGCACGCCGGCCAGTACCGGCTGCTGCAGGCGCGTGATCTCGACAAGGACCAGAGCTATTTCCTGTACCTGCTCGGGCAGCGCGAACTCGCGCACACGCTGTTTCCGCTCGGCGAGCTGACCAAACCCGAGGTGCGGCGCCTGGCACGCGAGGCCGGCCTGCCGAACTTCGACCGGCGCGACTCGACCGGCATCTGCTTCATCGGCGAACGCGACTTTCACGCGTTTCTCGCGCGCTACCTGCCGGCACGGCGCGGCGAGATACGCACGCCCGACGGCCAATACAAGGGCGAGCACGACGGGGTCATGTACTACACGATCGGCCAGCGGCACGGCCTCGGCATCGGTGGTGCGGGCGACGCCTGGTACGTGGTCGGCAAGGACCTCGCGCGCAACATCCTGTACGTGGTGCAGGGCGAGGCGCACCCGGCGCTCTACAGCGCAGCGCTGATCGCCGGCCAGGCCCACTGGATCGGCGCCGCGCCGCCGTTGCCGGCGAGGTTCACGGCCAAGAATCGCTACCGCCAGCCGCCGCAGGCATGCACGGTCGAGGCGCACGAGGCCGGTCTGCACGTGCGCTTCGATCAGCCGCAGCGCGCCATCACGCCCGGCCAGTGCGTGGTGCTCTACCGCGGGCCGGAGTGCGTCGGTGGCGCCGTCATCGAGCAGGCGCTGCCCGCACACGCGCCGGCGCGCGCCGGGCGCGCGCCCTTTTGATAGAATCGCGCGGCCCCTCTGCCGGCGAGCGCGCATGCACAAGACCCCGACGCAAGACACCCTGGCGCTCGATGCGCTCACCGCGCTGTCGCCGCTCGACGGCCGCTACGAGAAGAAAACCGCCGCGCTGCGACGCTACTTCAGCGAATTCGGGCTGATCCGCCTGCGCGTCGAGGTCGAGGTGCGCTGGCTGCAGGCGCTCGCCGCCCATCCGCAGATCGCCGAGATCCCGCCGCTGTCGGCCGGCGCGCGCGCGGTGCTCGATGCCATCGTCGAGGGTTTCAGCATCGCCGACGCGCGCCGCGTCAAGGAGATCGAGGCCACCACCAACCACGACGTCAAGGCGATCGAGTACTTCCTCAAGGAAAAGACCCGCGACCACGCCGAGCTCGCGCGCGTGAGCGAGTTCATCCACTTCGCCTGCACCTCGGAGGACATCAACAACCTCGCCTACGGCCTGATGCTGCAGCAGGCGCGCGCTGCGGTGCTGCTGCCGCGCATGGACCAGGTGATCAGTGCGATCGAGGACCTCGCGCACCGCTACGCCACCCAGCCGATGCTCGCGCGCACCCACGGGCAGCCGGCCTCGCCCACCACGCTCGGCAAGGAGATGGCCAATGGCGCCTACCGCCTGCGCCGCGCGCGCGACCAGGTCGCGGACGTGGCGCTGCTCGGCAAGATCAACGGCGCGGTCGGCAACTACAACGCGCACCTCATCGCCTACCCGGACGTCGACTGGCCGGCCGTGGCGAAGGGCTTCGTCGAGGGCCTCGGGCTCGGGTGGAACCCGTACACCACTCAGATCGAGCCGCACGACTGCATCGCCGAGCTCCTGCAGGCACTCGCGCGCTTCAACACCGTGCTGATCGACTTCAACCGCGACGTGTGGGCGTACATCTCGGCCGCCTACTTCCGGCAGAAGGTGGTCGAGGGCGAGGTCGGCTCCTCGACCATGCCGCACAAGGTCAACCCGATTGATTTCGAGAACTCGGAAGGCAACCTCGGGCTCGCCAATGCCCTGTTCCACCACCTAGCCGAGAAACTGCCGATCTCGCGCCTGCAACGCGACCTCACCGACTCCACGGTGCTGCGCAACCTGGGCAGCGGCTTCGGCTACAGCCTGCTCGCCTACGATTCCTGCCTGCGCGGCATCGGCAAGCTCGAGGTCAACCCGGCGCGCCTCGCCGAGGATCTCGACGCCAACTGGGAGGTGCTGGCGGAGGCCGTGCAGACCGTGATGCGCCGCTACGGCGTGCCGCAGCCCTACGAGAAGCTGAAAGAGCTCACGCGCGGCAAGGCCGGCATCACGCGCGAGGCCATGCACGCCTTCATCCGCAGCCTGGCCATCCCCGAGGCGGCCAAGGAGCGCCTGCTCGCGCTCACGCCCGCGAGCTACACCGGCAACGCCGCGCAGCAAGCCGCCGCCATCGGCCGGCCGCCGCGCTAGCCCCGCCGCCCCCCACGGCCATCCCGTGGGCGCGAGCGGCTGGGCTACACTCGTTAGGTAACGAGCCCGCCGCGGAGGCGGGGATTGCCGAGATTGCCGCTTGCCATGAGCGACGCGCCGACCCCGAACAACGCCCCGACCGCGCTCCCCGCCCGCGCGGTCGTCTCCGACCCGGCACTGATCCGCGAGCACCTGGCGCTGCTGGCCGAGGCGGCGCAGCACGAGGTGATGGTGTTCGCCCCACAACTCGAGGCACGGCTGTTCAACACCGGCCGGCTGACCGCAGCACTTGCCCACTTCGTGGCCGGTCACCGCCACCGGCGCGTGCGCTTCCTCGTCGAGGACGGCGCGCAGGCCCTGCACGACAACGAACGCGTCATCGATCTGTGCCGGCGCCTGAGCGACTTCGTCGATCTGCGCCAGGTCGGCGAGGCGCACCGCGGGCTGCGCGAGGTGTTCCTCGTGACCGACCGGCGCGCCTACCTGCACCAGGAAGACACGGCCAGGCCCGCGTGCGTGATCGATCCCGCCGGGCGGCGCGTGGCACTCGACCTCGCCACGCGCTTCGAGGCGATGTGGGAGGGCAGCGAGCCGGTCGAAGGTCTGCGTACGGCCGGACTGTGACGGACGCCCCGCCCATGACCCGCACTGCCCTGCTGCTGCCCGTGCTCGTGTGGCTCGCCGCCCTGCTCGGCGCCTGCGGCCACGCCCCGATCAATACGCCAGCCCCGGCCGCGATCAACCGCGCCGCCGACGTCGCGCTCGCCCAGGTCGGCCGCCCGTATCGCTTCGGCGGCAACTCGCCGCGCGGCTTCGATTGCAGCGGGCTGGTGCAGTACAGCTACGCGCGCGCCGGCATCCAGTTGCCGCACGGCACCGACGGGCTGCGCCGCGTCACCTATCCCGTGCCGAGCGATCGCATCCGGCGTGGCGATCTGCTGTTCTTCCACCAGGAGGGCAAGCACGCCTCGCATGTCGGCATCTACCTCGGCGATGAGCAGTTCGTGCATGCCCCAGCGAGCGGCAAGACCGTGCACGTCGCGCCGTTCAATGATCCGTACTGGCGCAGGAACTTCGCCGGCGCGCGCCGCCTCGATGTGGAGTAGGCGCGCGTTCGCCTGGGCGGCGTGCCTGCTCGCCGCCATGACCGCGCTGGGTGCCGATGCGCTGCGCGTCATCGAGCTCAAGCAGCGCCCGGCCGCGGAGATCCTGCCGCTCCTGCAACCGCTGCTCGCTCCGGGCGAGGCGGCGAGCGCCACCGATTACCGCCTGCTGGTGCGCGCCTCCGAGGCACGGCTGCGCGAGATCGAGGGCATCGTGGCGCAACTGGACACCGCGGGCCGCGGCCTCGTGATCACCGTATGGCAGGTGCCGGAGGCCGACGCGCAACGGCGCCTGCGCCAACTGGCGGCCCAGGCGACCACGGGTAACGCGCGCCTCACCACCACCGCGCCCGCCGTGCCGGCGCCCGCGCCGGACGTGACGCGCAGCGACACCGACGGCAGCGTGCGCTACCGCACGCAACGCAGCGCAACGGACCTCGCGCAGGAGCGCATGCAGGTGCTGCGCACCCGGGAAGGCAGCCATGCGTACGTGCGCATCGGCCAGTCCGTGCCGCACATCGAGCGCATCCTCAGCCTGTCCGGCGAGCGCCTGCGCGAGGCGCACGCGGCCACGCTGCAAGACGTCACCACCGGCTTTGATGTCGTCGCGCGCGTGCGTGCCGACGAGGCGGTGCTCGCGATCACGCCCACGCTGCACTCGCTCGCCAACCCCGATATCGACCGCGCCCGCCTCACCGAGGTCGCCACTGCCGCGACCGTCAAGCTCGGCACCTGGTCCGACTTGGGAGGCGTGCTGCGCCAGGCCGGCGCCATCAGTAACACGGTGCTCGACAGCGCCGCAGTCGACACCGGCGAGCGTTACACCTTGCTGGTGAAGGTGGAGTTGGCGAGCGAGGCACAGCGCTGAGGGCGCTTCAGGCGAGCGGTGGCTCGTGCTCGGGCAGTGCGTCCTCGATGAAGTCGCGCACGAACGGCTCGGGCCTGGCGCCGCTGAAGCGGCCGCGCTCCTCGCCCTGGTAGAACAGAATCACCGTGGGGAAGCCGCGCAGCTGGTAGCGGCCGGCGAGCTTCATGTTGTCGTCGGCCTCGACCTTGGCGAGCAGCACGTCGCCGTGGTACGACGCGGTCACGCGCTCAAGGACCGGGGTGAGCGCGTGGCACGGCGGGCACCACTCGGCCCAGAAATCGACCAGGATGGGGCGCTGGTGCGAGGCGGCGAGAACCTTTTCCTGGAAGGTTTCCTCGTTGACGTCGAAGATGAGTGCGGTCGTCATGGCGCGGCCGGCGTGGAAGTGGCGCGGCACGCTAGCACGGCGGGATTGCGCGAGGCAACAACAAGGCCCCGGGCGCCGAGCGCCCGGAGCCGCCCTCACCACGACCTCAGCGCAGCGACATCAGCAGGGCAACGATCACCAGCAACAGCACTACGCCCTGCAATGCGACCCGGGCAAACATGAACTGATGGCTGTGGCGGTCATCGAACGACCCGCCATGCGCCATCGAGCCAAGCCCGGTCACCAGCACCGCGGCCGTGGCGATTGCCGCCAACACGATGACTATCGACAGAGCTGTCATACCTCACCTCCTACCCTTCGACGCCCGGCCAATGCACGACAACGATTGCAGCAAATCACGCCCGGCGCGCCGGCGCCTTGACATCGATCAATTTGCCGGACCACGGCGCGCGGATTGTCGCTCCCTGCCCCATCGCCTATAGTCGCGCGCCATGAATCAGCCCCGCCAGAAGCGGCTGCGCGAGCTGCTCGCGCAGCCGACCGCTCCGTTTCGCGAGCAGCATGTCGCGGCCTGGGCGGCGCGCCAGCTCGCGCGCGCGGGCGTGCCGCACTTCTTCGACCCCGTGGGCAACCTGCTGGTCGGGGCGGCCTCCGCCACGGACTATCGCCGGCTCGTGCGCCGCGCGAGCCGCGAGCCGCTGCGCCTGTTCATCGCCCACATGGACCACCCCGGGTTCCACGGCGTGCGCTGGATGAGCGACCGGCGCCTCGCGATCCAGTGGCACGGCGGCTCGCCCACGCGGCGGCTGCGCGGGGCGCAGGTGTGGCTCGCCTCGGATGCCGGCTACGTGGGCGCCGGTGAGCTCGCCGCCATACGCCTGCACAAGTCGGGACAGGCGCTCGCCAGCGCGGAGGTGCGGCTGCGCGCACCACTGGCCGCGCCGATGGCGGCACGCGCGCTCTTCGGTGGTCTCGGCTTTCGCGCCCCGGTGTGGCGAAGCGGCCGCAAGCTCTACACCCAGGCGGCCGATGACCTGGTCGGGGTGTTCGCGGTGGTCGACACCGCGCTCACACTGTGGCGCGCGCAGCGCACGCGCCTGCCATTCCTCGGACTGCTCACGCGCGGCGAGGAGGTCGGCTTTACCGGTGCGCTCGCGCATTTCAAGTTGGGCTGGCTCGAGCGCGCGCGCCGCCCGATCGTGGCCGTGAGCCTCGAGACCTCGCGCACCCTGCCCGGCGCCGTCATCGGCGGCGGGCCCGTGGTGCGGCTCGGCGACCGGCGCACGGTGTTCGATGCGCACGCGCTCCAGGTGTTGAGCGACGTGGCGCAGGCGGCGCTGCCCGGCCGGCACCAGCGCCGCATCATGGATGGCGGCACCTGCGAGGCGACGGCGGCGACGGTCTGCGGCCTGACCGCGATCGGCATCTCAGTGCCGCTCGGCAACTATCACAACGAGGCATTCGAGGGCGCGCCGGGCATCCCCGCCACGCGCGGGCCGGCCCCGGAGTTCGTGCACCTCGACGATGTCGAGGGTCTGCTGCACCTGTGTCGCGCGCTGCTCGCGCCTCGCCTGCCGTGGCAGCAACCGTGGCGCGACGTGGCGCAGCGCCTGCGGAAGAATCTGCGCCGCTACCGCAAGCAGCTCGGGCGCCCGCTTCACACGGCCGCCGCGCCGTAGGCCAGCTGCGCGAGGCGTTCGCGATCGCAGATGCGCAGGCGGCGCGCATCCAGTTCGATCACACCGTCATCGGTCAGGCGTGCCAGCAGCCGGCACACGGTTTCCTTGGCGAGCCCGAGGTAGTCGCTGATATCGCTGCGCGACATGGCGAGCGGAAACTCGGTGGCCGAAAACCCGCGCGCCTCGTAGCGGCGGCTGAGCGACCACAGGTAGGCGCTGAGGCGCTCGAGCGCCGACTTCTTGCCGAGCAGCGGCAGGATCAGCTCTTCGTCGTGCGCCAGCTGCTCGGCGAACAGCTGCAGCACGATGCGCCGCAGCAGCGGCAACGCATCCATCGCATCCGACACGGAGCGGAACGCGAACGCGGCCACCTCGCTGGGCTCGAGCGCCACGGCATCGGTGGTGTGGCGGCGCGCGCTCAAATCGGCGATGCCGACCAGCTCCCCGGGGATGCAGAAGCCGAGCGTCTGGCGGCGTCCGCGCGCGGTCGGCGCGCTGGTGCGCACCGTGCCGGAACACACCGTGTACAGCGCCTCGAAGGCATCGCCCTGGCTGTACAGAACTTCGCCGCGCCGCAGGCGGCGCTGCCTCTTGATTACGGCAATGCCGGGCGTGGGATGGGTAGCGAACTGGCAGATGAGCGACGCGCGGCAGCGCCGGCAGGCGTCGAACCCGCCGCCCGCACGTGAGGCACTGTGTGGTGCAGCCCCCTCCGGCATGGTCCTCGCTCCGGTTAGTCCGCGACTCCCGGCGACTCCATGGACGCGCCAAGGATACCACCGGCAGGAACGCGAACCAGCGCCGAAGACGCTGCCGGTGCGGCGCGCGATAGTTGAGCACTCTACCCGGGCTTGCGGCCGCGCGCGAAGATGGTCGCGAGATCGAGCCACAGGCCCTTGTCGGTCTTGCGGCGCGCCACCTCGGACAAGTGCGCGCTGCGCAAGGCCTCGCGTGCCGCTGGCGCGAGCCGTTCGCACGGAACGCGCAGCTCGGTATGCCAGAGGAAATCCCACCATTCGTGCTCGTCGCGCAGGTGATAGCCGAGCGGTGCGGTGTCGACCGCGACATCGATCGCTCCGGCGTCGCGCAGCACTGCCTGGCACAGGCTCGCCTCGTGCAGGCGGGGCGCGGGCACGTCGACCCCTGCCGCGCGCAGCGCGTCATGCAACTGCGCGCGCATTGGCAGCAAGGCGGCGGCGCCGAAGCTGGTGAACAGAATCGTGCCACCCGGGCGCACCACGCGCAGCCAGCCCCTGAGCGCCGCCGCCGGATCGGGCAGCAACGCCAGGCCGAACGAACAGACCACGTAGTGGAAATAGTCGCGCCGGAACTCGAGCGCGGCCGCGTCCATCACATGCAGGTCGATGTTGCCGATACCGAACTGCGTGAGCTTGGCCTGCAGGCGCGCGAGCATGCCCTCGGACAGATCGATGGCCGTGACCCGCCCGGTGGGGCCAACCGCCTGTGCGGCGGCGAGCGCCACGGCCCCGGTACCGGTGGCGACGTCGAGCAGCCTGCTGCCCGGCGCCGGATTGAGGCGGGCGATGAGGCGATCGGCAACGAACGGGAAGCAGCGCAGCGTCTCGCGATCGTAGCCCTCGGCACAGCGATCGAACGCCGCCACCACCTCGCGCGACGCCGCGCTGCGCGCGTCGGCCATCGGCGCGACGCTAGCCCGGGGCGGGCGCGGCACCGGCCGGCGCCGGCTGCTTCTGCATCTCGCCGGTCATGGGGATGAAGAACACGCCGACGTCCTTCTTGGAGTGGACCTTGCCGTCCTTGTCCTTGGTGTAGACGTACAGGAACTGGCCCTTCTTCATCGGCTGCCCGATCGGGATGACCATGCGCCCGCCCGGCTTGAGCTGCTCGATCAGCGCGGGCGGCACGTACTGCGCGGCGCACGTGACGATGATGATGTCGAAACCTTCCTTGACCTCGGGCCAGCCGAAATAGCCGTCGCCGACGCGCGTCTCCACGTTGTCGATGCCAAGCGGCTTGAAGATCTTGGCGACCGCCGTGCCGAGCGGCTCGATGATCTCGATCGAATACGCCTTCTTCACGATGCGCGACAGCAGCGACACCTGAAAGCCCGAGCCGGTGCCGATCTCGAGCACCACCTTGTCGGGTGCCGGCTGGGTGAGCTGCGTCATGTAGGCCTGACCGAGGTAGTCCGACAGGGCCGAACCGAAGCCGATGGCCCAGGGCTTGGCCTTTTCCTCGTAGGCGACCTCCGCGGTCGAGCGCTTCTCCGCGTAGTTGTAGTGAAAGTACTCGCGCGGCAGCTCCGCGAAGGCCTTCATCACCGCCGGATCGGCCTTGCCGAAGCGCTGCGCCAGGTAGCTCTCGATGCTCTTGAGCGCTTCCTTGCGGCGCTCCTGGATGGCCGCGAACTCGGCTTCCGTGAGCCTGGTGGTGCGGCCGCTGTCCTTCATGGCCGCGAGGTAGCGTTCATAGGTCCAGGCGCTGGCAGGTGCCGGTGCGGCCGGCTTGTCGGCCGCGGTGGCGACGACGCTCACGCCGAGCACGAGTGCGGCAACGACGGCCGACGAACGAATATGCATGGGATCTGTCCTGCGGGGTTTTCTAGATTCGGTTGGCGCTGCGCCCGACCGGGTAGGTCAGCAGCACGATGCCGTAAAAGGCGAGTGAGGCCACCAAAAGCATTGTATAGCCCGTGGAAATGGCCAGCAAGTTGGCGAGCGGCGTGGAGATGACGGAGAACGCACCGTTGAGACTCCAGGCCCAGGGCAGAAAGTGGGCGCGCTCGCCGCGGAACAGATACAGCCCGAGCGGAAACGGAAAGCCGAGCGCAACAGCGAGCGGCGCGATCAGCACGAGCAGCAGCAGCGCCTTGGCGGCGCCGGGCCAGCCGAGGGTTGCGCCGAGCAGGGCATCGAGCCCGAGCATGGCCGCGATCACCCACACGAACACGCCGGCACAGGCGAGCTGCACCCCGCGCTGGGGCGCACCGAGGTAGTGGCTGGCGGCGTAGCTGCCCAGCCCGGAGAACACCAGCATCGCGGCCAGCACCACGGCGAAGGCCGAGGTGCGGTCGTTGAGATAGAACGAGACCTTCTCGATCAGCAGGATCTCGAGGAACAGGAAGCCGATGCCGAGCCCGGCAAAATACAGGATCGACTTGACGATCGCCTCGGTGCGCGGCCGCCGGGCGCGCCAGCGGATGAGCGGCAGGCTCAGGATCACGCCGGCGAACAGCAACGCCTGCAGCAGCACTGCGAGGTTGATGAGGTAACCGAGCTCCTCGCGCGGGATGAGCGCGATCTTGTCGAGCACCTGGTCGAGTGCGCCGGCCCGCAGAATCGAGTAGAAGAACGGCCGGTCGTGCGTCGAGGGCGCGAGATTGAAGAAGTGCCCCGCCAGGAACGCCTCCGGCCCGGCCAGCAGCCGCAGCGTGTCGTCCATCAGCGCATCGGCGGCCTTGGCGCTCGACTGCACCGTGCCGTCCTCGAGCGACACGAGCGGCAGGTCGTTCCAGATCTGCACCTGCGCGGGATCGATGCCGGGGAAGTATGAGGTGTCGAACGAGCGCCGATCGGCGAAGGCGCGCAGCGTGGCGATGTCGCGCGCCGCGAACGGCGCGCGCCCCACCAGGATGCGCGCATTCCAGCTCGAGCGGTACACCATCAGATGCGCACCCGGCGCGCTCACGCCCTCGGCGAGCAGCGCCTGGCGTGCGGTCTCCACCATCTTCACGGCGTACACGGTGAATTCGCGAATCGACACCGGCAGCGACAGCACGCCATTCGGACCGAGCGCGCGGTAGTAGCTGCGCACCGCCTCGACGGTGAAGGCGAACTTGTTGGCGTCGGCCTGGTTGAGAAAGTCCGAGGCGATGTCGATGACGTCGAAGCGGCCGTCACCGCGCGCCAGCGTCTCGGCCGGCGACTGTGCGCGCAGCTCCACGCGCGCATCGTCCAGCGCCGGCTCGCGCGTGCCGCCGACCCCGGCGGTGATGAGCGCGTGCAGCGTCTGCTCCGGCTCGAGCGCCACGATGTGCGCGGCGCCGAGGGTGAGCGCCTCGCGCACGCGAAAACCGCCCCGCGTGCCGATCAGCAGCGCACGCGCCGCCGGGCGCAGCTCGTAGGGCAGCGAATCGAGCGCCGCCTGCACGTAGGAGGCGTCGTAGTCGAGGCGCTTGGGCAGCGCGGTCAGGCGATTGCCGTCGTTGTACAGCCCGTAGGTGAGCGGTGGCCCGGCGACCTTGAGCAGACCGATGTTGTTGGAGAAGTCGGTGTCGAGGCGTTCGGTGAAGTTGTCGAGCACCAGGAAATAACCGCGCGGCGACCTGATCTCCTCCACCACGCGGTTGTCCTGCACGTGCAGCGGCGGGTAGATCGCCTTGTACTCGTTGAAATCGGCGCGGTTGAAGCGAATGAGCACGAGCTCGCACAGCGCGAGCAGCAGCGCCAGCACGAGCAGCACCACGAGCGGCCGGGCACGCCGCCGCCCCGGGCGGTGATAGAGGCCGGCGAACACCAGCAGCGGCAACAGGGCGGCCAGCAAATAGAACGGATGCACCACGAACATGAGCGTCAGTGCCGCCAGTGCGCCGGCGCCGGCGCCGGCCAGGTCGGCGCCGTAGATCTTCGGAATCTCTTCCTGGTACGACAGGAAGTACAGGCCGATGTACAGGCCGGCGAAGAAGAAGAACGGGAACAGCGCGACGTAGTACTTCCAGATGTTGCGCAGCTGCTCGAACCACTGGTCCGGATTCTGGAACTCCAGGGGGTTGAACGGGATGATCGTGGTCGCGTAGAAGCCGAGCGCCGCCGACACCATCAGCAGCGGTGGAATCGCGAACAGCAGCCGTTCGGCATGGCGCAGGAAGAAGGGGTTGAACAGCGACAGCACCACGCCACTTACCGCGAACCCGACCATGGTGATGGAGATCACCCAGTAGCCGTACTCCGACCAGCTGGCGATCGCGAAGAAGCGGGTGAGCGCGATCTCGAAACCGATCGCGGCGGCCGACACCAGGAACAGCGGTGCGAGCGGCGAGCGCGTCTTGAGGAACCTCACGGGGCGGCCCCTGTGCGCGCCTGGCGCCCGGGGGCAACGGGCCCGAGCTCGGCGGCGAGAAAACGCGCCAGCAGGTCGTTGAAGCGCTCGGCCTCATCGACGAACAGCGCATGCCCGGCGGATGCGAACACCTCGATCCAGGTGTCGGGCCGCTGGCGCTTGAGGTTGCGCGCCTGTTCCGCAAAACGCGCGCTGACCGCGTACAGCAGCGGCCGGTCGATGCGGTACACCAGCTCGCGCCAGCGTTCGCGCGGATACGGGTAACTCAGCAGCGCGAGGCTCGCCTCGGGCGGCACGCGCAGCGCGGCCGCGACCAGCTCGCGCAGGTAGGTCTGCGGCGGCGGCCGGCGGAACATGCTGCGCACGAAACCCTCCACCGTCTTCGCGCGCTGGCTGCGCAGACGCGGCACAAAGGTTGGATCGGACACCGGCGGCGGCTCCTCGCCGATTGAATTGTCGACCAGCACCACCGCCGCCAGGCGCTCGGTGCCGTAGGCACCCACGTAGGCGAGTGACTCGAGCACGCCGAGCGACCAGCCGATCAGCACCACCGGCTCCGGCCCGAGCTGATCGAGCAGCTCCTTGAGATCCTGCGCACGCCGCTCGACGGTGTAGCCGCCGCTCGCCACCTGCGAGCGCCCCTGCGCGCGCGGATCGAAGGCAATGACGCGGTGCGTTTGCGCGAAGTGCGTGAGCTGCGCACGCCAGATGTCGGCGGGCATGGTCCAGCCTGGCACGAACACCAGGGTCTGGCCGCGACCGCTGTCGTGGTAATGCAGGCGCACCCCGTCGCTGGTGGTGAAGTAGCGCTCGCTCGCCGGCGTCGCGGCGTGACCGATGCAGGTCATCGACGGCAAGAGCGCCAGCACCACCATTGCGCGGCGCGCGTATTTTCCGAGGAACCCGATCATGGTGGTGGGTGGTGGGCGCCGCACGCCGTGTGTCAGCCGAAGCGCGGGCACGCCGTTTGCGCCCCCGTCCGCCCCCGCCCGAACGGCGGCCAAGTGTAGAGAAACCGGGAGGCAAATCAACCGCAAGGCGCGCGCCTTAACGCCCGTCGGCCCGCACGCCACTCGTCCTGTGGACTGGCCAGCTCGTCTGCTGGCGTTACCGGCGGCGCGCCGATCGTGCCATATTTCGATGGCGGCGCAACGTCAGCACGGCGAACCAGGGATGGTGCAGGGCGCGGGCATCGACAGTGAGCATATTCCAGCAAAAGTTCTGTCCCGAATGCAGCAACAAGCTGCCGCTGGCCGCGCTGCGCTGCGGCTGCGGGTTCTTGTTCGAGGTCGACGAGGTCCGCGACGACGCCCATGCCGCCGAGCTCGAGGCCCAGCAGGAGCGGATCTACCTCGATTACCTGCGCGCGCGTGCGGCCCAGGCCGAAGAAACCTACCTTGTCGCCAAGCGCCGCCACGACGGTAATCCGGACAGCGCCATGCTGGCCGCCGACATGCTCCTTGCCCAGCAGCAGATGCATGCCGCGCGCGCCGAGCTCAGCGCCCAGGCCAGCAAGGCACGCCTGGCGCAGGAACGCGCCGAGGCCATCAGCCGGGTCAGGCGCGAGCCGACAGCCCCCCGGGCCGCGCCGCCGTCGCCTGTGCGCTCGCCGGCAC
>CAZVUN010000039.1:0-20971 GCA_964629975.1 uncultured Acidiferrobacteraceae bacterium | reverse complement strand
CGAGGATCGGGTTCCAGTACTGCGCCGTGAGCGCGACACTGCGCTGATTGAGGACCCCAAAATAATACGGCGGGTTGTCGGCCGCACTGGCGCTGAGTGTCGTGGCGGCGAACGCCAACGCCACTAGCCCGGGCAGGCGGGTGCGTGTGGACATCGATCATCTCCGTGTGGTTTCGTCCCTTTCTGTGCAGGATCTCTGGAGCAAAGCGCGTGCCGCTCGCAGAAATGCCGGTGCGCCACGGACCGTGAGCCATGACGCGCTGACAGCGGATGGATCGCCTAACTGCTTGATCGGGAGCGTGCACCGCAGCGCGCGACCCCGTCAGCGGCGTTATCGGCCGGACCGTGGGCCGCCTTGAGCCGGTCATCCGGCGCACGCGGGGGACCGGAATCCGCCGGTTTTCCGGCGTAAACTGTAACTGCGCTGTCATCGTCCGACGGCCGCCTGGCACGCAACCATGCCGGCGCCGGATGTCCGCGCGAACCGGGGGGTGAGTATTTATGGAATCGGACTCCGCCCTGTCGGTGCCCTACGCCGCGGCCGGCGTTCTCTGCGGTTGCCCGCTGTTGACGGCGCTGCCCGCGGCCGGTGCGGACGCCGCGGCCGGCCGGGACAAGGCCGCGCAGTGCGCCGCGTGCCACGGCGCCGACGGCAACAGCACCCTCCCGAGCGTCCCCAGGCTCGCCGGCCAGCGCGCCGATTACATCGTGAGCGAGATGCAGGAGTTCCGCAGCGGCCGGCGCCAGGACCCGGTCATGAGCGCGATCGCGCAGGCCGTGCAGGACCCAACCGACCTTGCCGACATCGCCGCCTACTACGCCAGCCAGACCCCAGCACGCGCTGGACGGGTGCGCGGCCCGCGCTTCGCGCAGGGCGAGCGACTGTTCTTCGAGGAGCGCTGCATGTACTGCCACGGCGAGCGCGCCGAGGGTGGACTGGTGTTCGATCGCGTGCTGCAAACGGCGGCCACACTCGCCGGCCAGCACGCGACCTACCTGGGCAAGGCGCTGCGCGACATCCGCGACGGCAAGCGACCGGCGGATCCCTACGGCTTGATGGAGCGCAGCCTCAAGCGCCTGAGCGAAGAGCAGCTCGACGCGATCGCCGAGTTCCTCGCCAGCCTGTAATCCGCCTAGCGTTCGAGCTCGGCGGCCTGCGCGAGCGCGGCCTGCGCGCCGTCGTTGTCGCCGCGCCCGGCGCGCGCGGCGGCGATGAGCCGCAGATTGGCGGCCTTCAGCCGCCGGTCGCCGGCCGCGAGGCTGCTCGATTTGGCCGCCAGCTGCTCGGCCTGCGCGTGACGGCCCTCGGCCAGGCGCACCTTGGCCAGTTCCTGCCACAACAGCGGATTGCGCGGCTCGATGCGCAGCGCCCGCTCGACTGCGGCCGCGGCGTTGTCGCGTCGTCCGGCGTCGAGATCGGTGTGTGCCTGCGCCACCAGCGCCACCACCGCGCTGTTGTCCGACACCGGCACCGCCTGCCCGCGCGGGCCAGCGACGCACGCGGCGAGCGCCGCCACCGCGACCAGCACGGCCAGCGAAGCGGCGTTGTGTCTCATCGGAACCATCGCTCGAACCAGTTGCGTGCCTTGGACGCCGGCGCGGCGCACGCGGCCCGCTCGCTCGGCGCCGATCCGACAATGAACGGCAGCTCGACCGCCCCGGCGCAGTGCGCATCGGCGCGCAGGCCGCTCGCCGGATCGATCCACACCTGCTCGACATCCTCCGGCAACGGCACCGCGACCGGCTCGGGCGCGAGCCCCGCCAACAGGCTGCCCCATACGGTGAGCGCCCCGCTCGCGCCGGTCAAGCCGGTCGGCTGATTGTCGTCGCGTCCGACCCACACCACCGCCACGCGATCGCCGCTAAAGCCGGCGAACCAGGAATCGCGCAGGCCGTCGGTGGTGCCGGTCTTGCCGGCGAGCGCGAGCTCGGCGGGCAGGTAACTGGCGAGCCCCGCGCCGGTGCCTTCACGCACCGCGTCCTGCAGCGCGCGGGTCAGCAGATACACCGGCGCGGCTGCCGCCACCTGCTCCACGCTCAGGGGATAGCGCTGCAGCGGGCGGCCATCGGCGGTGACGATCTCGCGGATCGCGCGCAGCGGGGTGCGAAACCCGCCGTCGGCAATGGTCTGGTAGACCTGCGCGACCTCCAACGGGCTGAGCGCGTTGGCGCCGAGCAGACTCGCGGCATGCACCGGCAGTGGCCGTCCCGCCCCGAGCTGCTCGAGCTGCGCCACCACGCGTTCGGCGCCGAGCGCCAGCCCCAGGCGCGCGGTCGACACATTATAGGAATGCACCAAGGCCAGCCGCAGCGGCACCTCGCCGTGGAACTGCTTGTCGTAGTTTTGCGGCTCCCAATCCGGGCTGCCCCGCTGGCGCAGCACCAGGGGGGAGTCATCGAGGCGCGTGGCGAGCGTGTAGCGCCACGGTTGCTCGAGCGCGGCTAGAAAGACCGCCGGCTTGACCAGCGAGCCGATCGGCCGCAGCGCATCGAGCGCACGGTTGAAGCCGCTGTAGCGCGGATCGCGCCCGCCCACCAGGGCCTGCACCTCGCCGTGCTGCGTACTGGTGACGACCACCGCCGCCTCGAGCGTGCCCGCCGGCAGCCGGCGCGCGCGCTCGAGCGCCGCCAGGCGCTCGCTCATGGCGCGCTCGGCGGCCACCTGCACCTGCGGATCGAGCGTCGTGAAGATGCGCAGCCCCTCGGAGCGCAGATCCTCTTCGTGATAGTCGCGCCGCAGCTGCCGGTAGACGAGCTGCAGGAACGCCGGGTACGGCGAGGTGCCGACCGGCGCCTTGGCGACCACGGCGAGCGGCTTGGCCTTGGCGGCGACGAACTCGGCCTGCGTGATGAGCTGCTGGCGCGCCAGCTCCTGCAACACGAGGTTGCGCCGCGCCATGGCGCGCTCGGCATGGCGGCGCGGATCGTAGTGCGACGGCCCCTTCACCAGCGCGACCAGCAGCGCGATCTCATGCAGCGCGAGCGTCTCGAGCGGGCGATCGAAATAGAAGTGGCTGGCGAGCCCGACGCCGTGAATGGCGCGGTTTGCGTCCTGGCCGAGGTAGATCTCGTTGAGGTAGGTCTCGAGGATCTCGTCCTTGTCGTAGTGCAGCTCGAGCAGCAGTGCCATCAGCATCTCGTTGACCTTGCGCGTGAGCGTGCGTTGCGGTGTGAGAAAGAAGTTCTTCACCAGTTGTTGCGTGATGGTGCTGCCGCCCTGCACCCCCTGACCGGTCGCGGTCTTGACGAGCGCACGCGCGAGTCCGCGCAGGTCGATGCCCCAGTGCGCGTAGAACTTCCGGTCCTCGACCGCGAGCAGCGCCTCAATCAGCGCCGGCGGCACCTGCGCGAGCCGCAGCAGCGCGCGATCCTCGTTGTGTCCGGGGTAGATGCCTCCGATCAGCACCGGATCGAGGCGCGCCAGCGCGAGGGGCTCGCTGGTGTGCCGGTCCAGTACGGCGCGCACGGCGGCGCCGTCGAACTGCACGGCAAGGGCACGCGCGGGCTGCGCACCGTCCCAGAACACGAACGCGCGCGTCGTGAGCTCGACCGCCTGCCAGGTGCGCCGGTAGCTGCCGGGCTCCTCGGCATCCGGATGCTCGCGGTAGCCGAGGCGTTGCAGCTCCGCGACCAGGGCGTCGGCCGAGAGCTTCGCGCCCGGGTAGAGCTCGAGCGCCCGCGCATAGACGCGCGCCGGCAGCGCGAACTTCCTGCCCTCGAAGGCGTCGCGGATGGTGACGTCGAGGTAGAGCAGGTAGCCGGCCAGCGCGAGCAGCAGTGCGAGCACCAGCAGGCGCAGCGGCCGTCCGCTGAGGCGCCGCGCAAGGGCGCGCAGGCGACCGGCGGCGCGCCGGACGCGATCAGTCGCCTTCATGGTGCGGGTTTGCGTGCGGCGGGAGCAACGGCATGGGGCGCGCGATTATACGCCAGCGGCGCACGCGCGGACCGTGGCGGCGCGGCTACGGCGGTGACTGACCGGCGCAGGACCCGGCGACGGGACGGGCAAGGGGCCGCGCGCGAAAAAAAAGGGGGCGGCCGCCGGCCGCCCCTCGCTCCTGCACCCGCTGCGGCGCGGGCGGGCGCCGTCCTCAGGTACCGATCACGCCCCCGTCGTCCTTGGTGATCACGAGCACCGAGGAGCGCGGCTTGTAGGCGCTGCCGAGCGCGCTCGCGGTGGTCGGACCGTTCGCGCCGCTGTCTGGCCAGCGCGAATACTGCGTCGGTGACGTCACCCAATCCTCGCCCGGATGCTGGATGCCGACGAACATGGTCTTGCCGTCGGGGGTGGTGACCACGCCGGTCACTTCGCAGTTGGGCGGGCTGGTCAGGAAGCGCTTGGTGAGCCCGGTGGACGGATCGGCGCACATCATCACGTTGCCACCGATATTGACCCAGTCGCCCTGCGCATTGCCGGCCTGGTCGGTCTGGATCCACAGGCGTCCGTCCTTGTCGAACCACAACCCGTCGGGCGCGCCGTAGTCATCGCCGATGATGTTGCCCTGGTAGCCCACGCTCTGGCCGCCGTACTCGCCCGGGGTATAGCCCGCCGGGAGGGTCTTGGTCGTGGCCTTATCGCCGCACTGCACGAAGATGTCCCAGTCGAAGTGCAGCGCGCCGACCGCGCCGCCGCGCTCGCGCCAGCGGAGGATGTGCCCGTAGTCGTTGTCCGGGCGCGGGTTGGCGGCATCCACGGGCGGATTGGCGCTCGCCGCGGTGGTCGTCCCGTCGGCCTGGTTGACCGACACCGGCGTATTGCCGCGGCGGCTGTTGTTGGTGAGCGTCATGTACACCTCGCGCGTGCGCGGATGCACCGCGCCCCACTCCGGGCGATCCATCATGGTGGCGCCGAGCCGATCGGCCGCCTGGCGGCACTTGATCAGCACCTCGGCCTGATCGGCGAAACCGTTCTCCGGGGTCAGGCCATTCTGGCCCCACACCAGCGGCAGCCACTCGCCGCTGCCATCGGCATCGAAACGCGCGACGTACAGGGTGCCGGAATCGAGCAGGTCGCGGTTGGCCGCCGGGTTCCTGGGGTTGTATTTCTTCGCGCACACGAACTTGTAGATGTACTCGTTGCGCTCGTCATCGCCCATGTACACGGCCACGCGCCGCTCCTCGTCCACCACCACCCAGGCGCCCTCGCGCTTGATGCGCCCGAGCGCGGTGCGCTTGACCGGGGTGCTGTTGGGGTTCCAGGGGTCGATCTCGACCACCCAGCCGAAGCGGTTCGGCTCGTTGCGGTTGCCGGGGGCATTGAGATCGAAGCGCGGGTCGGCCACGTGCCAGCGGTAACCGAAGCCGGTGGCGGTGATGCCGTAGCGGCGCTCGTGGGCGCTCGGCGTGAAGGCGCCGTTGGCGCCGAAGTAACCGTTCCAGTTCTCCTCGCAGGCGAGGTACGTGCCCCACGGGGTGTAACCGTGGGCGCAGTTGTTGAGCGTGCCGAGCACCCTTCTGCCGCTCGGGTCGGCGGCGGTCTGCAGCAGCGCATGGCCGGCGGCCGGCCCGCTGATCCGGCAGGGGGTGTTACCGGTGATGCGGCGGTTGAAGCCCGAACCGCGCTTCACCTCCCATGCCCCGCCGTGCTTGCCCTTCTTGCGTTCGATGTGCACTACGCTCACGCCATGCGCGGCCTGCTGGGCGCGCACCATGTCGAGGGTGAGGGCCGCGGTCGCATAGCTCGCAGCCGGCACGATGTTGTTGACGAGCGCAGGATCGCAGTACTCGTGGTTGCACACGAGCAGGCCCTGCTCGCGCCCGTGGTGATCGTCGTCGTCCTTGCGATGCTCTTCACGGTTGCCGGGCGGCGGAAAGGGGAAGTAGTGCATGCCATCGTTGTGTGCGCCGAAGCTGCGCAACTGTGTGGCCTCGTCCATGGCCCCCGTGACATCCCACATTGGCGCCTTGGTGAGCGGATCGCCCCACGACAACAGCACACGCGCCGTGTAGCCGCTCGGCACGGTCACGGCGTCGGTCATCGGCGCGACGTTCGGCGCCACCGAGGTGAAACCGATCGGCCCGGAGGGCGACGGTGCCGCCTGGGCGCTGCTGGTCAGCGCATCGAGCACGGCGCTGCCGAGCACCGTCATCGCGGTCGCGCCGGCGCCGATGCCGAGCGAGGTGCGCAGGAATCCGCGCCGATCCATCGGCCGCTCGGCGATCACGTCGAGAATCGAGCGATTGCCGGAGTCGTTGCTGACCGTCTGGCTCGGACGGAGACGGCTGTCGGGGTGAAGCTTGCTGCTCATGCGTTTGTCCTCACACGATGTCGGGTTGCACGGTTCGGGTCGACCCTCCTGGGCGCAGCGCCAGCCACGGTGCACGCCGGCCGCACGTGCCGGAAGGCGAGCGTGACCCGGCGCAAGACCGGGAGCGGTTGGCGGGCGATGCTAGCGGGCCGTTGCTACGGCGAGGTGACGCGCGCGTGACGGACACGCGACAGCGCAGGGCAGCGCGCCGTCAGGACGCCCGGCAGTGAAACCGGCGCAGGCGATTGGCGTTGCTCACCACCGTGACCGAGGACAGGGCCATGGCGGCGCCGGCGATCATCGGGTTGAGCAGGATGCCAAAGAGCGGGTAGAGCGCGCCGGCGGCGATCGGGATGCCGAGGGTGTTGTACACGAACGCGCCGAACAGGTTCTGCCGGATGTTGCGCACCGTGGCGTGCGAGATGGCGATGGCGTCGGCCACGCCGTGCAGCGAGCCGCGCATCAGTGTCACATCGCCCGCCTCGATCGCCACGTCGGTGCCGGCGCCGATGGCGAAGCCGACGTCGGCCTGCGCGAGCGCCGGGGCATCGTTGATGCCGTCACCGACCATGCCGACGATCGCGCCGCGCGCCTGCAACTCCCGCACCTGCTGCGCCTTGTCGGCCGGCAGCACCTCGGCCAGCACGTCGTCGACGCCGACCTGGGCGGCGACCGCGCGGGCCGTGGCGGCGTTGTCCCCCGTGATCATGATTACCCTGAGACCCTCGGCATGCAGGCGGGCGATCGCCGCGCGCGCATCCGGCTTGACCGGATCGGACACCGCGACGAGGCCGGCGATCTGTCCGTCGCGCGCCAGATAGATCGGCGTGCGCGCCTCGGCGGCGAGCGCCGCGGCCTGCGTGTCGACGCCCGCCACAGCGACGCCGCGCTCGCGCATCAGCGTCAGGTTGCCGAGCAACAGCACCCTGCCCTCGACCACGCCGCGCACGCCCTGCCCGGCAATCGCCTCGAAACCCGTGACCGGCAGCAACGCCACCGCGCGCGCCTTGGCCGCCTCCACGACCGCCTGCGCCAGGGGATGCTCGGAACCCGCCTCGAGACTGGCGGCCAGTTGCAGCAGCGCCTGCTCGCTCACCCCGGGCGCGGGCAGCAGTGCCGTCACCGTCGGTTTGCCGGTGGTCACCGTCCCGGTCTTGTCGAGCACCACGGCAGTAAGGCGCCCGGCCTGCTGCAAGGCCTCGCCATTCCTTATAAGGATCCCGTATTCGGCGGCCTTGCCGACCCCGACCATGATCGAGATCGGCGTGGCGAGCCCCAAGGCGCACGGGCAGGCGATGATCAGCACCGTCATGGCCGTGACCAGGGCGAAGCCCAGGCGCGGTTCGGGCCCGAACTGGTACCAGAGCAAGAACGTGAGCGCGGCAACCGCCAGCACCGCCGGGACGAACACCGCGGAGATGCGATCGGCCAGACGCCCGATGGCGGGCTTGCTCGCCTGCGCGCGCCGCACCATCTCGATGATGCGCGCGAGTGCGGTGTCGGCACCGATGCGCCTGGCCTGAAACAGGAACGTGCCGGTCTTGTTGAGCGTGCCGCCGGTGACCGCATCGCCCACGCGCTTCTCGACCGGCAGCGGTTCGCCGGTCAGCATCGACTCGTCCACCGTCGAATGCCCGTCGATGATCACGCCATCGACCGGGATCTTCTCCCCCGGGCGCACACGTACGGTCTCGTCCAGCCCGACCTCGCCGATCGGGATGTCGAGCTCGCGCCCGTCGCGGATGACGCGCGCGGTCTTCGGTTGCAGGCCGATCAGGCGCTTGATCGCCTGCGAGGTCTTGCCGCGCGCGCGGTGCTCGAGCGCCTGGCCGAGATTGATGAGCGCGATGATCACCGCCGCCGCCTCGAAGTAGGCGTGGCGGGCGAGCGACGGCACATTCTCGGGAAACAGCGCGATCGCCATGGAGTAGACCCAGGCGCTGCCGGTGCCAAGCGCGATCAGCGTGTCCATCGTGGCGGCGCGCGTGGCGAGCGACTTCCAGGCAGCGCGGAAGAAATGCCCGCCCGCGTACACCAGCACGAACAGGGTGAGTCCGCCGACCGCGAGCCAGAAGGCGCGCCCGCCGGCGTCGTGCAGCATCGGCATGCGCCCGCTGAGCTCGAGCGCCATGAGCGGGAAACCGACCGCCGCCGCGACCACGAAACGGCGCAGCAGCGCGCGATAGTGCGCGAACTCGCGGGCTTCCTTCTCGGCCTCGTCGGCGAGGCCGCGCAGCTCCGCGGCGCGATAGCCGGCCGCGGTCACGGCCGCGATCAGCGCCGCGGTCGCGGCGCGGCTGCGCACGGTGGCGGTGCGCTCGCCGAGATTGACGTGGGCCTCGATCACGCCCGGCACTGACTTCAGTGCCGTCTCCACGCGCGACACGCAGCCGGCGCAGTTCATGCCGGTGACCGACAGGCGCGTGACGTGTTCGGGCATGGCAGCGGTCATGGCGGCCTCGGGCGCGCTGGCGTGATGCAGCAGCGATTGTGCCACACGCCGCCGCGCGCGGCGTGTGGCAGGTGCCCCTGCGCCTGCGGCCTAGGCCGCGAACACGAACACGTACGTGCCGTGATTGATATCGACCTTGAGCGTGCCGCCATGGCGCTCGGCGTAGTCGAGCCAGCCCGGTCGCTCGCCGGCGGCGGGCAGCTCGGGCGCGGCCCGATTGCCGGCGCGGTCGTACCAGGCGATCGGCGCGGCCGCCTTGCCACCGGCTGCGACCAGCGCCTGGGCCACCGACTGCGCGGTGGCGAAGTCGAGGGCGCGGCCCTCGATCGTCACCCCGATCGTTTCAAGCGGGGCGCCGGCCTGCCACTGCGCGAAACACGCCGGTCCGCAGAAATAGTAGACGTAATCAACGGCCTCCTCGCTCTGCCCGACCGAACGCGGGATCTCTCGCAGGCAGATCTCGCAGGCGACCAGGCCCGGCTGCAGCTCTTCGGCAGATTTGCTCATGCTCCACCTCCTGCGCGTTGCCCGCGCTCGCCACGGCGTACCTCGCCTGGCTTGTGGCCGAAGATTCTTGAGCAAATCTAACTCAATGCGTCGGGAATTGTCCTTGATTCAGATCAGAGACCGGTTCTGCGCCCCTCAGGGCGCGGGGCCCTGCCCCGGGCCCATCCCGCCCATCGGCCCGTGATGCATGCCGGGGCCGTGGCCCATGCCGCCGCCGTGCCTGCCCTGCCCCATGCGGCCGCAGCCGCCGGCGGGCGCCGGCTGCTCGGCGAGCTGCTTGAGCTGATGCTTCTGTTCCGGGGCGAGCAACGCGACCGCGCGGTTGAATGCGTCGATCTCGGCCTCGACCATCTGTGCGCGCAACTTGCCGATCTCGCCGAAGGCCGCGCCGATCTTCTTGGCATCGTAGGCGCCGTCGACGTCGTACAGGTCACGCAGGCGCGTCTGCTGTTCGTGCACGCGCCCCATCGCCTCCCAGTGCTTCTTGTGCAGCTCGTCGTGGATGGCGTTGATCTTGCGGCGCTGCTCGTCGTTGATATCGAGCCGCCACAGGTCGTGAAACTCGGGCTTGCCCGGACCCTTGCCGAGCGCGGCCATGCCGCCCGGCATCATCGGGCCGTCGCCCATCCGGCCGTGCATGCCGCCCGGCGGATCCGCGAGTGTGCTGGTACTGAGGCCAAGCGCCGCGAATGCGGCGGCCGCGACGCTGAGCTTGCGTACTGATTGCATCATGTTTGTATCCTCGGGTGCGTGTTGCATTGGACCGCCTGCCGACAAGGAACGGCGCGCGGCTCAGCCCTTGAGCTTGTCGCGCACCCGCTCGAGCTTGGCGCGCACTTCCTTGGCCACTTCGGTGATGCCCGGGTTGTTGGTGAGCTTGAGCACCGCGATCGGGTCCATGAAGCCGACGTTCATACGACCGTCCGGTTCCTCGCGCACCACCACGTTGCACGGCAGCAGCAGACCGATGTCCGGATCGGCGCTGATCGCGCGGTGCGCAAGCGGCGGGTTGCAGGCGCCGAGGATGCGATACGGGCGCCCCTCGATGCCGAGCTTGGCCTTCATCGTGGCCTGCACGTCGATCTCGGTGAGCACGCCGAAGCCCTCGCTCTTGAGCGCCTCGGTCACGCGCTTGACCGTGTTGTCAAAACTGTCGGTGAGCTCGATGTTGAATCCGTACATGGCTTACTCCTGGGTGGCGGAAGGGCGTACCGCTACTTCTTGAGCAGATACTTAATAAGAACGGCAATCACCAAGATGATGATGATCCAAAGGGCGGCCTGCATCATGCGTGTCCTCGTGTCGTGATCTCAGCTCTTGGGACGGGGCGCTCTGGCGTGCGCCTTCTGCCAGCGCTCGTACACGTCCGGCGGCCACAGCGCCTGGAACCAGGAGACGATCTGGCCGATCTCCTCGTCGGTGAGCCGCCCCTGCCAGCCCGGCATCACCGGCTCACCGTTCCTCTTCGCCCCCTGCTTGATGATGGCGATGAGCTCCGGCCGGCTGCGCTTCCACTCATTGCCCGTGCCGTTGAGCGGCGGGGCCGCGACCGTCTGCGGGTTCTGCCAGTCCGGATGCCCCTGCGCCTGCGGCCCGTGGCATTGCGCACAGTTCTCCAGGTACAGCCGCGCGCCGGCCGCCACCGCTTCGACCGACACCAGCGGTTCGAGCTTGAGCGGCGCGCTGACCACCGGTTCCGGTTCCTTCTTGCTGCATCCGACCGCCAGTGCGGCGACGGCCATGATCAGGACGGGGACAAGACGCGTAAACAAAGTCGCAACGTCGACGCTATTGAGCGGACAAATGATAAACGTGCGCGGCGCCGCCCGCTAGCGACCGCCGGCGTGGCTGGCCGCATCGCTCTCGCGCCAGGCGCGGTAGATCTCCGCCGGCCACAACGACTGGAACCAGTCGATCACTGCCTCCACGTCCGCGTCGGTGAGCCGGTCGCGAAAGCCCGGCATGCCACGCGCCGGCCCGAGGCCGTCGCGGATCGTGGCGCGCAACCACGCGCGCGGGTGGTGCCAGGCGTGCCCGCTGCCATCGAGCGGCGGCGGGGGCATGCGCCCGTCGGGCAAGGGCTGGTGCCAGTTGGGTGCGCCCTGCGCCTGCGACCCATGACAGGCGCTGCAATGCTCACGATACAGCGCCGCGCCGCGCGCCAGCGCCGCGGGGTCGACCCGCGGCGCTGCGACTGCCGGGCCCGGCGGCGGCACGGGTCGTTCGCAGGCGACGACGGCAAAGGCACAGGCGATCAGCAGCAGGTGCGGCGCGCGCGGTCTCATGCTGTCGGCGCGGCAATACACGTGTGCCTACCTGGCCGCCCCGAGGCCACGTTTGACGTAGTTAACGAGATCCCAGATCTGCGTCTCGCTCAGGCTGACCTTGAATCCCGGCATCGGCGCCTTGCCCTCGGCAATCTTCCAGGCGAAGTCGCCGTCACTGTGGCCCGGCGCCATCCGCACCAGATCAGCCGGGCGCGGCTTCAGTGTCTGGCCGGCCGGTCCGTCACCGCGGCCACCCGCGCCGTGGCAGGAGACGCAATTCACCTCAAACAGGCGCTTGCCGCGCTCAAGCGACGCCGGGTCGGCCTTGACCGGATTGGGGCGCATTTGCGCGTCGGCCGGCGCCATCCAGTGATCGTGCGGCGCCCCGGCGGGACCGCCGGCGGCTACGGTGAACCCGGATACGCTTGCCGCAAGCGTGGCGACGGCGGTCAGGATGCAACGGTGTTTCATTGACAGGCCTCCATGATAATTGGCGTGTGTGCCCGGCACGCATCAATGCTTCATCTTCGAATGGTCAACCACTGGCGCGGCACGGTCCTTCGCAGCTGCCGCTGCATCTGCGGGCAGCCCGCAGCGCTGGCGCGTGGCGCGGTCGACCATGACACCCGGATTGTCGAGCGCCGCGCAGGTGAGCTCGCGGCTCAAGCCCTGGGTGGAGATGAACATGTGGCCGTACTCGGGAACCGGCACCATCTCCCAGCGCCCATCCTTGTGGGGCTTGGGGTTGTCGCGGCCCTTGTACGACCACGGTCCGTCGACCGCCACCGGAGCGCCATGGCCCATAGCGGCATGGTCCACTTTCGAACTATCCGTTGCCGGCATCTGGTGACCGGCATGCGGGTCGGCAGCCTTCTCCGCCGCGTTGGCAGCACCTGTCGTAAGTGCGGTGACCAGACCCATTATCGAAATCCAATACGTTGGCATGTTAGTGACCTCCGCCCATCGGGCCCAGATCGAACATGTTGTGCTCGAGGTTGAGAATGGATTGGCGCTCACCCACGCTTTCGTTGAAGGTGTGCGCAAGAGAGAACATCAGTCCGAGCTCGACACGCTGCTCGGTCTCGACACCGGTTGCCGCCGCCAGCGCCGTATCGTTGTTCGTGTACCGGTACTGCGCGAGCAGCTCGACGCCGCTGCCGAGCCGATACCCGAAGCTCGGCGCGAGCGCGTAGGCGCGCGCCTGCTCGAAGTCGCGGTAGTCCTTGACGCCGAGCGTGAGCGCCGCCTGCCAGCGCGTCTGCAGCGCCGGCCGTTCGCCATAGCGCAGCGCCGCGACGAGCGCGCGCGACTTTGTGCGGGCGCGTTCGACGCGGCTGGCAATGCCTTGCAGCCCCGTCCCCTCGTTGGCGATCGCCTGCAGGTCGAGGGCCCAGGTAGCCTCGGGATTGTCCGACAGGTTGAAGGCAGCGGCCGCGATCCACGAGGCCATTCGGTCGCTGGGCAGTCCCGGGCCCTGGTCGTTCACGCGCTGCGCATCGAGGCGGATGGCGGCGTAGCGCAGGCCGCGCGCGAACTTGATCGCCTCCGGCAGCTCGTAGGCAAACCCCAGACGCGCGCCGTTGAACTCCTCGCCCGAGAGGCGCTCGCCAGCGGCGTCGGTGCGCGCGCGTGCCGTGAAGCCGGCGTCGAGCCCGAACGTGCGCGTGACCCACCAGCGCCCTTCCACGACATTACCGAAGATCTGGTACTCCTCGGCCTCGGCCGCAGACGAGCCGTTCGGCACATGCGTGAAGTCGAGCAGATCGCCGTCGCGCAGCGTCGGCAGCGCGAGCAGCGTGCTGCCGAGGCGTGAGCGCCCGAGCTTGACCTCGTAGTGCCTGCCGCCGATGCCGACCGATGCCTCGTGGACGTACAGGTCGTCCTTGAGATCGGTGCCATCCTCCGGGACCTTGACGCCGAAGTTGCCGAAACCGTACGAGGTGCTGTCGAACAGGTACTTGCTGAATCCAAACAGCAGGCTCGAGTCGGCGATGTCGTTGACGCTCGTGCTGTCGCGACCACCGGCGTCGTCGGTTTCGCGCGTGTGGGCGGCCGTCGCGATGACACGTCCGCCGAGGTTGATCTCGGGCGGCACGAGCGGGTCGATTTCGAGGGCGTGAACCGGCGTGGTGAGCGCCAGCGCCAAGAACAGGTACGACACGCAGACGCCGACAACAACGCGGTTGCCTGGGGTGTCGGTTGTTGGTCCCCGTATGGCGCACCCGAGCACCGGAGGGCTTTGGGTAAGCGCCCGGAAAGGGTCGCGCGCCGGATGCGCGCGACCGCCCCACGCGACAGGCAAGTCGCGTCGGCACGGCGCCGGCCCCAAGGCCCGAGGCGCGCAGGATATGGGCGCCATCCGGGGCGGCCTTTTCTTTGCTGACTTTCTCTTGGCCGCACAAGAGAAAGTCACCTGCCGTGGCTCAGCCACCCACAAGTAGCCGTTAGACGCCGCCGAAGGCCGCTCGACCCGCGCGGCAATCCGCTGCAAAAACCGTAACGTTCTCATCGCGGCCCCCTTATTGATTGATCGAATACGACGGCACGTACGGCGGCTGCCCCATGTCCTCGTACTCGAGCATGGTGATCATGCCGCCGGGGTAGACGCCGTTGTTGCGCGTGTGCAGCTCGACGTGGTCGTGGAAGTCCCAGAAGCCCGGATTGTCGCCATAGACGACGATGTCGTAGGTCTTGCCGGGTTGCACCGGCAGCGTGTTGATGCGCTTCCACGGCGCGGGCAAGGTGTTGCCGTCTTCCGCCACCAGCCAGAACTGATGCCCGTGCATGTGCAGCGAGTGCTGCAGCCACGAGGCCGAGATGATGCGGATGCGGATGAACTCGCCGCGCTTGATCTTGAGGTGGCCGTGCTCGGCCACCGTGGCCGGGTAGCTCTTGCCGTTGATGGCGAAGAAGGTCGGCTTGATCTCGGTGGCCTCGGCGTTGCCGCGTGTGTACGGCGGGCGCCAGCCGCCGTCGATGGCCTTGAGGAAATCCGCATAGCGCGCGAAGAAACCGTGGGCGAGCGGCGTGAGCTTCTGGTCGGCCATGAGCTGGTTGACGCGCTTCATGCCCTTCAGGAGCTCCTCGATGTGCTTGCGCGTGAAGTTGACATCGAACGCCTCGAGCGCCAGCACGTACTCGCGCGTGTAGGGGAACTGCCTGCGGATCGGGTCGTTGGGCGAGTCGATGATGAACGCCCCGTGCAGGGCGCTCATGGCATGCAAGGGCGTGGACCAGTGGCAGTGGTAAAAGCGCGTGCCCATCGGGCGCGCCTGGAAACGGTAGACGAAAGTCTCCTGCGGATGGATCGGGTCCTGGTTGACCATCGGCACGCCGTCCATGGTGTAGATGAGATCGACACCGTGCCAGTGGATGGTGTGCATCTCCTCGGTGTGGTTCCTGACGTTGACCTTGACCCAGTCGTTCTCCTGCACGCGAAACAGCGGGCCCGGCACGATCCCGTTGAAGGCAAAGCACGGGAACTTCACGCCCGGCAGGATCTCGTGCTCGATCAAATCGAAGCTCAGGTCGAACTCGCGGTACTCGACCTCGTGGTCGGCCGGCGCGCCGGGCGGCTCGGTGCGCGCACCGATCATGGAGTGGCCCTCCATGTACATCATCGAACCGCGGCCGCTGTCGTAGGCGCCGTGCGGTGCGCTCACCCCGTAGGCCTCAGGCCCTGGCTTGCCGGGGGCCGGCGCGGCCGCGCCCGTGGTGGCATGTGCTGCGGCCAGACCGCCGGCCACGGTGCCGACGGCGGTCTTCAGAAAATCACGTCTGCTTGGCATGGATCGCTCCAATCTCGTGCAACGAACAGGAAACCCAGGTTTTCGTGGCCATGGCGCGCTTGCGCGCGCGGCACAACGCCGCAGGCGGGCGCAACCGATGGCTACGGATGCAAGGTGCGCCGTAGCGCGTGCCGTACCGCGGCGCGCGCCGGCGCGAGGCTAGGCAGCCTGCGGGGGTCGATTGATGCGAGAAGGAACGAAGAAGCCGTGCAGCGCCGGGATGGTTGCGGGGCTGGCGCCGGCGGTGTAGCCCTCGCTGGTCGCGCCGCCTGCGGCAGCTACCGCGCAATGGGCGCAGGCGCTACAGCAAGAACCTGCACATTGCGCATGCGGCGCGCACGGGGAAGACCGCTCGGGGGCGCAATGGCCGTGGTGTGCGTGGGCATCGGGCGCCGGCGCCGGGACCAACACCGGGGCGGCGAAGGCGGGCAGGAGCGGCGCGACCACGAGCGCCGCAATGAACGGCAGGCAGATGCGCAAACGCTTGCGTCTGACGCGGGTCATCGGGCGCACCTTAGCAGATCGGAGCAACCATGACAAAAGCTTCTGCCGGTTCGACCGCCGAGCGGCTGACCGGTTCCACGTCACCAGGAGCGGCACGGTGCCGCGCCGGCGCGCTAAGAGGGCGCCCACCCGTACAGCCAGCCGCGCCGAATGCAGAATTTCTCGATCTCCACCGCGACGAACACGAGCGAGGCGACGCCCACCGAGACTCCGAACTCGGTCGCACTCAGCGCCTCGGTGTGAAAGACCGGATTGAGCGCCGGCACGTAGACGATGGCCACCTGCAATGCGAAGGTGAGTGCTACCGCGGCCAGCAACTGCCAGTTGGACAGCAGGCCCTGGGTGAACAGCGACTCGCGTTCCGAGCGGATCGCCAGCACGTGGAACATCTGCGCGAAGGTGAGCACGTTGAACACCATCGTCTGCCAGTGCGTGCCATTGTGGCCGAGCGCCCAGGCCTGCGTGACCAGGCACAGCGCCGTGATCAGCGCACCCACCCACACGATGTGCTGCCACAGGCCGTGCGCAAACAGGCTCTCCCCCGGCGGGCGCGGCGGACGGCGCATGATGTCGCGCTCCTCGGGCTCGACCGCGAGGGCGAGCGACGGCAGGCCGTCGGTCACCATATTGACCCACAGCAGGTGAATCGGCAGCAGCGGCAACGGCATCCCGAGGAAAGGCGCCAGGAACAGCACGCTGATCTCGCCGGAGTTGCCGGTCATGATGTAGCGGATGAACTTGCGGATGTTGTCGAAGATGCGCCGGCCTTCGCGCACCGCCCCCACGATCGAGGCAAAGTTGTCGTCGAGCAGCACCATGTGCGCCGCCTCGCGCGCCACATCCGTACCGATGCGCCCCATCGCCACCCCGATGTCGGCGCGCTTGAGGGCCGGCGCATCGTTCACGCCGTCGCCGGTCATCGCCACGATCTCACCCTTGTCCTGCAAGGCCTGCACGATCTTGATCTTCTGCTCCGGCGCCACGCGCGCATAGACACGCACGTGCTCGACGTGGTTTTCGAATTCCGCGAGCGAGGCGCGCGCCAGCTGCTGGCCCGTGACGACCTCGGCGCCGTCGTCGATGATGCCGAGGCGCCGGGCAATGGCGCGCGCCGTGGCCGGATGATCGCCGGTGATCATCACCGGCGTGATGCCGGCGGTCTTGCATAACGCGATCGCCTCCTGCGCCTGCGGCCGCGGCGGGTCGAGCAATCCGATCAGCCCGAGGAAGGTGAGCTCGCGCTCGATCGATTCCGGGTCGAGATCGGCCGGCACGGCCGGCAGCCGCCGGTAGGCGACCGCCAGCACGCGCAGCCCGTCGCTCGCCATGCGCTCCATGGTGCGCTCGAGCGCCTCCGCCGCCAGCGCCACGCGGCCGCTGCTCGTGAGCATGTCGCGGCAGCGCGGCAGCAGCGTCTCGGGCGCACCCTTGACGTACGCCACCACGTCGGCGCCGTTGCGATGCAGGGTGGTCATGCGTGCGCGCTCCGAGTCGAACGCCAGCTCGGCGAGACGCGGGCTGTCGGCGTAGAGCTGCTGCTTGTCGAAGCCGGCGTTCGCCGCCGCCTGATACAGCGCCACCTCAGTCGGATCGCCGATGACCGCGCCGTGTGCGTCGCGCTTGGCGTCGTTCGACAGTGCCAGCGCCCGCAGCAGCCAGGCCCAGGGGTCGCGGGTCGCGCGCTCGCCGATGGCGCCGCGCACCAGCTCGCCGTCGGCGTACAGCTCCTCGACGTGCATGCGGTTCTGCGTCAGCGTGCCGGTCTTGTCCGAGCAGATGAAGGTCACCGAGCCGAGTGTCTCGACCGCCGGCAGTTTGCGAATGAGCGATTGCTTGCGCACCATCTTGGCGGCACCCAGCGCCAGCGCCACCGTCACTACCGCCGGCAGCGCCTCGGGGATGGCCGCCACCGCCAGGCTCACCGCGGTGAGCAACATCAGGACCAGCGCTTCACCGCGCAACAGCCCGGTGACGAACATGAGCGCGCACAGCCCGAGGATGGCGTAGGCCAGGACGCGCCCGAAGCGCGCGAGCCGGCGCTGCAGCGGCGTCTTGACCTCTTCGGCGGCGTGCAACAGCTCGGCGATGCGCCCGAGCTCCGTTCCCATGCCGGTCGCGACCACCAGTCCCTTGCCGCGCCCGTAGGTGATGAGGGTGCCCTTGTAGGCCATATTGCGCCGATCGCCGATCGGCGCGTCCGCCTCGGTGAGCGCGCGGGTGTGCTTTTCCACCGGCTCCGACTCACCGGTAAGCGCTGCCTCCTCCACGCGCAGCTGCACCGCTTCGATGAGGCGCAGGTCGGCCGGCACGGCGTTGCCGGCCTCGAGCAGCACGAGGTCGCCGGGTACCAGCTCCGCTGCCTGGAGCACGCGGCTGTTGCCGTCACGCAGCACCTGTGCGTTGGGGGCGGCCATGGCCTTGAGCGCGGCCACGGCACGCTCGGCACGGTACTCCTGGATGAAACCGACCAGCGCGTTGATCACGACAATCGCCAGAATCACGATCGTGTCGGTGAGGTCACCCACCAGTCCGGAGACCAGCGCCGCGGCCAGCAGGATCACGATGAGCAGATCGGTGAACTGGCTGAGGAACATGGCGAGCGGTCCGCGCCGTGCGCCCTCGCGCAGTTCATTCGGCCCGTACTGCGCCAGGCGCGCGGCCGCCTCCGCCGCGGCGAGTCCTGTGTGGGCGTCGGTGCGGAGACGCCGCGCCACTTGCTCCACCGGCAGCTCGTGCCAGAGGGTGGGTGTCGGTGCGGGTTGCGCGGCGGCCGCCATACGTCAATTTCCGGCGAGATAGAGAAACACGCTGTTGAGAATGTACACGGTGAACAGCAGCAGGCCCGTCCACCCCAGCGCGCGGAACAGGCGCGTGCGCGGCCGATAGAACACGCCCACCACCACGATTCCGCTCATGATGATGGCCGAGAATGCTGACACCGCGTGCATCGGCGTCACGTGATTCAGGATCGGGCCCTTGAGGAACAGGAGATCATCGATGGCAATGATCACGACATCGAACAGATTGCTGCCGAGGACGTTGCTCACCGCCATGTCGAGCGCGCCGATACGCAGTGCGGCGATCGTCACCACGACCTCCGGCACCGAGGTCGCCGCCGCCACGAACAGGGTGCCGACGAAGCTCTGGTGCCAGCCGTGCAGGCGGGCAATCTCCGCCCCCACGAAGGGCAGCGCCGTGCCGGCCGCGACCACCACGATCGCTGCCAGGCTATAGCGCACGATGGCCTGCCGCAGGGTGATGCCCGGGTAGCGTTCCTCGATGCGCTCCGCCGCCTCGGCGGTGAAGGCGGCGCGCTGCGCCGCCTCGTAGCGGAACAGGGTGCGCATGGCGACGGCATACAAGATCAAGATGACGGGCGTATAGACCCCGACGTGGCCCACGGCCGCCGACATGCCGTTCGCCCCGAGCAGCAGGTTGAGCCCGACCACGCCGATCAGCATCACGCCGAAGCCGGCGGACAGGATGTGGCCCTGGGCGGCGCGGGTGTATACCGACTCCTCGCTCAGCAGCAGATCGAGTATCGTGAGGATGAAGAGATTGAACACGCAACTGCCGAGCACGTCGCCGACCGCGATCTCGGGTGTGGCGGCGAGCGTGACCGCGCTCACCCCGGTGATGAGCTCGGGCAGCGAGGTGACGGTCGCCAGCAGCACCAGTCCGATCCAGGTGCCGCCGAGGCCGGTCTTGTCGGCGATGACGTCGCCGTAGCGCGACAGAAACGTCCCGGCCACCCCGATCAGCACGGCGCACGCCGCGAACGCCAGCCACACCGTTGTCACCGCGAGCATCGACCCTCCCCGTGATCCATGGGCGATAGTGTCGCGCGCCGACCCGCCGCACAACCTTGCCTCAGGTCAATTGCCGGGCCGCCCCGGGTGCAGCCGGCGCCAGGCGGGCCGCCGGCCCGTAACCGGGCGCCACGAGAGGCGGACACGGTAACCGGGCCGCGCGCCAGCGGCTCGCCCGCCGCTGCCCCGACCCGGGACAGGCGCACCCGCAAGCCCGGGACGCCTACAGATAGGGCGCGAACAGCTTGGCCAGCCCGTCGCGCAGCCGCACCGGCAGCGGCCGGCCATCGACCTCGGCGAGCGTCACGGGATGCGCGGTGGCGATGCGCGCATCGATCAGCGCCGCGAGCTGCGCCGCGAAGGCCGCGTCGTAGCACTCCACGTCGAGCTCGAAGTTGAGCCGCAGACTGCGTGCGTCCCAGTTGGCCGAACCGATGAGCGCCCAGGCCGCATCCACCACCAGCAGCTTGGCGTGATCGAGCGGCGGGGGCGAGAGGTGCACGCGGCAGCCGTACTTGAGCACCTGCCAGAGCATGGCGGTCGCGGCCCACTGGGCGAGCGGGATGTTGCTGCGCTGCGGAATGACGATATCGACCACCACACCGCGCAGCGCCGCGACATTGAGCGCGGTGATGAGCGAGGCGTCGGGCACGAAGTACGGCGTGACGATACGCACCGCATGGCGCGCGCCCGCCAGCGCCGCGAGCATCAGGTGCCGCAGCACCTCGAAGTCCTCGTCCGGCCCGTCGCTCACGGCGCGCGCGAGCACCGTGCCGGCGGGCGCAGGCGGCGCATACCACGCCGCGCCGTCGAGCCGCTCGCCGGTGGCGAAGGCCCAGTCCTCGGCGAAGCAGTCCATGAGCTGCGCGACCAGCGGGCCGCGGATGCAAAAGTGCAGGTCCTGCACGGGGCGCGCCGGGCGCTCGCCGAGCACGTGGCCGTGGCGGATGTTCATGCCGCCGGTGAAGCCGAGCGTGCCGTCGACCACGAGGATCTTGCGATGATTGCGCAGGTTCACGAACGGCAGGGCGACCGGCATCCAGGTCGGCAGGAAGGTCGCCACCGTGATGCCGCGCCGGCGCAGTTGCCCGACGATCGGCGGCCACGAGTAGCGCGCGCCCACCGCGTCGATCAGCACCCGCACCTGCACCCCGCGCCCGAGCGCGCGCTCGAGGGCAGCGACAAAGCGCTCGCCCGCGGCATCGTTGTCGAAAATGTAGGTCGCGAGCGCCACCGAGCGGCGGGCGCCGTCGATCGCCGCGAGCATCGCCGGGTAGGCCGCGTCGCCGTTTTCGAGCGGCACGAGCGCGTTGCTGGCCACGAGCGGCCGGCGCACCAGCCGGTCGGCGGCGCGCGCGAGCGCCAGCAGGTGTGTGGCCCCGGCCCCGCTGGCCGCCTC
>CAZVUN010000038.1:0-21111 GCA_964629975.1 uncultured Acidiferrobacteraceae bacterium | reverse complement strand
ATAAGGCGAAACAAGCCGCATGATTCAGGCGACAACTACCTTGACGCGCGCCGCCAACGGCAAGGCCGAGCGCTTCATCCAGACGGCACTGCGAGAATGGGCCTACGCGCGGGCATATCGCCACTCCGAGGAGCGCGGTGCCGAGCTGCCTTACTTCCTGCATCGCTACAATTGGCACCGGCCACACACGAGCCTGGGCCAAAAACCGCCCATCAGCCGACTCGGGCTTGATGGGAACAACCTATTGAGACTCCACAGCTAGTCGCCTACCGTTGGAACAAGAAATTCGAGGCAAAGCTCGCGACAAAGTCAAACTTGCTAGACCGCTATTACATTGACGCACACGGTTCTTTTCCCGCCACGGCTTCATAAAGTTCGCCAAACTGCCGCGCTACACGCTCAATGCTGTAGTACTCAGCACGCTCAATGCACTTGGCTGACATTCTTTCCAGGGCTTCCCTATCAGAACAAAGTGAGAATATTGCCTTCGCAACACCAGCAGCGTCTCTTGGATTGACAAACTGAGCATGCACCCCTGCCTCAATCACGTCTGGAATTCCGCCTGCCTGGGTAGTAATGGCTGGGGTTCCAGAGGCTAGGCCCTCCAACAGAACGTAAGGCAGACCTTCGCCATGATAAGTTGGGAAAACCAGTATGTCGGCATCTGCGAAAAGATCAATTTTCTTTCGCCCGTAGACGGGACCTAGCAGTGTCGCCGTTTCCTCAAGTTTAAATCTGCGCACCAGTCCACGTACCTCGTCTTCCGCTGGGCCGGCGCCGGCAATCACGAGGTTCACGTTTGCCATTTTGTATTCGTCGCGCAAAATCTTCATTGCCTCAACAGCCTCTAGAACACCCTTGTCACGATGGACACGTCCGATAAACAGAAGTCGGCAACTGCCGAGATGTTGCTTTTTCTTGCCAGACCTCGAATACTCGCTTAAATCGATTCCGTTAGGAATCAGAACGACCTTTCCGGAACCAAGCTGCTTAAAACTCTCGTATTCTGCATTTGTAATCACAACGACTGCGTCGGCTAATCCCGTGGCAGCACGAATTGCCAGCCGAATCGCAACTCCGCGCTTAGAGTAAGAAGCTAACGAACCCCCGTGAACTTGAAAAACCACCTTTCGTCCCAGGAGCTTCGAAACGCACAAATGCACAAAGTCCCGCCAAAACGCCCTGTGATTCAGAGACGTATTTACGTGGATGATGGTTGGACGGTGCCGCAAGATCGCGACAACCATCGCAACTGGCCCCGTAACTATACGCACTACCTTTTCCAGTCTTGTCTCTTTTCTTCCTTCTCCACCTACTTGAAAATGCAGGAGATCGTACTTTTCACGCAAACGCGAGCAGATTAGCTGTCGAACGTGCGTCGATACGCCGCTAACGGCATTGAGAGCAGGCGACAACAGCACAACAATAGCTTTTCTACTGTGCTCTACCATGTTCGCCACTGCGGGAGTCCGTGAGAACGGGAAGGTTCCGAAAATCCCTCCCAACTAGTTACGCAGGGTCGCCTTCAGCATAGCGGCCACACCCTCGCCCTGCTCGCGCCTCCCTTCTCTCAGCTCAATGTACGCTAAAACCATGTAAAACATCTGCGCGAGCGAGAATCGTGTGAAGTAACTATTGCTCAAGAAATTCATTACCATCACTGAAATGAACAACGCGAGAAACACCTCGCGTTCGACCGCGCGCAAATTCATAATCCTGAGAAAAAACGCTGCATGAATCGCGAGGTATAGCGCTAGGCCAACATAGCCCGTGAAGACCATGACATCAAGAAAATCATTGTGGCCGTCAAAATATAGCCAATCGCTGTCCTTCTTCCCGTGAAGGCTACTGTTGCCAATCCCAACGCCCGCCACTTGCCGGTCTATTGGCATCTGAAAGAATGCCCGCAAATAATCTGCCCATATTCTTGGTCTACCTGATCCGTACTCGGCTGCGTCAAAATTCTTATCCAGTTGGGCCTGTGCTGCTTCACGAAAAAGGTGTTGTTTCACTGGCTCGACAAGAAAGAATGCCGCGATCGCAATCGCCCCAATCGCTGCAACAAGCAGCCGATTCTTGTAGTGAATGATTAGCAGCACAGCGGAAAAAACAAACAATCCAACCATCGTCGTTCTTACGGCGCTCATATAAAGACAATACAGCGCCAACAGTGACAACATCACAAGAGAGATCTTTGCTACGGCGCCCACAGATCTCGGTATAGCTGGCAAGTTCGCCTCTCTCAGTAGCATGTACAGCCATACAATCATTACCAGGAAAGTCACTTGATGTGCCATGTCATGCGGATTGGAAAATGCACCCTTGTATCGCGGCGCACCCGTCCAATAGTTCACCACATCTACGCCCTCGCCGAGAAGAATCATTCCCGCGCTAATGACTACAGGCGCCGCAAAACCAATAATCATTAACCGTAAGATACCGAGATGCTCGCGTCGATTCTGAATGACATGCTTAACGGCTACATACGTTGCAAGGGGGATCACGTACTTCGCGAATTGCTGCAATGTGGCCTTATCGTAGTAGATCAGAAAGATTGCCGCGCACCAACCAATGTACAGCCCAATCAGGAGGTCTGTTGCACCGAAGCTCAAATGTTTGCTAGTCGCGGCTCGGATAAGCAACCCGCCTACGATGACTGTTGACAACCCAACGCCCAGGATCTCCGAAAGATTCGGTATTCCCATAAATCGCTCGAAATCAAGCGAGAATATTGGGCGCAATAGTGCCAAAACACCAACTAGGAACAATTCCATTTCGGCGTTGAATACCCTGCTATCAGTTAGACCATGCTGAGCACTTTTCGCCTGACTTTTGCCGCCAATACCGCTACAACTGCCAACAAGCCGCAACGTCTCACCGTGTAGAACAGATGCTTGCTCTTCTCTGCCCGATTCCAAAAGTAACTCAACAAAGTTCTCGCGGAATGATACCTAAACCAATACTCCCCGAAGAACGCCCTGTGTTTCACCAACACACGCATGCGTGCCTCCAAGGCCGCTACAGACATATTCTTCGCAGCGTTCGTCATCCGCTCGTGGCCTGCATCGCTGACGTCATACAACGGTTCATCCAAATAGCCGATGCAATAGCGGCCTGCAATCCTGATCAGCGCATCCCAGTCTTCCCCATGACCTATCGCCTCGTCAAACCAAACCTCTCGCAGAATGCGCGTTCGCGCAACCAGTCCAGACCCAGGCAGAAACTCATTCCCTTTCCTAAGATCATTGAGACTCACGTATTGGCTGTGATGCCGCCTAATGCCCCTATTGTTCACGGATGCCGCACACAGTACGGCATCGACCGGTGCTCCTTCTAGAACCTCTATCTGCCTCTCCAGCTTTGCCGGCTTCCATTGGTCGTCATCATCGAGAAATGCGACATAGTCACCGTTCGCGGCGCGAATACCCGTGTTTCGACCGGCCGGCAACCCCTTGTTCGTATCGTGCCTGATATAGCGGATTCTTGGATCACCAATTTGCGCAACGACTTCCCTCGTGTTGTCCGGTGAAGCATCGTCGACCACGATGATTTCGATATTGGGGTACGTTTGTTCTTGCACGCTCTTGATGGCACGCGTAACGAGCCCGGCCCGCTTGTAAGTGCAAATCACCGCGGTCACTAGAGGCAACTGCTCAGCCATTGTCTTCTCGTGCCTGGTTCGTTCAGGAGTTGTTTGCGACCACCTGATACAGCCTGCGGCCTAGCACGCGCGTTGCCGCGAAAACCCCGCACCGCCGCATGGTGTAAATGAGATGTTGCGCCTTGTTCGCGCGATGCCGGAAGAATCCGTACAACAAAATGCCTGCGACATGGCGATTGTACCAACGCGGCCCGAAGAATGATTTGTGCTTATCCAGCATCCGCATGTAGGGTTCCATTTCGGCCGCTGTTAGCTTGGCGCGCTTGTTTGTAATGCGCTCATGCTCACCTTCGTTGTAGATCAATAGTGGCTCATTCAAGTAAGCAATCTCGCACTTTTGCGCAAGCCGGATGAACAGATCCCAGTCTTGCGAAATTCGGAGCGTTTCATCGAATCTCAACTCCTTGACGATCGCGGCCTTTGCCATGAGAACACCCGTCCCCCCTACTGCGTAGGGACTGCGCTTCAGGTCCTCGAGCGTAATGGTCGCTCTTGCTGTTTGCTTCGCCATGCTTCTCCCGTTCACCTGGCAGGTACAAAGCACCGCGTCGAATCGCGTCAGTACTTCAAGCTGTTTCTGCGTCTTTTCCGGTACCCACTCATCGTCGTCGTCGAGAAATGCGATGTATTCCCCGGTCGCCGCATCGATGCCTGTATTCCGCGTTGCAGCGCCTCCTTGATTCGACGCATGCCGGAGATAGCGAATACGCTGATCACCAAAGCTCTCGACGACATTGCGCGTATCATCCGTCGAGGCGTCGTCTATCACGATGACTTCGATGTGATCGTAGGTCTGCCGAAGCACGCTGGCTATCGCGCGCCGCAGCAAACCGGCCCGATTGCATGTTGGTATCACAACGCTCACGAGCGGCCGATGGTTCGTCTTGTTTCTGTCTACCATGGGCAATACCTTCAAATCTTGACATATGTCCGCGACATATGACGTGCAGTTTGGACACAAATCTGCGAAACACCCCACTGGCAGCAGTCGTCGCCTAAATCAGACATTGACCGCCCGTTTTTCAAGCCACAATCCCAAGGTCATGAGATTCCATGTTGTATAGTTGCGAATTCGCTGCTGTTCCGGGCGCAGACCCGGCAACAGCCTCCGCAGCGCCGACCCCGGTGAGAAGAGGCGCTGCAGCAGAGCGCGCACATCCGCAAAGCCGAGCCAAGCTTGATACGGAGGCGCAAATCCCTGTTTGCCACGGCTATGTAGCGATGGCGGCCAATATTGTTGGAGTGCCTGCTTGAACAGCACCTTCGTTTCTTGGTCACGAACTTTCAGTGATGCCGGAAGCGACAACGCAAACTCGACAAGATCGCGGTCAAGAAAAGGGGCCCTTGTTTCAAGACTGTTGGCCATCGCAGCCCGATCGACCTTTACGAGTATGTCGCCCGGGAGGAACGAGGTGAGATCGAAGTAAAGCACCTCGTTCATGCCTCGCGTGTCCCGCGGGGGACGGTAATATTCCCCCGGCCAGTAGGATCCAACTGCCTTACCGCGCTCACCCCACCAACTCTGTCGCATCTCGGCGCTGATCGTCTGTTCCGTGATGTAACGATCCCAAGTGCTCGGGTGTCGCAATTTTATGCCCATGGCGTGGGAGTGCATTTCTAGTGTTTGCCACCGGTTGCCAATCAGCCGACTCGCCCCGCGAACGATGAACCACTTTAGCCAATTGCCTGACACTTCCACGGACTTTGCCATCAACGGGTACCAGGCATAGCCACCGAACAATTCATCGGCTCCGTCCCCCGTAAGGACCACCTTCACGAACTGCCGCGCGTACTTCGAGATAAGATAGGTGGGAATGTGTGACGGATCGCGGAAAGGTTCGTCGTAGATTTCCGCCATCCGCTCAAGTAGCTCGGCAACAGCTGGCTCGCCGAGGTCAATATCGTGGTGCTCGGTTCGGTACTGTTTCGCCACCTCGCGAGCGTAGGGAAGCTCATTGATGTAGTTCCCGAATCCGACTGAGAAGGTCTTTACTGGCAGATTCGTTTGTTGCGCCATCAGCGCCACAATGGTGCTCGAGTCATGCCCACCGCTCAAGAACGCACCAACCGGCACGTCCGCGACCATTTGTCGATGCACCGCCTGCGTCAGCAGTTCTCGCAGCCGAACCGCAGCGTCATCGAGAGACATCTGCGCCGGTTCAAAGTTGGGATACCAGTAGCGCCGAACCTTCGTGCCACTTGCGCCCCACTGCAGGTAGTGTCCCGGTGGGAGCACCTTTACGTTACCGTAGATAGTGCGATCCGGTGGAACATATCCAAACGCAAGGAAGGCATCCACCGATCTAAGGTCGAGTTGTGGGGCCACCAAACCCGAGGCAAGCAGCGCCTTCAGTTCGGATCCCAACACCAAGCCGTGGGTCATTTCGCTGAAATAGAGCGGTTTTTCGCCGAGCAGGTCCCGAGCGGCAAACAGGGTCTGTTCCCGGCCGTCCCATATAGCAAATGCGAACATCCCACGAAATCGTTGTACGCATTCAGCCCCCCATTCCGCGAAGGCGGCCAGAATCACCTCAGTATCCGAGGCGGTATTGAAGACATGCCCGACCTTGAGCAACTCCGCGCGAAGCTCGCGATAATTGTAGATCTCTCCGTTGAAGGTAATCGCGTACCGACCTGAAACATCGCGCATGGGTTGAGCGCCTGTAGAAAGATCAATGATGCTCAGGCGAGTGTGGCCAAGACCACAATTGGGGAGGAGCAGTTGGTCATGCGCATCCGGCCCACGGTGGGTCAGCGCTGCGGTCATGTGCCGCAACGCGGTGCCGTGCTCATCGCTATACGGTCCGACAATCGCGCAGATTCCGCACATAGTCAGGTGTCCCGCGCCTTCGTCGCGGCACGTATTGGCGCAAGGTCACTTGCACCGGACTTCCCTTCCCGCGCGGGTGAGGTCGTAAGGGTTGGCGGTCTGGCCACCGCGCTGCCACAGCTCACAAGCTGATACAGGCCGATAAGATCATCGGTCAACTTTCCAATCTCAAACTCAGCCTCGATTTTGTGCCTGCCAGCCCGCGCCAGATGCGTCCAAAGCTCTGGATGGTCGTGCAGCGCGATAATCTTGCCAGCGAGCGCCGATACGTCGCGTTCTGGCACCAGGAAACCGGATTCTCCCTCCTTCACAAGTTCAGGGATGCCCGCGTGCCATGTGCTCACCACTGGCAAACCGATCGCCATGGCTTCCTTGATTACGTTTGGAATACCCTCCTCGTCGCCGTCACCGGCTGTGACGGACGGCGCCAACAACACGTGCGATGCTTGCATGATTTCTACGATCTCACGATGGCTTTTCCACCCCAAGAGGCGCACCTGACTGTCAATGCCAAGCTCCCCTATTTGACGCCTAAGCTCGCCTGCAAGAGGTCCATCTCCCACGACGGTGTAGGATAGCGTACGCCCCGATGCGAGCACCTGTGCGACTGCTTCAACCCCGTACTGCACGCCTTTCTTCTCGACAAGGCGTCCGATCGTTACCAGGCGCATAGGTTCCGTGCTCGAGTAAGCAGGATCGCGGTATCGAAACTTCGTGCTATCAATTCCCGAGTAATGCACCCGCACCACTGATGGACTACACCCTGCGGCAATCAATCGGCGCGCCAGCGAACCGCTCACCGGAAGAAAGAGCCGACCCGAGCGGAACAGCTTGCGATAACAGTTAGGCTTTTGCACCAGATCTTTAGTTGCATCGTATCCTCGAAACGATGTGACGAGCGCGCCTTCCAGTGACCCAATTTCAATGAGTTTGAGGGCCAATAATCCGTACGGCCCAAATTGAGCGTGAATGATGTCGAACTTGCGTTCGCCGAGGCGAATGAGCACAAGCGCCGCGTACAGCAACCATAAAGACGCCGCCCAGCGTCCATGCCGAAACACGTTGAGCGCGCGCAGTACCACGAGTGGCGCACGCCAACCCCATCCCAGTACGAGTACAAATACTTGCAGCACGCGCGCCACACGACGCCGATGCGGGCAAATGCAGACGATTCGCCTACCGAGGTGTCCAACGTCAAGGCTGCCTTTCGGCACTTCGTCGGGAAAATCAGTCGTAAACACGCGTACTTCATGGCCACGAGCGGCGACACCAATGATCTGGTTCGCCACGAAGGTTTGAGACGGTGCGGGGAATGACCCGACAAGATAGGCGATGTTCACAACGTTCCTATTTCACGACGAGCGGAAACAACGCACAATCAAGAACGACGTCCGACCCGCAAACGCGCTGCCCGGACCCTGTGTCGATGTTAATATGCCGCTCTTGGAGAGCGGTCAACGAGCGCGTGCTTGATCCACCGCAAGACCCGGTAGAGGCTGGTACTCTGAAATACCATCCGTAAGGACGGAAAGTAGCGCCCTTCAAAAAATCTGTAAACAAACGCGTAGGCACTAAGTTTCTTAGCCAACGGTCCGACATCGCTGGCGCGGCGGTAGTTAATGTTTGCAAAGAACCGCATCCCCCGCTCGCGCAGTTGTACTGCCTGCTCAGGCGCCAGTTCGCACATCAGATCAAGAAGATCGCGGGAGTCCTCACACCACTCCCGCACCCGCACGCTGTGTGTCCACTTTTTCTGATGCTGCCGTGCGCTCGCCCTAACTTCCGGAACATCCACTCTACCCCCGCGCGCAATGACCTTTGCCGTCGCTGCAACGTCTTGAAACAGATTGTGTCGCGAGTGAAAGCCACCAACATCCTTGAGCATTTGCGTGTTGTACAGCGTGCTGCAAACGTAAAGAGACAGACGGCCGTTCATCCAGGCAAGAAATAGTTCGCCTGTTCCCGGCGCGTTGGCTCGATTCGGTATCTCCATCAACACCGCTCCCGCCTCATCGATGATTCGCACGCCTGTGAGAATCGCGCCGCAATCGAGTCGATATTGAGCTGCACGTAAACAATCTTCCACAAACTCGGCATCAATCTTGTCGTCATCCGGCAGAAACAAGAAATACTGACCCCGAGCCTGCTCAACGCAGAAATTGAAATTATCATTCGGTATGAGTCCCGCCGCTTGCCGGAAATAGCGAATACGTGGGTCTGTATAGCTGCGCACCACCGCTTCGGTGTTGTCGGGCGAGGCATTGTCCGAAACGACGATTTCGATATTGGGATAGGTCTGGGCGAGCGCGCACTCAAGCGCCTCGCGCAGGTACCCGTTGGCGCGGTTGTAGGTCGGGATGCCGATGGTAACGAGGGGTAGCTCAGCCATGGTTCAGTTTGCAGCCGCGGCCGCAGGAGTAATGATGTACGACCGGCGAAACTCGGGCGTGTAGGCTGGTTCGACCGAGGATTCGCGGCCGGCGACCATCGTCTCGAGGGTCTGGAACAGCGCCCGGTTGTCGTTGATGAAGTATTCGTACCACAGGATGAAGCTCAGCCCGTTCCATTCGGTACGCAGCCGGTCTTTGCGTGCCAGATTGATATAGGGATTGCGCGCCTTGGCCAGGATCGTGTCCACGACATCGCGATAGGTGGCGAAGAACCGCTCGTAAGGATAGGGAAAGCCCATCTTTACGCGCCGCCATACCACCTCGGCCGGCAGAAGCGGTTCCATGGCCTTGCGCAGGATCCATTTGTGCCAGCCGTCCCGGATGAGGTAAGTCGTCGGCAACTGCGTTCCAAGCTCCACGACCCGGTAGTCCAGAAACGGGCAGCGCGCCTCGAAGGGGATGCCCATGTAGGTCTTCTCGCCGGATAGCAGCCAGTAGGGCATGCGCGTATTCTGGAACTCCTCGCGCTGGAAGGCGCTGTAGAACAGACGATGATACTGGCGCTTCGGTGTCGCGATACCGCGAATGTACTGATTCTCCAGTGCCGGCACGGCCGCCTTGACCGCGCGCACTAGCCTGCGCAGTCCAAGCGAAAACGCCGCCTCGCGCAGCAGGCCGCTCCACATCGACGGACTCGTCTTGCGCTCGGTCCAGTGGCGCACGTTGGACAGCAATTGCCCCCAGCGGCCGCGTGCCAGGTTCTCGATCTGCGCCTTCCAGAAGTACGCGGCGTAGCCGCCGAAGACCTCGTCCCCCGCCGCACCGGTCAGGACAACCTTGGTGCCGTCGACCCGCATCAGCGACCAGATGACCTGGCTCACCTGCATGTTGGGGGAGTGATACGGTTCCTCTTGCAGGTGCGTGAAGGCCGCAATCTGCCGCCAGAACGCGCTGAGGTCGGGGTCGAGCACCCGGTAATCGACGTTGTAATGCTGCGCCACCGCGCGCGCATACGGTTCTTCGTCCCAGCGTGGATCGGGATACTTGACCGTGTAGGTCGTAAGCCGGTCGGGACAGTGATGCGCCGCGAGCGCCAGCACCGTCGAGGAATCGAGGCCGCCAGACAACTCCAGGGCGAGCGGCACATCGGCGCGTAACCGCAGCCGCAGCGCGTCGTCGAGTGTGTCGCGCACCTGGCGCGCCGCCTCCTCGGTCGAGATGTCCGATTCCCTCAACCGCTTCCGTGGCACATCCCAGAAGGTGCGGACGTTGGCCGGGAAACTCTCGTCGGCCGCGGCCCAACTGCCGGCTGGCAACACGCGAATCCCTTCGAAGAAGGTTTCGTTGTCGAGATCGCGCCGCCCATCCACGCACCAGTGCCACACGGCGCGCTCATTGACCTTCTTCGCCGCCGCCACCTCCGGTACGCAGAGCAGCGCCTTCATCTCCGAGGCGAAGTACAGTCGGCTTCCGTACCGGGCCCAGTAGATGGGCTTCTTGCCGAGCCGGTCGCGGCTCAGGATCAGCCGGCGCGCGCGGAAGTCGTACAGTGCGAGCGCCCAGAAACCGTTGAAACGCGCAAAGCACTCCGTGCCCCACGCGCGGTAGGCCTCGATGAGCACCTCGGTATCCGACTTCGAACGGAAGCGCACGCCCTGGGATTCGAGCTCCTCGCGCAGCTCGATGTAGTTGTAGATCTCGCCGTTGAACACGACGCAGCAGGATCCATCCGCCGCGAACAACGGCTGATGTCCGGCCGGCGACAAATCGATGATGGAAAAACGCCGGTGGGCGAGACCGATATTGGCGCCGTGTGCCGCCGACGCTGCGCCGATAGGCGGCAGCGACGCCTGTAACGGCGCGGGACTCGCCGGACCGCAATAGTGCCTGTGGCGCCCGGTCGAGCGCTCGATCAGCACATAGCCCTCATCGTCCGGGCCGCGATGGCGGATCGCATCGGCCATCGCGCGCAGCAGCGCCGGCGGCACCGCAGCGCCCGTCAGATCAACGATACCTGCTATGCCGCACATCGGTTATTCGCTCGGGTAATCAAACGTGGTTGCCGCCCAGGCGCGGTCGGGGCAATCGGCAAACCACTCAACGCGACGCTCACGCCCCTTCATCTCCCGTACCGCAGGAAAAGCAAACCGTAACGCACCAACTCCATCCCGTTACGCAACCACTGCTTCGGTCCTGAGCTTGCCAGGTGCGGATTCACCGGAAAGTCGAGCAACTGCGGCCACAGTCTCCGTATTGTTTCATTGAACAGGGCCGGCCGCGACCCCTTGCGCACGGCCGGCGGCGCGGCGAGCATGGCCGCAAGCAGATCCCGGCAGTTGAAGGGCGTGAGGATCTCGGCCCAGGCGATGTCGAATTCGGCCTCGACGGTCGCGAGCCAGCTGCCGCAGTCGTGCTCCCACATGAAGAGATCGAGCGGGTTGATTCCGTAGTCCGGACCCAGCCCCTCGAGCCAGCGCGCGAAGCTCTCGAGCGCGAGCGGCTCCCTGCCATAGCCCGCGATGCGCGCGAGATAGCTCGGCGTCACCGGCAGGCGGTCGAAGAACGGCAGGCGCTCGCGGAAGGGGCAGCGGCCCACTTCCCCGCCGCTGCCGGTAAGCGCGGCCTTCTTGCGGCCGAACTCGGCGTACAGCGCCGCCGCATCGGGCAGGTAATGCGCGTGCGCGCTGCTCGTGTTCGCCCGAAACACCCGGGCAAAGCCCGCATCGACTGGCTCACCGGCACGCACTACCGTATGGCGCAGGCCAAGCGCGCGCAACATGGCCGCCGCGCAGGCGACATCCGGGACGTCTTCCCGCTGGTGCCACTGGTGCACCGTCGCATACGTCAGCCGGTCGCCTAACTCGCGGCAGGCGGCCAGCACCGTGCGGCTGTCGAGGCCGGCCGTCACCGCCACGACCAGCTCGAAGCGCTGCGCGGCGGCACGCACGAGGCCCTGCAGCAGCCCGGCCACGCAGTCCGCGGCCTCGGAAAGCTTGAGCGGCGCAAGCGGCGCCTGCGGCCAGAACCGCACGACATGCGCCTCGCGCAGATCAAGCAGGTGATTGGGCAACAGCCGCCTCACCCCGCGATAGGCGCTCGCATCGCCTGGCCAGGCGGATTCCGGATCGTTGCGGAAGGCGGCCGATTGCATGAAACGCTGCGCGTGCGCGTCGACTTCGGCGCCGGTGATCTCGGCAACCAGGCCGGCGTCGGAGGCCACACAGGGCGTTTCCTTGCCGGCAGACGTCGAAAAGAACGCCTGGCGCAGGCCGAGCGCATCGTGGAACAGAAAGAGCCCCTGCGGTTCCGCAACGATCAATAACCACCGTCCGCCGCAGCTCCCCGCGGCGCGCAACAGATCCCGGCGGTCTGCGCCCTGCGCCGCGAGCCGCCGCAGGATAGCTTCGTTGCCCGCCTGCGCATCGTGCGGATCGAGCATGTGGCCAACGAGCGTGAGCGTCCGCCCGCCGGCCGCAAGCTGCGTGACGGCGAGCTCCGGATGGGCGCGCAGCACGAGATCGGGCGCAATGGGCAAGCACGGCCAGTGGGCCGGAACGGGCAGGGGCTCGCGCCCGAGCACGAACTGGCCGCAGCGATGGAGCGCCTCGAGCGAGCTGTTTGAGGCCTGTGCCGGGTTGACCGGTATCGCGGTTGGATCGTCCCGCTTCCGGGCACCGGCAACCGGCGCAGGTCGCATCCTGCGTGCCAGCTCAACCATCGGGCCCACTCCGTGCCTTGTCATTACTATTCAGAATGCGCTCCGCTCGCCCGGGCCCGCCACCCTCGTTGCCCAGATCATCCACCCGCACGCGCGCCACGCCGAGCCGCGCAAGCTCCGCCACCTGGCACTCGACGCGCGCACGATCCGCGGCCGAAGCGTCGGCGCGGAATACGCGCCCGATGAGCCCGTGCGCGTCTTCGGCGATGACGGGGCAGGCCGCAAGCCACGCACGCACCGCCGCCGTCGGTTGCACGATGCGCAGCAGCAGCCAGTGCGGGTCGCCATCATCGCCGGCCACGAGCCGCGCGCCCCACTTGCGCTTGTAGCGCAGCACCCCGTCGTCGAGAAAGGGCCGCACACCGCCCAGGCGCGCATGCCTGTACCCCTGCGCCATGAGGTGCTGCACTCCATAAAGATACAGGGCCGCGAGCGCGCCGGCGGCGAGCAGCCGCCGGTCGCCCTCGCGCACCCCGAGCACCCACCAGTGCGGCACAGCGTTCGGCGGGAAGAGGATCACCATGCCGGCGATGAGCTCGCCGTCCCGATGCACCTCGAGCAATTCGGCGTGCCGGCAGCCGGCCGCGAACTCCTCACGATTCATGTACACCGCGGTCTCTCCAAAGCCCCCGAGCGCATACGGACGGTAGAGCTCCCAGTAAAAACGCTCGAGCGCCGCTGCATCCGTGCGGATCGCGCTCGCGAATCGCTGCGCCTGCACCTTGCGCAAGTCGCTCTTGATCGAGTCGCTACGGCGCATGCGCTCGGCGGCCACGGCGAGCTCGAGCTCGGTCGGCACCCATGCGCGCAGCCAGATGGCCTCGTCATCAACCAGGCCCTGCAGGCTCGCGCGATCGGTGGTATCGAGCAGCACGACATCGGGGCGACCGCGGCCGCCCACGATCGCGCCCAGACGACTGCGCCAGGCACGGTGATGGATTTCGTGCGCGCCCGCGCGAAACAGCCGCTCGCGCAGGTAATTCTTGGTCTCGAGGTGCCCGCCGAGCAGGGCATGCAAATCGTCTCCGCCGTGCCGTTCGGCCCCGCGGACCGCCCACACATCGATGCGGTGCTCATCGAGCCAGGCACGCGCGCCGCGCACGGCGCTGCGCAAGAGCGGCATGCGCCGCAGCGCCGCGCGCAGGCCGCCAGCCATCGGCTGCCCTTCCTGCTCATAGCGGGCGAACATCCACGGCTTCCCGTTGCAGGGCGCTGCGCCGCAAGGGCTGGCGGCGCCCGTAGGTGAGGCTGCGCCACAGCCATTCGACCGGACCGAAGCGGAAGTGCGCGAGCCACCACGCGCTCGCTGCAAGCTGGACACCGTAAATCCCGACGGCGAGCGCCACCGCCTGTGCGGCGCCGATGCGGTTGTAGAGCCCGGCCCCATAGCCGTAGAAGATGCTCGTGCAGATGAGCGATTGCAGCAGGTAGTTCGTCAACGCCGTGCGGCCCACCGCGGCGACAGGCCAGGCCCGCGCCTGCCAGCGCCGCGCGCGCAGCAGCCGCGCCACGGCGAGCACGTAGACGAGGCAGAGCAGCGGCCCGCCGAGGGCGAGCCCCACGACCTCGAAGCGGGACTGCCCGCTGAGCTCGCCGTAGACGAACGCCGCGTTGGCCGCCACCGCAGCCAGGAGCAAGGCCACGAAGGACCCGCGCATGGGCTGTGCGAAGTCCCCCGCGCTTTCGAACAGGCGATTGCGTCCGACGTAGAGCCCCAGCAGGAACATGGCGAGCGCGCCGGGCGCCTGCTCGAGCACGAGCTCGAAGAGGCTGCGCGGCAGGGTTGCAAGGCGATGGGCGATGATCTCCCCGTAGCTCCCGGAGCCATAGATCCGGATCGCCTCGGCGAGCAGGTCCGCGGACAAGTCCGACGTGCGAAGCAGCCAACGATCGGCAAGCCACAGGCCGCCGATCGAGGCGATGAGACACGCGCCCACCAGCGCGAGGACGGTGCGGTCGCCCAATCCGCGCACGCCCAGCAGCACGAACCCGAGCAGCGCGTACAGCCACAGGATGTCCCCCTCCCAGAGCAGCACGGCATGCGCTGCGCCGAGCGCGAACAGCACGCCGAGGCGGCGCGCGTAGCGCAGCGCGAATCCGTCGCCGCGCGCCTCGGCGCGCTGCAGTTGCAAGGCGAACCCGACGCCAAAGAGAAGCGAAAACAAGGTGTAGAACTTGCCCACGAACGCGGCCGCAAGCACCGCCTCGACGACCTCATCGAGAGCGCTGGCCTCCGCCCGCACGAATCCCGGCATGCGCACCGGGGCGCTGAACACGAGCACGTTGACCGCCAGGATCCCGAAGATGGCGAGCCCGCGCAGCACATCGAGCAGCACGATGCGCTCGCCTTCCCCCACCGGCCCGGACGCAACGCTCGCGCTCACGACCGCGCCTCCCGTGGCTGCGCGAGGAGTTGCGCGCCCCGATCCGAAGCGGCTGACGCCCGCGCCGCCGTGGCGGTAAGCGGAATCACCGTGACCCCCGCGATCCCGCCGAGCTCCCGGCCGAGCCGTTTGTCGTAGGGCCGCGGCTCGACGCCGGGGTCGCTATCCACGAACAGGGCGATGCGATAAACCCCTTCGGACTGTTCGTAGACGAAAGGGTTGTGCTTGAGAAACGACGCCACCGCCGGATCGTCGAGCCGCGGGCGCAGCAACAGGCAATCCGGCATCGAGGGCAGCCGCCCGGTGATGCGCAGACCCCACTTGCTCTTGTAGCGCAGGGCCCCGTCGGTGAGAAACGGCCGCGACCCGCCCAGATAGAGCCGCCGGCAGCCGCGCTCCTGGGCGAGCCGCAGCGCAAAATAGTAAATCGCTCCAAGCACCCCGCGCTTGACGAGACTGCGGTCGGCATCGAGCACGCCAAGTTCCAGGGCGTCGAGCCGCTGCGTATCGTGGCTGCCGAGGATCACCCCCGCGACCTCCCGGCCGCCGTGCTCGATCAGCAGCAACTCGATACCCTGCGGCGACTCGCGCTCCAGTTCGGCCAGGGTCGCAACGAAGGCGCGCTCGCCGTGGGTCTGATGCACATAGGGCAGATACATCGTGCGGTAGAACCGCTCGATCGCGCCCCGATCGCGCGTGACGCGCGGCGTGAAACCCTGCTGGCGGATGCGGCGCAGGTCGGTCTTCACGCTGTCGTTGCCGCGCTGACAGGCGAGCGAGTGCGCGACGTCGAGCTCACCCGCCATCCACGACGGCAACACGAACACGCCGTCTCGCGTGAGCGCGGGGGACACTTCGTGATGCACCTGGATGAACACCAATCCGTACGGCACGCGCGAGCTCGTCAACATGACGCTCACGCGGCGCGACCCCATCCAGCCATGACGCACCTGCGCGGTACCCGGGGCAAAGACCAGCTGCTCGACATACCGGCAGACCTCGCGCTGACCGGCGCAGAAGACCCGTAGGGTATTGCCGCTATGCCGCTCCGGCCCGCTGAGGCGCCACACGTCGCGGAAATTCCGGTCGCGCATGGCGCGCGCCCGGCGCACCGCCATACGCAACGGTGCGATCGACTTGAGCATATCTCGCAGCGACGTGCGACTCACGAGCAGGCGACCTGCGCAGTTGCCCCGGGTGCCGCATGGCTTCCTGCCAACTGCGCCATCCACGCATTTATCGCCGGCGCGTCGGTCTCGGGCCCGAACAGCATCGTGTGCCACTGGCGGATCCGGAACGCATAGGCCATGCATACCGCCTCGAATCCAAGACGCAGATCGAGCCGGATCACGGCGTGGTTGGCGGGATCCACCAGGGCGAAGGCCTCTTGAATACCGCGTTCCCGCAGCACGTCGAACGTCCTCTGAAAGAGCATGGCGCCGTAGCCGTGGCGACGCTCCGCGCTATACACGTACAGGTCGTAGAGAAAGGCCTGCGTCGGCTTGAGCGGGAGAAATCGCAGTTCCTGGCGCGGCCCGAAACCGCAGTACAGACACCCGCTGTGCCAGGCGATCCAGCGGTAGCCGACGATCTGTTCACCGCGCTTGAGGCACAAACAGGCGTCCCCCCGCGCCAGGCGGCGCGCGTAGGCGGAACGCGAGGTCGCCTCCGCGTGGGCATCGATGGCCCCGATCTCCGCGGGCCCGGCCCAGACCCAGCTGTGGCCGGGCGGCAGGACCGCCGGCGCTGCCGGTGCGATGCGCTTGCGCAGCAGGATCGAACGGTCCTGGAACTTCCAGCGCGTCGGCGCATGGCGCACGAGCATGGCGAGCGCCAGCACACGCATGCCAGGCCGCGGCAAGACCAGCGGTGACGTCCGCCCACCCGCCATCATGCCTGCAGGATTTCGGTCGCCGCGCGCCGACCGGATTCGAGCGCGCCTTGCATCCATGCGTTCCAACGTGAAGTGTGCTCGCCGGCGAAATGGACGCGTCCTTCGGGCCGCGCGGCGATCTCGACCTGCTCGGGCGCCGGTGCCGAGTAGGCACCACCCGCCCAGCGATCTTGGCACCAGAACTTCTCCACCCCGCGCTCGAATGCCTGCCGCGCGCCGGGGAACATTTCCTCGACGCGCGCGAGCGCCGCGCGGACCCGACCCCCCTCGCCATGCACCAGCATTTGAATCGCCTCGAGGTGGCGCAGATACACGCCGAGGAGACCCCGCGCGCCACTGCGGTTGAAGCTCGGCTGCCAGATCTCGGCCGGCCAGTCCGAAATGGCGAACCCGTTCTCTCCGCGCCCCTCCCAGAAGCGGTTACGGCACTGCAGGTAGATACGCGCGGCCATGGCATAGGCCATCTCCTCGACCACTCTTTGCTTCGCCGGGGAAAGGGCGGGGGAAAACTCGATGTGGCGCACGAGCGGAAAGGAGATCGTGCAAATCACCCGGTCGGCTTTGATCCATTCGGTGCGGCCGCGATCCAGGAAGCCGACGCGCACGCCGTGCGCGTCCTGCTCGATGCGCTGCACGGGCGCCTCGTAGCGCAGGCGTTCCCCAAGCGACTCGGCCATCGCGCGCGGCAGGCGGTCGTTGCCGCCGATTATCCGGAACCAATGGGTCGTGCCATCGATGCGCCACCCGAAGCGGTGCTGGTCGAGGTGCGAACCGACATATCGCTCAACCGCATCCGCGAACTCCCGCCACGCGATGTCGCGCCGCTTGCCGTTCTCGTGCACGACGAAGCGCCCCGTCGCAGGATAGAAAGGCTCGAGCTCCAGCCCGAAACGGCGCACGTACTCGAGCGTAAGTGCGTGACCATCCGGAATGCGCGCCGCACCGGCCTCGCCGTACAGCCCGTCGGCGAGCGGCGCACGCAATGTGAGCACGCGCCCGCCCGGCCGCGCTTGCGCTTCGAGCAGCGTCACGTCATGGCCGCCGCGCACGAGCTCGATCGCCGCCGCCAGACCCGCGAGCCCGGCGCCGACCACGACCACGCGCTGCGCTGCCGCGCGCCGCTCCTCGAACTCGATGGCCTCGCAGGCCGCGAGCGCCGCCGTGGCGGCAAGTGCCGTGACGAAGGTACGCCGTGTCCGCGATTGCGGTGCGGCCGCCGCCGCGTGCCGCGTTGCCTCGTTTTTTTCCGTGCCGCCCGCCGCCGGCAGCGCGAACACCGACACCGCCGCGAGGCCGGCAAGGGCATAGCGCTCCTGCACATTCGGGCGCGACGCCTGCGTCTCGGCGGCGGATTTCTCGACGTGAATGGCGGCCTTGAACTGTCCGTCGTCGATGTAGACGAACGGATTGGCGGCAAGAAAGGCGCCCGCCGCGCGCGAGTCGCTTCGGTGCCGCAGCACGAATCCGCGGCCGCCATGATCCGTAATGCGCATGCCGAGACGACGCTTGTAACCGAGCGCGCCATCGTGCAGAAACGGCCGCGAGGCGCCCAGATGCACGGCGCGATGGCCCTGGCCTGCCAGATAGCGAAGCGTGAGATCATCGAGCGCCTGCATCGTGCCGCCTTTGAGATAGCCGCGATCGCCATCCTTGACGCCGACCGACCACAGTCTCACCCGCGCGGGCTCGTACAACACGATCTGACCGACAATGGCCACGCCATCGATCATCAGCAGCAGCAATTCGCTGCGGGGCTCGGCAGCCGCCATCTCCTCGCGGCGCATGGTGAATGCCCGCTCGCCGAATCTAGCGCCGATGTACGGTGCATACATGGTGTCGTAAAACGCCTCGCAGGCGGCGCGCTCACGCCTGACCTCGAGGCGTGCCCCGCAATCGTGCAGCCGGCGCAAGTTTTGACGCGTACTTTTGCTGGCCTGCAGGCGGCGCAGGGCCTGCGCGATGTCGACCTCGCCACCGATCCAGGTCGGCACGAGAAACGCTTCCGGGGCTGCCTCTCGCCTCGCCAGCGGTACCGCGGCCTCGACGAAGCTCAAATCCGCATCGGCAAGCCGCCATCCCTCAGCGAGCAGTCGGCGCCGATTTTTCCGGCCCAAATCCCGCTGCGCGCAGGCGTCGCGGAACGCAAGGCCGGCGATGTAGTTGCGGTTTTCGAGCTGACCGCTGAACAGAATGCGAAGCGGAGCGCCGCTGCGGCGTTCCTCGCCTTCGAGCAGCCACACCCGCGGGCGCCACTCATCGTGCCAGGCGCGCAGCCAATGCAACGCCATGCGCAGCAACGGGACCGCGCGCAGCCCACGACGCGCCATCGATGCGATCCATCGCCAGGCGCTGTTGCCTCCCGTGGAGGCGGCCGGTTCCGATCTGATCATCCCGTTACCGCGCCTTGGTTAGTCGATTTGCCATCTGCCCACTGCCGATTCGCCGGTGTCCGGGCACGCTACCGCCCTCCCGGTGAAAACCAGGATGCTGTCTCCAACGCGCTGCGCCGGGTGCGGGCCCCGCGCATCATGCCGCCGAGCGGCTCAGATCGCGCCGGTCACCGGCACCCAGCGCCGCACCGTCGCGTCCCAGCTCTTGATCACGCGCGCCGGGGCGCCCACGGCGATCGAGCGCGGCGGGATATCGCGCGTCACCACGCTGTTGGCGCCGATGATCGTCAGTTCCCCGATGGTCACGCCCGGCAACACCACCACGTTCTGCCCGATCCAGCAGCCGCGCTCGATGACGATGGGCGCCACCCGGAACATCGGCTGATACTTGTACGGCTCCTCGGCGTTCTCGAAGCCGTGGAATGCATCGGTCAGGTGCACGTTGGCCGCGAACATGACGTCATCGCCAATGCGAATCTCCTGGTGCGCGCCGAGCGTCAGGTGTCCGGTTGCGACCACACGGTTACCGATGATGATCTTCGGATCGAACCGCTGGCTGAAGGTGGGCTCGCGATCGCGCGGCCAGAACGGCAGCGATGGAAAATGCGGAACCGGACACAGCAGACACCCCGGACCGAGCCAGACGTCGTCGCCGATGTAGATGCGTTGCGGCAAACAGATGGTGCGCGGCAGCTCGATGGTGAGGTTACGCGGACGGTTGGCGAATTCCGGCAGCACGTCGCGCCGCCAGCATTCGACGCGTTCGGCGAGGCGGATGGCGATGCGCTTGATGGGCGCGGTGAGGGCGCTTCGAATCCGGCTTCTCATGGTGAACCGATTGATGGCGCAACGGGGCGCAGGCCACGACCATGAACACACCGAGCGGGGACTCGACCGGCTCGCGGCGCACGCGCGCACCGCGCAAGGCAGCGACATATCGCAAACAACGACATCACACCCCGGGTTCCTTGCAGCACACTGCGACACCTTTTCCTGTGGCGGGTAACGACACGGCGTGCCGGCACAAGCCCACGGTTGGCTTAGGATACAACAGCGCGCGGGACCCGGCCACGCACTTCTCGTGCCGGAGGCGTCAAAAGCACGACGGGTTCGAGTGTCTGCACAAAGTTCCGACGTGCTGTTCGCGCGGCGCGCGAGCGCCCCTTTCTCGAGGACTGCGCTTGGCAGCGTCGGCAGCCGCCGCTGCGCGCCGGTGAGGCCTGTAAAACATAAGCAACAACCGCCGCCCGCCGGCGTGGATGACGCTCAACTGCCTGGCGGATGAAACAGACTGCGATAGCGGGCATAGATGGCTCGCGCCCGGCGCGCGATGCGGCCCGTCCACCGCATGCGATGTGGCGGATTGATCGGTTCGCCCAGCGCCTCGGGCCACAGGTGCTCGATCAGATCCCTAAACAGCCGGTAGTCTGGCTTGCGGCGGTAGCGCTCCTCGACGGCGAGCAGGCTGAGCAGAATCTCGCGCGAGTTGTAGGGCGTGAAGATGTCCTGCCAGGCGGCGTCGAATTCGAGCTGCGTCATCGCGAGCCAGTTGCCATGGCCCTGCTCCCATTCGAACAAGTCGAGGATCGGGATGCCGTGGGTGTCGCCGACATCGGCGAGCCAGTCCTCGAAATGGCGCAGCGCAAATGGCTCCTCGCCCATGCGCTGCAGGCGCGCGAGATCGCGCGCCGTCACGTGCCGCCAGCGCGCAAGCGGCATTTGGTCGCGGAACGAACAGCGCCCGACCTCCGCCCCGCTTCCGGTCAGGGCGACCTTGGCGCGGCGCGTCAGCTCGTAGAGTGCCTGCGCATCCGGCGCGTAGTGCTTGTGCGCAAACGGCACGC
>CAZVUN010000037.1:0-21247 GCA_964629975.1 uncultured Acidiferrobacteraceae bacterium | reverse complement strand
ATGCCGGCTTCTACAACGGCACGATCTTCCACCGCGTCATCAAGGGCTTCATGATTCAGGGCGGCGGCTTCGAACCGGGCATGAGGCAGAAGCCGACACGCGCATCGATCAGGAACGAAGCCGACAACGGCCTGCGCAACAGCGCCGGCACCATCGCCATGGCACGCACCAGCGACCCGCACTCGGCGACGGCGCAGTTCTTCATCAACACCGTCGACAACGCGGCGCTCGATCATCGCGCCCGGTCGGCCGAGGGCTGGGGCTACTGCGTGTTCGGCCGCGTGATTGCCGGCATGGACGTGGTCAGGAAGATCGAATCGGCCGAGACCACCGTCACCTTTCCGCACCGGGATGTGCCGCGCCAGGACGTCGTGATCCGCAAGGCCGAGCGCCTGCCGGCCCGCTGACGCGGCGCGCGCGTCCGCTCAGCTCAGGAACAGCTGATAGGCCGGATTGCCGGTCTCCTCGACATACTCGTAGCCGAGGGTGTCGAGAAAGCGGTGGAACTTGGCCTTGTCGCGCGGCGGCACCTGCATGCCGACCAGCACGCGCCCGAAATCCGCCCCGTGCGAGCGGTAGTGAAACAGCGAGATGTTCCAGCCGCCGCCCATCTTGCTCAGAAACTCCATGAGCGCGCCCGGGCGCTCCGGGAACTCAAAGCGGTAGATGATCTCGTCATGCGCATTGGGCGCGCGCCCGCCGACCATGTGGCGGATGTGCAGCTTGGCCATCTCGTTGTCGGTCATGTCGAGCGTCGCATAGCCGTGACGACGCAGGGTCGTGGCGAGGCGATCGATGCGCTCGGCCTCGCGCACCTGAATACCCACGAAGATGTGCGCCGCCTTGGGGTCGGCGAAGCGGTAGTTGAACTCCGTGATGCTGTGATCACCCAGGATCCGGCAGAACCTCTTGAGCGCGCCGGGCCGCTCCGGGATCGTGACCGCGAAGATCGCCTCGCGCCGCTCGCCGATCTCGGCGCGCTCGGCCACGTAGCGCAGGCGGTCGAAATTGACATTGGCGCCCGAGGCGATCGTGACCAGCACGCGCTTGCGCAGCCGCTGTTCCTGCGCGTAGCGCTTGAGGCCGGCGTAGGCGAGCGCGCCGGCCGGCTCCAGGATCGAGCGGCGGTCCTCGAAGATGTCCTTGATCGCGGCACAGATCTCGTCGTTCGACACGATCACCATGTCGTCGACGTACTGCCGGCACAGGCGAAAGGTCTCTGCGCCGACGTTGCGCACCGCCACCCCGTCGGCAAAGATGCCGACGTGCTCGAGCACCACGCGCCGCCCGGCCGCGAGCGAACGCGCCATGGCGTCGGCGTCTTCCGGTTCGACACCGATGATCTTGACCTCGGGGCGCAGCTGCTTGAGGTAGGCGGCAATGCCTGCGATCAGGCCGCCGCCGCCGACCGGCACGAACACGGCATCGAGCGGCCCGGGATGCTGCTTGGCGATCTCGAGCCCGATCGTGCCCTGCCCGGCGATCACCAGGGGATCGTCGTAGGGGTGCACGAAGGTGAGCCGGCGACGGCGCGCCACAATGCGCGCGTGCGCGTAGGCGGCGTCGTAGTTGTCCCCGTGCAGCACGACCTCGCCGCCCAGGTTGCGCACCGCATCGACCTTGATCTGCGGCGTGGTGCGCGGCATGACGATCACGGCGCGCGTGGCCAGCCGGCGCGCCGCAAGCGCCACGCCCTGCGCGTGATTGCCGGCCGAGGCCGCGATGACGCCGCGTTTCAGCTCGCGTGCGGTCAGGTGCGCCATCTTGTTGTAGGCGCCGCGGCACTTGAAGGAGAACACCGGCTGCTCATCCTCGCGCTTGACCCACACCTCGTTGCCGGTGCGGCGCGATAGCAGCGGTGCGTGCTCGAGCGGCGTCTCGCGCGCGACGTCGTAGACGCGTGCGGTGAGAATCTTCTTCAGATAGTTGTCTGGCATGGAGGCCGCGGCCTGTGCTTTATTTGAACGGCAATAATAGGTATTCTGCCTGCGGATTAGAACATTTAGGCGCATTCATGACGCCAGACGAGAAAAAGAAGGCGGCGGCGCTGGCCGCGCTCGATTACATCGAGTCGGGCAGCGTGATCGGGGTCGGCACCGGGTCGACTGCCAATCACTTCATCGATGCCCTGCCCAAGGTGCGTGGCAAGCTCGACGGCGCGGTGGCGAGCTCGAATGCGACCGCCGAACGCCTGAAGAAGCACGGCATCCCGGTGCTCGACCTCAACAGCACCGGCGACCTGCCGCTGTACGTCGACGGCGCCGATGAGGCCACCGAGCACCTGCATCTCATCAAGGGCGGCGGCGGTGCGCTCACCCGCGAGAAGATCGTGGCGGCGGCGTCGCGCCGGTTCGTGTGCATCGCCGACGATTCCAAGCTGGTCGGCGTGCTTGGCGCCTTCCCGCTGCCGGTCGAGGTCATTCCGATGGCGCGCAGCCTGGTGGCGCGCGCGCTCGTCAAGCTCGGCGGCCAGCCGCGCCTGCGCGAGGGTTTCGTTACCGACAATGGCAACGTCATCCTCGACGTACACAACCTCAAGATCCTCAATCCGGTCGAGCTCGAGAGCGAGCTCGATCACATCACCGGGATCGTGACCAACGGCCTGTTTGCGCGCCGGCCGGCCGATGTGCTGCTGCTCGGCAGCGACGCGGGCGTGAGGACACTCACGCGCTAGAGCGCGCGCACGGCTCAGCCGACCGTGCGCGAGATCTGGATGTTGAGCTTCTTGATGCGGTGCCAGAGGCTGCGCTCGGACACCCCGAGGCGGCGCGCGGCATGCGCCTGCACGCCGTTGCACTGCGCCAACGCCTCGAGGATCGCGCGCCGCTCCACCTCCGCCAGCCACTCATCGAGATTGCGCTCGGCGCGCGGTTCGGCGGCTGCCCCGCCAACCCGTGCCGCATCGCCGGCCAGGCGCAGCGCGGGCGGCAGGTCGGCAACGTCGATCTGCCCGGAGCGGCACGACAGCACCGCGCGCTCCATGGTGTTGCGCAGCTCGCGCACATTGCCCGGCCAGGCGTAACGCGTGAGCTGCTCGAGCGCCGCCGGGGTGATGCCGGTGACCGGCTTGTCGGTCTCCACCGACACCTCGCGCAGGAACACCTGCGCGAGCAGCGGGATGTCCTCGCGCCGCGCGCGCAGCGGTGGCACCGCGATGTTGTAGACGTCCAGGCGATACAGCAGGTCCTCGCGGAACTTGCCGGCGCGCACCAGCTCCTTGAGATCGCGGTTGGTGGCGGCGAGGAAACGCACGTCGACGGCGCGCAGCTGATCGGAGCCGACGGCAGAAAATTCGCGCTCCTGCAGCACGCGCAGCAGCTTGGCCTGCAGGCTGAGATCGAGATCCCCGATCTCATCCAGAAACAGCGTGCCGCCCTGGGCCTGCTCCAGACGCCCGGCGCGGTTTTGCGTGGCACCAGTGAAGGCGCCCTTCACGTAACCAAACAGCTCGCTCTCCATTAGATCACGCGGGATCGCCGAACAGTTGATCGCGATCCACGGCGCGTTGCGCCGCGGCGACAGCTCGTGAATGGTGCGCGCCACCAGCTCCTTGCCGGTGCCGGATTCGCCGCAGATCAGGACGCTCGTCTTGTAGGGTGCCACGCGCTCGATCTCCTCGAGCAGGGTGCGCGCCGCGGCGCTCTCGCCGACCAGCCGGCGGCTGCGCACCTGCCCGGCCGCGACCTTGAGGCGCTGGTTCTCGAGCAGGATATCGCGCAGCTTGAGCGCATTGTGCACGGCGATCTCGAGCTGCTCGGGCTCGAAGGGCTTGGTCAGATAGTCGGCCGCGCCGTCGTGAATGCTTTGCACCGCCGAGCGGATGGTGCCGTGCGCGGTCACCACGATCACGGGCAGGTCGGGGCGCTCCTGGCGCGCGCGCAGCACGAACGCCTCACCGCCCATGCCGGGCATCTTAAGGTCGGACAGCACGACATCGAGCGCCGGATCGCGCAGGTATGGCAGCGCCGCCTCGCCGCTGTCGGCCACCAGCACCTCGTGACCGGCGCCCTCCAGGATCAGGCGCATCACTGCCTGCATGTTCTGCTCATCCTCGACCACCAGCACCTTGCGTGTCATGCGTGCACCTTCTCCATCAGCGGAAATGTCATCACGAACCGCGCCCCGCCCTGCTCCGGGGCAGCCGCCTCGAGCCGCCCGCCGTTGGCGCTCACCAAGGCAAAGGCGATGCTGAGACCGAGGCCCGTGCCGTTCTCCTTGGTGGTGAAGAATGGCTCGAACAGCCGCGGCATGATCTCGGCAGGGATGCCGGGGCCGCTGTCTTCGAGCGCCACCTGGACCTGGCCATTGGCGACGCGCGTGCTCAGTATCAGCGCCGCCTCGCGCCCTTCCATTGCCTGCAGTGAATTGGTGAGCACGTTGCCCCAGGCCTGCTGCAGGAGGCCGCTGTCGGCCTGGATGCGGGCTTGCTCGTGGGCATAGCGGCGCTCGATGCGCACGTGCTCGCGGCCGGCGAGCGCCAGCGTCACGGCGCCCTCGAGCGGGGCGACCGGATCGATCGATGCGAAGGTCGGCCGCCGATAGCGTGACAGCTGCAGGAAGTCTTGCACCAGATTGCTCACACGCGCGCTCTCCTCGCGGATCATGCGCGTGAGCTCCGCCCGCCGCGCCGGGTCGTAATCGGGCTTCTCGAGCAGCGCCGCCGAAGTGCTGATGACACCGATCGGGTTGCGGATCTCGTGCGCCAGCGCTGCCGACAGCTCTCCCATGGCCGCGAGCTTGTCGGTCTGGAAGCGCTGCTGCTGCTCGTCGCGCGCCTCGCGCAGGCGTGCCGCCATCGCGTTGAAGGTCTTGGCGAGATCGCCAAGCTCGTCGTCCGAGGTGATCGGCACGCTGGCGTTGAAGTTCTGCCCGGCGAGTTCGAGCGCCCCCTTGCGCAGGTATTCGAGCGGTCGCACCACCAGCCGGCTGAGCAACAGGCCGGTGGCGATCGCAATCACGATACCGAGCAGGGAGATCAGCGCGAACAGCGCAATGCGATTGGTCAACACTTCCTGCATGCCGCGGCGTTCCAGGCCGCTGAACAGGATCGCCTCGACGCGCCCGGTCGAATCCACGAGCGGCGTGTACAGGCCGCGAAACTCGCCGTGCTCGGCCTCGGTGCTGTAGTAGGTTTTTTTATCGGACTCGAGACTGGCGACCACCTCGCGCGGCAGGTGGCGCAATGTCATTACCTCGTCGGGCTTGGAAAACACGTCGAAGTAGTTTTTTCCCTCGCGGTGATAGATGCGCGTCTTAAGTCCGGTGAGCTGCGACAGCTCTTTGGCGAAGTCCTCGCCGATGAGGCTACCCAGCACGAGATAGTACTTGACCGGGCCATTGCGGGGCAGCGCTGTGATCCCGACCGCGGCCAGCATACTGTTGTTGCGGCGGATGACCTTCAGTACCGCCTCGGTCTGGCCCGGTTCCCACAGCGCCGGCATCTGCAGCGGGATCGACGAGTAGATGAGGCGCCGGTCCGGGCCATAGACCTGGATCAGGTGGATGCCGAGTTCCTGGGTGATGCGCTTGATCGGCGACGGCAGCTCGTCGGCCGTCAGATCGTCGAGGCTCGCCAGGTACTCGGGATCGTCGGCCAGCACCCGCCCGAGCATCACCGCATCGTTCTGGTACGCCTTCAGCCAGTTCTGATTGGCGCGTGCCGCATCGCTGATCCATTGCTCGAGACGCTGTTCGAAACTGCGGGACACCCACGCCGAGGCCAACCAGCCAGCCACGAGCATGGGCGCGACGACGATGATCGTGATGACCTGCACGATCTTGCGCTGCAGGCGGCCGAGCCCGAGGAAGGAGAGGAAATGCGACATCAGAATTGGTGGTGACCTACAATTCTTGTAGCTTCACAATACGGGGGAATGCCGTCTGGAGTCCACATGTTATGTTCAACCTATTGAATTAACGCATGTATCTCGGTGACGGAACATTGGCATAGCGATTGCTGTTGTGATCGGCAATGTCGCTGGGAGCAGTTGCCCCGGCCGGCAGACACCCACATAACGAACCAAGCAGGAGTCAATACATCATGAAGAAGATCCTCAGCACCCTGATGGCCCTCGGCCTCGTTGCTTCCTTCGGCACCGCCTTCGCCCAGTCGGCCGACGCCATTGCCAAGGCCTGCAAGGACAAGAAGCCGGGCGAGACCGTCAAGGTCGACGGCAAGGACGTGAAGTGCCCGGAGAAGAAGAAGAAGTAAGAGCTTCTAAAGTTTCCGGAGCGAGCGCCCCCCGAGCCGGGGGCGCCTTTTACCGCAGGACATTTCTGAAACGGAGGAAACCAAATGAACAAGCTGCTCAACACCCTGGTTGCGCTGTCCCTCGCCGCCTCGTTCGGCACCGCGTCCGTGGCCTTCGCCGCCAAGCACGAAGGTGCGGGTAACGACGCCGTTGCCAAGGCCTGCAAGGACAAGAAGCCGGGCGAGACCGTCAAGGTCGATGGCAAGGACGTGAAGTGCCCGGAGAAGAAGAAGTAAGCCCTTCCCCGGTTTTCGGACATGCCTGAACGCCCCCGCCTGGGGGCGTTCTTGCTTTGCCTACCCAGGAGTCACGGAGACGACGGGATGAACATCACACGCATGACGATGGCGCTGCTGGCAGCAGGCTTTGCCACGATCACGGCCGCCGCGCCGGAGCAGAAACCGGCAACCACGCCCGCTGACAAGACCCCCGCGGCCAAGACCGGCCTGCGCATGGACGATCCGTGCGCCGAACCGCAGACCGAACTCAAGAAGAAGAGCAGCGAGCGCAAGGGCGGCCCACGCAGCCAGACCGAGCCGAAGAAGCCGTAGGCGCCGCCGGGGCCGCGCTCGGTGCGCGCGTTACTTCTTGGGTTTTGCGGCTTTCTTCTTGGCCTTGCCGGCCTTCGGTTTGGAGGCGGCCTTCTTCCTGGACACCTTCGGCTTGGCCGCGCGCCGGGCGGGCGGCGCACTTGCCTGCGTCGCGCGCGGTGTCGCCGCAAGCTTCGTCTGCAGGGCGCGCAGCTGCTCAATGCGGCCGCGCAGCGTCTGCACCGCGGCATTGGCCGCGTCCACCCCGGTCTCGCCCGGCGCGAGCATGCGGTAGGCCATCTCGATCAGATCGTCGTCGAGCCGCACCGTGCGGGCGGCCGCGCCGCCGGCACTGGCGCAGATCGCGTGCAGGCGCTGGCGCGCGGCGAGGTTGATCTCGTGCAGCCGCCGGGCACGCTCCGCGCCGATCCAGGCCACGATGCTCCACTTGTCTGATGAGGTGGTCGGTGCCGCGAGATACTCCTGCCACACCTTGATGGCCGCTTCACAATCGCCGATGAGATCGGCGAGCGCGGCGCGCACCTTATCGCGTTCCTGCTTCTTGCCCGCGGGCCAATTGCTGATCACCGCGATCGCGCTTTCGAGACTGTGCATGCAATCCTCCGCACCGTGCATGATCCGTGGCCGGATTATAAGCCAGCCGGCGCGATGTTAGGCGAGGCTGGGCGGCCGCGCGGTGCGGCGGATGGTGAGGATGCCGGCGGCCGCGATCAGCAGCGCGCCGAGCAGCGACAGGGCATCGAACAGCTCGCCCCAGAACCACCAGCCGCCGAGCGCGGCAAAAACAGCTGTCGAGTAGGTGAACGGACCCACGTGCGCGGCCGGCGCGCTCGCGTAGGCGCGGGTCATGAGGAGCTGCGCCGCGCTGGCCGCGGTGCCCATGACGAGCAGCCAGCCCCAGGTCTCGGGAGGCGGTGTGTGCCACGCCCAGAGCATCGGCACCGACGACACGGTGCAACCGACCACCGTGAAGTAGAACACGATGGTGGTGGTGGATTCGCTGCGCGCCAGATTGCGCACCCCGGTCATGGCCACGGCCGCGAACAGACCGGAGGCCAGGCCGACCAGCGACGCCGGTGCGAACAGCGCATGCCCCGGCTTCAGGATCAGCAGCACCCCGACAAAGCCGGCCACCAGGATCCAGCGCAACGCGGTCGGCACCGGCTCGCGCAACCAGAACCAGGCGATGAATGGCACGAACAACGGGGTCGAGTAATTGAGCAGCGTGGCCTCAGCAAGCGGCAGGCGGCCAAGGGCAAAGAAGAAGCAGTACATCGAGCCGATGCCGAACAGGCTGCGCACCAGATGCGCGCCGGGCCGGGCCGTCCGGATCACGTGCCAGCCGCGATAGGTGATCCACGGCGCAAGCGCCGCCAGGCCGACGATGTTGCGGAAGAACACGATGGTCTCGTTCGGCAAGAGCACGGACAGTTTCTTGACGACCGCGCCCATCACGGCGAACAGCAGGCCGGATGCCAGCATCAACAGCGCGCCGCGCCGCAGGTTCTCGCTCGGCATGGCGCCGCGTTGGCTTACGGCTGCTCGTCCAGCACGAACGCGAGCGCCACGCCCTCGGCGCTCACGCGCACCACGCGCGCGCGCAGCAGGGGTGGCGCTTCATCGCCCAGCATCTGATTGACGCGCACGGTTACGGTCGCCCCCAGCTCCGGCCACGGCTTCGGGCCGAGGCGCACGAACACGCCGCCGTCGCTGATGTCGCGGGTGTTGGCGATGAACTTGCCGATGGCCGGATCGACCAGTTCGACCTCAACGGTGAGGGGGATGCGCTCGTGGCGACGCTGTTCGGTCAAGGGCGGCGGGGCTCCGGGGGCCGTTGATTCAAGGCTAGCACAGGCGCGCGACGCGGCCGCCGTCAGCTGCCGCAACGCAGCATCAGCTCATCCGGCCCGGGATCGAGGTAATGCTGGCCAGCAAGGTAGGGCTGCGGGTGACGTCGCAGGTAGTGATTGAGCAGCGTGAGCGGCACGATGCGCGGCACGTGACCGCGCCGGTAGGCGTGAATGCGCTCGAGCAGCTCGCGCTTGTCGGCGGTGTCGAGGTCCTTCTTGAAATAGCCCATGACGTGCATCAACACGTTGGTGTGGCGCGCGCGCGTCGGCGGCACCCGCAGCGCGTCCATGAACGCGAGGACGTACTTGTCCGCCGTCGCGCGCACCTTGGCCCTGCTGACGCCGGCGATCAGGCGTCCCAGGGCGCGGTAACGCTCCGGGCTGTGCGCCATGAGCATCAGTTTGTGGCGTGTGTGAAACTCCACCAGCCGTGCGGCGCTCAACCCGCGCGCGAGCAGCTCCTGCCAGCGGCGGTAGGCGAACACCGCTTCGATGAAGTTCTCGCGCAGCACCGGATCGCCGAGGCGCCCCTCCTCTTCCACCGGCAGCAGGGGTTGCGCGGCCATGAAGGCGGCGGCGTAGACGCCGCGGCCCTGTTTCACGCCCGGTCCGCCCTTCTCGGGGTAGACCTTGACGCGCTCCATGCCGCAACTCGGTGACTTGCTCTTGAAGAGATAGCCACTGATGTCATCGAGCTCGCGGCCCATGCGCGCACCGTAGTGCGCGAGCTTGGCGGTGACATCGAGCGTCGGATCGGCGATGCCGACGGCGCGCACGTCAGCGCCGCTGCCGACCAGGCGGATCGGCGGGCGCGGCACGCCCAGGCCAATCGCGACCTCGGGACACACTGGCACGAACTCGAAGTGCCGGCCGAGCGTTTCGGTGATGAAGGTGTCGAGCTTGTGGTTGCCGTCGTAACGCACCTTGGCGCCGAGCAGGCAGCTGCTGATGCCGATGCGAATACGCGGGGTGTGGGTGGTCACGGGGGTCATGCTGGGAGCCGGGGCACGGCGGCGGCTGGCAGTATGCGAGCAAACCTCAGCGCAGTGCAACGCGTCATGACACACAATCGCGCTGCGGTTTGATCGCCCGCGCAAAGACCAAGGGCACGGTTTGGCACCGTGCCCTTGCGGTCCGCCATGCCGTGGCGGCTGAGGCTAGAAGGTGTAACCGATCGTGAGCGACACCACCGGCCAGTATTTCATGTCCTTGATCTCGTCGTTGATCTGTTGCTCTTCCTGTGCGATGTCCGCCGGATTGATGGGCACGGCGGCGCTGGCCGACAGTTTCGCCGTGGGCGTACCGTGCATCACGACACCGAGATCGAACGCCATGCCGAAACCGCGCCCGGCCGACGGCACCCCGCCCCAGCCGAGGCCCAGATAGGTCGAGGACTTCTCGAAGCCGACATCGACGGTCGCCGTCGCATTGGTATTAGGTAGTGTTGCCGATGTCAACGCTGCCGGTGGCGGTGCCGGTCAGCTTGTTGTTGTTCGAGACGAAGCCGCCGGTCAGGCGGAAGGTGCCGCCGAACACGTACCAGTCGAGCAGGGCCGGCACGGTGTCGAAATCGAACTTGTACTTATAGTTGATGCCGGCGTCTTCCTGATCGAAGTCGTAGCTGCCGGTGTTCAGTCCGACGCGCACACCGAGGTAGTCGTTGAACCGATAGCCGAGCTCGGCGCCATAGCCGAGCGAGCCGGCCTTGGCGGCGATGCCAAAGCCGTCAGCGTGTGCCGGGGCCGTCACGGCCATGGCTGCAACCGCCGTCGCAAGGATCAGTCTGGTCCGCATAAGAGGTAACGCTCCATAGTGTCAGCTTGCAAAAGGACGAACGTGCCGCGCCGGGACGCGGCACACCGCCGGTCAACAAAACGTCGCCGCACGGGCAATGGCAGCAACTCGTCCTGCCGCGATGCAAGCTCGGTGCCAATGCCGATGACCGGCTCCTGCAAACATAGCAGCGGTGCGAGCGTTGGCTAGAAGCGCTGGGTCGCACCGGCCCGGAGCGCATACTCGGTTTCCGGCGTACTCCGGCTGCGGCGTACGCCGAGATCGATATCGAGCGCGGGATGTGGCGCATAAATGATCCCCCGCGGTGGCGAATGCCGGATTGTTGGCGTCTTCGGGGCCGATATCGCGGATGCTTGCGAGGTCCGCGACCAGGCGCCCATCCATAATGGAGCCAGACCCAGCCGCCCACCGAGGGCATGCCACAGGTCGGTGCGCTCGCCGAGGCGGTTGGCGTTCCGCAGGATGCGGGTGCAGCGCCCAGGGTTTCGGATCGATGGTCGCGACCCGACAGGCGCTCGCGCGCGCTCGCCCGGCACCGAGCGCCTCTTCCCAGTCCCTGGTGGCGAATGTCGCGCCGGGCTTGAGAGCTACGCTCAGCGCCTCGTGCGCGCAGAAGCGCCACTTCAGGTCAAGGCCGGCATCGCCCACGCCCTGCACGTGTCGGACACCCTCCGGCGCATCGGTGTCGAGCCAGGCGTAGGGCAGCGAGGCGATGACGTCCAGGTCGTCGCGCACGCCGCAGGACAGCGCCGCGCCCGGGCGCTTGACCGCGCCGCGCGTGCCGGTGTCTTCGTCACGGTAATGCGCATACGTGAGCTCGAGCGGGAAGTTGCCGGCCCCTGCGTGCCGGTGTCCTCGGTAAGCAAGCGGTGCGCGGCCTCAGCGCGTCCACGGCGATCAGCCGTGCCGCGAGCAACCGCAGCGTGCCGACCGCACGCATGGCGCATCGGCAGGCATGGTGAGCCGGGCCCTGAGGAGGCCTGTCCTCGTCGCGGGGGACGTGGTCGCGGAGCGAATCGGGCTAATCGTGCGGCGGCACGCGGTGAAACACAAGCACCTTGGCCGGCGCGCGCGCCGGGTCGGTGCGCGCGATCGGCGCACCCTGCAGGGTGCGGCCCATGCCGTTCAGTGCATCGAGCAGGCCGTTTTCCCCCATGACCGACTGCCACATGAGCGAGGAAATCCGCATGCAGGCCTTGAGCGGCGTGCGTGCGCGCCGGCGCTCCAGATCGATGCGAAACTGCAGACCGCGCATGCGCTGGTGGCAGTCGGCGGGGGCGCTCTGGATGGCTTCCTCGATGATCGCGTCGCGCCACAGCTCGAAGGCCTGCGGATCCGCCTTGGCGAGCTCGGCCCAGCGATCGAAATCGAAGGCCATGGGGGTCGGGATACCGCTGGTGCTCATGTGACCGCTGTGCTGTAACTGGCGAGGAGGTCTACCCTAGAACAGCTCGCGGGTGAAAATCTACCTCATTCACCCTGATAGACGCATAAGCCGGTGCCGGCATTCCGTCAAAAACCCGACAAGCGCCTGCCCTGTGCCATGGCCCCTGACGCGTTTGGTACACTGGCGCGCATGCTCGCTGGCCACCGCCTGCGCTGTCCGTACTGCGGCGAGGCATTCGAAACGACCATCGACACCTCGGCCGGAGACGCCGACTACATCGAGGACTGCCCGGTGTGCTGTCGCCCGATCCAGTTTCGCATCGAGACCGAGCATGACGGCACGCTCACGCGCGTCGTGCTCGGGCGTGACGATGACTGAACCGTCCGCCTCCGGTGGCGACTACCGCGCGATCTCGTGCGATCGCTACTCCGAGCTCGAGCTGCTCATCCTGCGGCGGCGCCGGCTGCGCCTGCGCTGGGTCGAGGATAACGTGATCCACGAGCAGGTCGTCACGCCGCTCGATCTGCGCACGCACGCGCACCAGGAGTTTCTCGTGTTTCGCTCGCTCGCCGGACTCGAGCACAGCGTGCGGCTCGACCACCTGCGGCACTGGGAGCCCCTGTGAGGGCGCGCCTGCTGGCACTGGCGCTGGCCGCGCTCACGGGGGCGTCGGCGCACGCCCAGGGCTGCGGCGACAGCGGCATGCGCCTGCAGGTGTTGGGCTCGGGCGGGGCGCAGCTGCACACCCGGCGTGCCGCCACGAGCTACCTCCTGTGGCTGGACGGCAAGGCGCGCGTGCTCGTTGACATCGGCGGCGGCGCGGCACTGCGCTTCGGCGAGTCCGGCGCGCAGGCCACCGACCTTGACGTGGTGCTGCTCTCGCAGCTGCAGGTCGATCGCACCGCGGATCTCGCCACGCTGGTGAAGGCGGCGATGCTCGAGAACCGCACCCGGGTGCTGCCGATCTACGGCCCGGCCGGCAACAAGGCGATGCCGGCGACCGTGACGTTCGTGCGCGATCTGTTCGACCCGACGCGCGGCGCCTACCGCTACCTCGGCACGCTGCTCAGCCCGATGGTGCGCAACGGTTTTCGCCTCGACCCGCATGACGTGCGCGACAAGCCCGCCAAGCTCGGCGCGCCGCGTCGCCCGCAGGCGGATATCCTCGCGGTGTTCGCGAACGAGCGGCTGCGGGTGTCCGCGATCACGACCAGCCACGGCCAGGCGCCGGCGCTTGCCTGGCGCATCGAGGCACTTGGCAAGAGCGTGGTGCTTGCCGGTGACAGCAGTTCTGGCGGCGAGACGCTGAGGCGGCTCGCGCGCGGCGCGGATTTGCTGGTGCTGCACAACGCGGTGGCCGAGGATGCCGACGCGGCGGCACGCGCGCTGTACCCGGCGCCCTCGCAGCTCGGCGCCTTGGCCCAGGCGGCCGAGGCGCGACAACTGGTGCTCGCGCATCGCACCGGCGCCAGCCTCGGACGCGAGGACGACACGCTCACCCACATTCGCAAGCACTACGCGGCGCCCGTGGCGCTCGCCAACGATCTCGACTGCTTCGCGCCCTGACCCGCTAGGCGTGCCCGACCACACCGCGGGGCATGGGGCGCGGGTCCCCCACCTCGCTCTGCGGGCGCGAGATGTAGAAGCCCTGCGCGTAGTCCACGCCGTAATCACACAGCAGCCGGTAGATCTCCTCGTTCTCGACGTACTCGGCGACCGTCTGCTTGCCGAAGGAATGGGCGATCTCGTTGATCGAGGCGACGATGGCACGGTCCGCCGAATCGTGCACCATGCCGCGCACGAACTGGCCGTCGATCTTCACGAAGTCCACCGGCAGGTGCTTGAGGTGGTAGAACGAGCTGAAACCGCTGCCGAAGTCATCGAGCGCGAAGCGGCAGCCGAGCGCGCGCATGTCGTTGATCAGGCGCTTGGCGCCCTCGATGTTGGCGATGGCGCTGGTCTCGGTGATCTCGAAGATCAGCGCGCGCGGATCGACCGCCGTGTCCTGCACCAGGCGCTTGAACAGCGGCACCAGCTGTTCGGCGTCGAGGGTCTGGCCGGAGAGGTTGATGGTAAAGGTCACGCCCTGGCCGCGCGCCTGCAGCGCCGCGAGCGTCTCGATCGCGCGCGTCAGCACCCACAGATCGACCTGCGGCATGATGCCGAAGCGCTCGGCGGTCGGCAGGAAGGCGTTGGGAAACACCAGGTCGCCGCGCGTGTCGACATAGCGCACCAACACCTCAAAATGCGCCGGCGATGGGGTGTCCGCGGCGACCGCGATCGGCACGATCGGCTGATAGTGCAGCACGAAGGAGTTGCGCTTGAGCGCCTCCTGCAGGCGCACCGACCAGCCGAGCTCGACGGTCATGGCGACCTTGGCATCGCTCTCGGGCTGATAGAGGTGCGCCTGGTTGCGGCCACGGCCCTTGGCGATGTGGCAGGCGATGTCGGCATTGGCGAGCGCCTCCCCGGGCGAGGCCGTCGCCTTGTTGATCACCGCCACGCCGATGCTGCCGTTGATCTTGTAGGTGCGCGCGCCGTAGACGAAGTCGTACTGTTCCAGCACCTCACGGAACCCCTCGGCCGCGGTCATCACCGCCGCCGGCTCGACGTTGCGCAGGATCACGGCAAACTCATCGCCCCCGAGGCGCGCCAGCAGATCCGAGGTGCGCAGCCGTGACTGCAGCTGGCTGGCGATCGCCATGAGCAGCTGGTCGCCGGCGGCATGACCCGCGGTGTCGTTGATGTACTTGAAGCGGTCGAGATCAATGTAGAGCAGCGCGCTCGACTCCTCGCTGCGGCGCAGGCGGCCGACCTCGTGTTGCAGCTGCTGCTCGAAGTAGAAGCGGTTGTGCAGGCGCGTGAGCGGATCGTGGTTTGCCTGCCACGTGAGCTCCGTCTCGAGCACGCGCCGTTCGGTGATGTCGCGAAACGCCACCACCGAACCCTCGAGCTCGCCGTCGATCTTGAGCGGATAGACCGTGCACTCGACCGGCACGGTGCGGCCGCTCACGTGCCAGAACACGGTCTCCCAGGCCTGCAGCTCATCACCCGCGCCGTAGGCCTGTTGCAGGAAGCAGGTCTCGGGCGGATTCGGCCGGCCGTCCTCGGCCGAGTGGTGAAAGAGCGCGTGTGCCGACTCCCCGGTCACCGGCGCCTCCGGGGCGAGCCCCAGGATCGCGCGCGCCGCCGGATTGATGAAGGTAATGAAACCCTCGCGATCCACGCCGTACACGCCGTCACCGACCGAGCTGAGGATACCGGCGAGCCGGCGCCGCTCCTGCTCGATCGACTTGCGCGAGCGGATCGAGCGGCTCATGGCCGCGACGCGCGCCAGGAACAGCTCGGTCGGTTCGTTCTTGAACATGCACTCGACCGCACCGGCCTCGAGCGAATCCTTGATCACTTCATCGAGGTAGGTTCCGGTGATGACCGCCGCGGTGATGCCGGCGGTCAGCGGATCGTTGCGCAGCGCGCGGCACAGCACGTCACCGTTGCCGCCGGGCATGAAGTAATCGACGATGGCGATGTCGAACGCGCCGACGCGCGCCTTGGCGAGCGCCTCGTGCATGTCGGCGGCGCACTCCACGCGGTAGCCATGCTCGCTCAGCAGGCGCGTGAAGGCGGCGCGCACCGTGAGCGAGTCGTCCACGAACAGCACGCGGATGTCCTCCGCCGGGCTGATCGCCGCCTCGGCCGGCGCGGCGCTGAGCAGCTTGCGCAGGCAATCGACCAGATCGACGTAGTCGTCCCACAGCAGGAACGCGCTGCCGGCGCGGCGCGCGACCCAGTCGAAGGTGTGTGGCTCGGCGTTGTGCGCGAGGATCACCGCCGGCAGATCGGCGAGCGCCTCGCCCTTGAGCAGCTCGAGCAGCTCATCGGCCTCGGGCGGGGCGTGCAGCGGGATGCCGACGATCAGCGCGTCGTAGCCATTGAGCAGCGCGGGGTTGCGCAGGAACTGCAACCCGGCCTCAAAGGATGCGACCGGCGTGACCGGGTAGCCACGCTGCTTCAGCATCTTCTGCACCGCGTGGCGCAGGGTCGCCGAGGATTCGATGACAAGTACGGGCGCTACCAAGGATTTTGACCTCACAACGGCTCCGGCCTCCCTGGCACGCAGACGAACGGCATGGCGGCCGCATCCGCGGCGCGCCGCCCATTAAGCCTGAGGCTCGCTGCAGGGTCCGTGCCAAGGCTATGTGCCTGTTGCAGCGAGGAAAGACCGCGGTGGTCGGCAACGTGAACGCGCACTTGCTGACGCATAGCGGCGCATACCGCCGCCCGGCGCATTGCCAGGGCCCAGGGTTTCCGCTATTAAACCCGCCGATGGCCAGGATCCTGTACTTCGCGCAGCTCGCCGAGCATGTCGGCAAGACCTCCGAAGACCTCGCGCTGCCCGCCGAGGTGACGGACGTGCGCGCCCTGCTGGCAGTACTGCGCGCCCGCGGGCCGCAGTGGCAGCGCGCGCTCGCCGACGACGCGGTGCGCGTCATGGTCAATCGCCAGCTCGCCACCCTCGACACGGCGATCGGTGACGCGCAGGAGATCGGCCTGCTGTCGACGCTGCCCTGACGCATGTCCTTCGCCCGCTGCCGCCTTCCCCGGGTGGCGGGAAGGTCGGCAGGCATCTCCCGATGCGGCCGCGAGGGGCGGCACGCTTTTCGCAGATGCGCGCGCCCGGTCGGTTCGGCGTGCTCTGCTATGCTTACCTTCCAGTAACCCCCGGGCGAGCGACGACGTGCCATCCCCCACCGACACCGACCGGTTGCAGCGCCTGATCGCGGGCGCCGACCACGACTTCGATCTGGCCGAGGCCGCGCTGCTGCTCGCCAAGGACGAGTACCCGGCGCTCGACGTGGACGCCTACCTGCAGCGCCTCGACGCACTGGGGCGCGAGCTGCGCGCACGCCTGCCGCCCCAACCGGCGGTCGAGGAGGCGATCCTCGCGCTCAATGCCTTCCTGTTCGACGAGCAGGGTTTCGTCGGCAACACCACCGACTACTACGACCCGCGCAACAGCTTTTTGAACGAGGTGCTCGATCGCAAGCTCGGCATCCCGATCACGCTGTCGATCCTGTACATCGAGATCGGCCGGCGCGTGGGATTGGCGCTCGAGGGGGTGTCGTTCCCCGGTCACTTCCTGGTGAAATTCACCACCGACCACGGCGAGCTGGTGCTCGATCCGTTCGCCGGCGGCATCCCGGTGAGCGAGGAGGACCTGCTCCACCGGCTGGAGGAAACCTACGGGCAACCCGCCCCCCCGGCGGCGGAGCTGCCACGCCTGCTCACCAGCGCCGACCACAAGGACATCCTGGTGCGCATGCTGCGCAATCTGAAGGCCATCTACCAGAAGCAACGACGCTGGGACAAGGCGCTCGCCATCGTCAACCGCATGCTGCTGATCGCGCCCCACGTCGCAACCGACGTGCGCGATCGCGGTGAGCTCTACGAGAAGCTCGAATGTTTCCGCGCCGCGTGCGCGGATTACGCCGCCTACCTGCGCCTCGAACCGGGAGCCGCCGATGCCATCGACATCCACCGGCGGCTGGTCGAGCTCGAACCACGGGTCGCGCGCCTGAACTGAGCGCCGCGGCACCCATGCCCGAAGCCGCCCGCCCCCCCGCGGCCGCACAGGACACCGCCGCGGCGTGGGTGGTCTACATCGTCGAGTGCCGCGACGGTTCGTATTACACCGGCATCACCAACGACCTCGCGCGCCGCCTCGCCGAGCACAATGCCGGCACCGCCGCGCGCTACACGCGCAGTCGCCGCCCGGTGACGCTGCGCTACTGCGAGCCGGTGGCCGATCGCGCGCAGGCCCTGGCGCGCGAATGGGCCGTGAAGCTGCTCACCCGCCGGGAGAAGGACGCGCTGATCCGCCGCCGCGACTAGCGGACACGCGGCCGGGCGCCGTCACCACCAGCGCCACGCCCACCACCGTCACGGCCATGCCGGCGAGCGCCAGCGCGGTCAGGCGTTCATCGAACATCGCGCAGGCCATGAGCGCGGTGGTCGGCGGCACCAGGTAGAACAGGCTCGACACGCGCGCCGCCTCGCCACGGCGGATGAGGAGGTAAAGCAGCGCAATGGCGCCAACCGACAGCACCAGCACCAGCCAGCCGAGCGCGAACAGGAACGCCGGCGTCCAGTGCACGACCATGGACTCGGTGAACGGCGCGATCGCCGCCATGGCGAGTGCCGCGGCCGCAAACTGGATCGCGCCGCCGCTGCGCAGATCCATGTGGCTGCAGAAACGCTTCTGGTAGAGCGTACCGGCGCTGATCGCGGCGAGCGCCATGACGGCGAGCGCGTAGCCAAGGGCACTGCCGCTGCCGAAGCGCACACGCTCCTGCACCACCAGCACCACGCCGGCGAGGCCGAGTATGAGCCCCAGCCACTGGCGCGCGCGCACGCGCTCGCCGAGCAACGGTCCGGCCGCGAGCGCCGTCAGGATCGGTTGCAGTCCGGCGATCAGCGCCACCACGCCGGCCGACACGCCGTGATGGATGGCGCCGAACACGCCGGCCAGATAACCCGCGTGCAGGAGCAGCCCGGCCACCGCGATATGCCCCACCGCCACGGGCGTCGCCGGCCACGGCGCGCGGGTCACCCACGCCACGGCCAGCAGCAGTGCCGTCACCAGCACGAAGCGCCACAGCAGAAAGGTGAGCGGCTCGGCATACGGCAGGCCGAACTTGGCGCCGATGAAGCCCGTGCTCCACAGCAGCACGAACGCCGCCGGCGCCAGCAGCACCCAGCGCGCAGGGGCGTGGCTCACGCGGCGGTGCGGCGGAACACGAGGTCCCACACGCCGTGTCCGAGGCGCGCACCGCGGCGTTCGTACTTGCTCGGCGGGCGCTCACCGCGCGCGGCGTAACCGCCGCCGGCGGTGTTTTCGAGACCGGCACAGTGCGACAGCACCGTGAGCATGTGCGCGGCGTAGTCGGCCCAGTCGGTCGCGAGGTGGAACACCCCGCCGGGGGCGAGCTTGCGCGCCACCAGCGCGGCGAATGCCGGCTGCACCAGCCGACGCTTGTGATGCCGCGTCTTCGGCCAGGGGTCGGGAAAGAACAGGTACACGGCGGCCAGCGCCGCGTCCGGGATCATGTGCAACAGCACCTCGCACGCGTCCCGGGTTACGATCCGCACGTTGCGCAAATCCTCGCTCGCGAGGCGCCGCAACAGGCTGCCGACACCGGGGCGATGCACCTCAACACCGAGATAGTCGATGTGCGGATGCGCCGCCGCCATCGCGAGCAGCGTCTCGCCGTTGCCGAAACCGATGTCGAGATGCAGCGGTGCGACGCGCCCGAACACGGCGCGCACATCGAGTGGCGTGTCCGTCGGCTCGACGCCGTAGCGCGGCCACAGCTCGATCAGCGCGCGGCGCTGCGCCTCGGTCATGCGCCCCTCGCGGCGCACGAAGCTGCGGATCGGCCGAGGCGGCGCGCTCGAATCGCTCATGAACGCAACCTGCCGCCGACCGTCACCGCACGCACGAACGCGCCGGCAACCGCTGGCGTCACGGCGCCTAGGAGAAAAACGTGCCGCCCAGCGGGGAGCTCGGCGAGCCGTACTGCTTGCGCGGCATGCGCCCGGCCAGAAAGGCCTCGCGCCCGGCCTCGATCGCCTTGCGCATGGCGCTCGCCATCAGCACCGGATTCTGCGCGGCGGCGATGGCGGTGTTCATGAGCACGCCGTCGCAGCCGAGCTCCATGGCGATGGCGGCATCGGAGGCGGTGCCGACGCCGGCATCGACCAGGATCGGCACCTTGGCCGCCTCGACAATGAAGCGGATGTTGTAGGGATTGCGGATGCCGAGGCCCGAGCCGATCGGCGCGGCGAGCGGCATGACCGCGACACAGCCCATGTCCTCGAGGCGCCGGGCGATGATCGGATCGTCACTGGTGTAGACCATGACCTTGAAGCCCTCCTTAATAAGGATCTCGGCCGCCTCCAACGTCTGGGGGATGTCCGGGTAGAGGGTCTTCTCGTCGCCCAGCACCTCGAGCTTCACCAGGTCGTGGCCGTCGAGCAGCTCGCGCGCCAGGCGGCAGGTGCGCACCGCGTCCGCCACGTTGTAGCAGCCGGCGGTATTGGGCAGGTAGGTGTACTTCGAGGGTGGCAGCACCTCGAGCAGATTGGGCTCGTTGGGGTTCTGGCCGATGTTGGTGCGGCGGATCGCGACCGTGATGATCTCCGCCCCGCTCGCCTCGACCGCCCGGCGCGTCTCCTCCAGATCCTTGTACTTGCCCGTGCCGACCAGCAGGCGCGAGCGATAACTGCGCCCGGCAATCACCAGCGGATCGTGCAGCGGCGTCTTGAGGGTTTCTGCGGTTACTGCCATGTGCCACCTCCGATCGCGCGCACCACCTCGACGCGATCTTTGTCTTTGAGCGCGAATTCGGCGTGCCGCCCGCGCGGCACGATCTCGCGGTTGACCTCCACCGCCACGCGCCGCTCGCCGAGTCCAAGCTCGGCCAGCAGCTGCGCCACCGTCAGGGGCCGCGGGAACTCGCGCTCCTCGCCGTTGAGGATAATCTTCACCGCCGCTCCGGGCGGCCGCCGGCCGACTCGTCCCTGTACATGACCGCGAAACGGGTTAGAATCACCCGGCCATTGTAAAGCCACGGCCGCACCCCTGCCCAGCGCAGCGGCGATGCGGCCGCCAGCCGACCTTCGCGGGTGTAGTTCAATGGTAGAACCTCAGCTTCCCAAGCTGATGACGTGGGTTCGATTCCCATCACCCGCTCCATATCGGAGGCTGATATGGACGCAAGCAATCAAGGCGATGTCGCCTCCGCTACTTGGCAAGGCTGGCACTTCATCGAGTGGTCAGCGGCGCACAGAGCAGTCAGAAGGTTACAGACTCGTATAGCGAAGGCGGTTCGGGAAGACGACTGGCGCAAGGTTAAACGCCTGCAAAAGTTGTTGACCCGTTCGACGAGCAGCAAGGCAGTCGCCGTTCGTCGGGTTACCGAGAACCAGGGTCGTAAGACGCCTGGCGTAGATGGAGAAACTTGGTCTACGCCCGACACCAAATGGGCGGCGATATGCTCGCTTCAAGCGAAGGGCTATCGTCCGCAGCCCTTACGGCGTGTTCACATCCCGAAAGCCAAAGGGGGAAAACGGCCGCTTGGCATCCCCACGATGCGCGATAGAGCCATGCAGGCGCCCTACCTGCTGGCGCTGGAGCCCGTCGCGGAGACCACGGCGGACCCCAACTCCTACGGTTTTCGCCCCGAACGAGCCACGGTGGATGCCATCGAGCAATGCTTCAATGCGCTGCGCCGAAAGGACTCCGCCCAATGGTTTCTCGAAGGCGATATCAAGGGATGTTTTGACCACATCGGCCACGACTGGCCCCCGCTGTCAGGATAGTTGTCGCCTCGTCTGTTCGGAAGTTTAACCTGA
>CAZVUN010000036.1:11999-21600 GCA_964629975.1 uncultured Acidiferrobacteraceae bacterium | reverse complement strand
ATCATGAAGCCCTTGATGACGCGGTGGAAGATCGTGCCGTTGTAGAAGCCGGCATCGACGTAGTCGAGAAAATTCCTGACCGTGCCGGGCGCCTTGTCGGCGTAGAGCGCGAGCTCGATCACGCCGAGATCGGTGGTGAGGCGCACGCGCGGATTCGCGCCGGCGTCCGTGGCCGCGCCCGGCCCCGCCGCGCCGAGCATCACTGCGATGAGCGCCATCGCAAGCAGCTGCTTCATGGTCAGGTGTCTCCCGCCAGGTTGAGGATCGTGCGCCACTCGTGGGCCGTGACCGGCATCACCGACAGGCGGCTGCCGCGCTGCACGAGCGGCATGCGCTTGAGGGCCGGGGTGCGCCGGATGTGCTCCAGCAGGACCGGCCGCGGCCAGGTGCGCTTGAGGCGCACATCCACCATGAACCAGCGCGGCGCCTGCGGGGTGCTCTTGGGGTCGTAATACGGACTGTGCCGATCGAACGCGCTCGGGTCCGGATAGGCGGGGCGCACGATCTCGACGATCCCGTACACCCCGGGCGCGGGGCAGCTCGAATGGTAGAAGAACGCCAGGTCACCGCGGCGCATGGCGCGCAGGAAGTTGCGCGCCTGGTAGTTGCGCACCCCGTCCCAGCGCTCGGTGCGGCGCGGGCGCTTGGCGAGATCCGCGATGCCGAATACGGCCGGCTCGGACTTCATGAGCCAGTAGGCCATGGCCTCAGGCGCGGCGCGCGCGGCGCTCCGCACCCGCCGCGGACTCCGGCACGCGCACGCGTTCGATGCGGCGGCAGCGGCCGCTCGCCTCGTCCACCTCGAGCAGGGCGCCGCACAGGGTGCCCGGGCCGGGCGCACAGTCGAAGCGCGCCGGGATCTTGTGCACGAAGCGCGCGAGCGCCTGATCGATGTCGAGCCCGATGACCGAATCGTAGTTGCCGCTCATACCGACATCGGTCTGGAAGGCGGTGCCCCCGGGCAGGATGCGCTCGTCGGCGGTCGGGACGTGGCTGTGCGTGCCGAGCACGGCGCTCACGCGCCCGTCGAGGTACCAGCCGAGCGCGCTCTTCTCGCTGGTGGTCTCGGCGTGGATGTCGACCAGCACCACCTTCACGTCCGCGGGCCTGGCCGCCAGTGCGCGGTCGGCGGTGCGAAACGGACAGGCCAGGTGCGGATGCATGAACACGTTGCCCAGTACGTTGAGGATACCGACCTTGTGACCGCTCGCGCTGCTCGCCACGAACCAGCCACTGCCCGGGGTGTCGTCCGGGAAGTTGTGCGGGCGCAGCAGGCGTGGCTCGCTGCGGATGTACTCGAGCGCCTCGGCCTTGTCCCAGGCGTGATTGCCGTTGGTGAGCACGTCGCACCCGGCGGCGAACAGTTCTTCGGCGGTCGCACGCGTGATGCCCGCGCCGCCGGCGATGTTCTCGGCATTGGCCACGACCAGGTCGAGCGCGTGCAGGCGGCGCAGGCGCGGAACCTGCTCGCACAGCACGCGCCGTCCGGGATCGCCCATGACATCGCCGATGAAGAGCAGTCTCATGAATGGGCCCCTTTGCTGGTTCTGCGCTACTGGCGCGGCAACGCATGCCAGGCCACGTCGGTCACCACGGCCGCAAGCGGCACGTCCCAGTGGTTGGCCGGCAGTCGATCGAGACGCTGGAATTCGTACGCCAGCCCGACCACGTGGGGTTTGCGCCAGTGCCGCCGGTTGGCGAGAAACGCCAGGCTGCGGTCGTAGAATCCGCCCCCCATGCCCAGGCGGTTGCCGGCGTCATCGAATCCCACGAGCGGCACGAAGATCAGGTCGAGGGCCTGTGCCCGCACCAGCGCACGCGCCGCCACCGCCGGCTCGGGAATGCCGAAGCGGTTGGTGCGCAGTGCGCCACCGGCCTCGGCCTGGGCGAACCACAGGCGGTCGTGCTGCACGCGCGACAGCACCGGCAGGTACACCTGCTTGCCGAGCGCGCGGGCCCGCTCGGCGATTTCACTCGGGTCGATCTCGCCATCGTTCGGCCAGTAGCAGGCGATGCGCTGGCTCACACGGAACAATCGCGCGCCGAGCGCATGGCGGCACAGACGCGCCGCCGCCTCGGCACGCGCGGCCGGCGTGAGCGCGCGCCGCCGCGCACGCAGTTGCCGGCGCAGCTCGGCCTTGTCAGCGACGATCGCCACGGCTGCCGAAGTGAGTGATGCCACAGGAGGTGAATAAGGAAAAGAAAAGGCGCCCTCCGCGAATGCCGTGCCACACCGTGGCCTTGAACCGACAGGTTCAAGTGGGGGCCTTGGGATACCTTTAGGCTTCCCGCTGCAAGGCGGGCCTGCACACCGGTATCAACGCCTCGGTCCCCGGAGTTTCGCTTATAGGTTCAGAGGGTGTCTGGTGCAGTCACCTGCACCGCAGGGGGCGCTTGACCAATGATATACCTATTGGCGCGCTTGTACATCCCAGTTGAGTGCGGCGTCGATCTTGCTGGACAGGCGCTGCAGACGCTCGTGCACGTCCGCGGGCAGACCGCCCCGCCCGCGCAGCTCGAGCAGTTCGGCGGCGATGTTGAGCGCGGCCATGATGGCGGCGCGTTCCGCACCGATCACCTTGCCGGAGGTCTGGATCTCACGCATCTTTTGATCGAGATACTCGGCCGCGGCACGCAGTTGCGCGCGCTCGGACTCCGGACAGGCAACCATCAGTTCCTTGCCCAGGATGGTGACGGTGACGCCGTCGGCGACAGCCTTCATGGTCAGGTGCGCTCCAGCGCCTTGAGTCGCCCGATCATCGCCTCGATGCGCTCACGCGCGATGCGGGTCTTCTCCATCAGGCGCGCATGCTTCTCGTTGAGATCGCCGCGCTCCGACCGCAGTTGCTCGTTGTCGCGGCGCAGTCGCTGGCACTCGCCGATGAGCTCATCGATGCGCGACTCAAGCCGCTTGAGCTCATCACCGTTGTGGCGCGCACCGGACTCTGCCATGCGCCAAAGTTTAGGTCCCGGCCGCAAGCGGGTCAACGTCCGTGCCCGCGCGCAGCGGTGCTACACTGCGACGGCCCGACCGGCGGCGGAATCCTGACTGTCGCCCCATCGCACATGAGCCGATCATCACCCACGCCACTCACGCATGCAGAGCTCGACGAGGCGCTGCGCGCGGCCGAGGTCGACTTCTCCGCATCCGAGGTGCATGGCGCCGTGACCGGGCTGCTGTGCGCCGGCGCGCAGGCGCGAGCGACATCGGTGCTCGCCACGCTGCTGCCGCAGGCGGACACCGCGCAGCTCGGTGCGCTGCTCGCGAGGCTGCTCGCGGTGACGCAGGCGCAGTTGGGCGACCCCGAATTCAGCTTCGCGCCGCTGCTGCCGAGTGACGAGCTGGCGCTCACGGAGCAGGTCGCCGGTCTGGCTGACTGGTGCCGCGGCTTTCTCGTCGGTATGGCGGCCGGCGGCGTGCGCGATGTCGCGGCGCTGCCGGGCGATGCCGGCGAGGTGCTGCGCGATCTGGCGCGCATCGCCGAGGCCGAGCTCGCCGCACCGCTTGCCGCCGGTGAAGACGAGGCGCGCCACCTCGCGGAGCTGGTGGAGTACGTGCGCGTTGGCGTGCAGCTCGTGTACGAGACCCCGCGCACGCCGGGCCGCTGAGGTTACGGTGTGCCGGGGGCCGTGCGCCGGCGAATCGTCTCAAGCGTTTCGCGGTACAGGGCGCTGGCCGGCTCGCGCTGCACAGCGCGCGTGGCGAGCGGCAGCGCCTCGGTCAGTGCGCCGCGCTCCGCCAGGATCTGCGCGAGGTTGTTGAGCACCACGGCCGCATCCGGGTGAAAGCGCAGCGCCTGGCGCAGCGCGGCCTCCGCGCCGGCCAGATCGGCGCGCGCATGGCGGCTGTTGGCGAGACCGATGTGCGCGATCAGACTCTTCGGCCAACGCGTGAGCGCCGCCGCATAGGCCTGTTCGGCCTCGGCCGGGCGGTTGGCCTGCTCGAGGCCGGCGACCGCCTGCAGATACGGCAGCTCCTCGGCGGTGTACGGCAGGCGTGTGGGCGGCATGACCACCAGCGCCCAGTGCCCGGCGCGTGACCAGGTGCGCTCGAAGGTGTCGAGCGGCATCCACAGGCGCGCTTCGGTGCCGGAGCGCAGCAGCACCGTAGCGCGCGGCAGATCGAAGCCCACCACCACGGCGTAATGCCACTGCGCAGCCCAGGACAGCCCCAGGTTCTGCAACACCACCACCGGATGGCCGGCGGCGACTTCGGCGAAGACCGATTCGAGCTGCGGGCGCAGCACGTACGGCACGCGTCCGGCGCGCCGCGCCCCCGCCAGCATCTCGACCTGCAGGCTGCCCTGGCGCGCCGGCAGGTAGACCTGCGCCGTGAGCTCGTCGGCGCTTACCGTGACCCCGGCCCAGGTGAGCGCCATGGCGAGCGCCGCCGGTCCGCACTGGTAGTCCTCCTGCGGGTAGAACGGCACCGCGCTCAGTTCGAGCGGCTGCGGCCAGGCAGCGGCGCTCGCCCGCAGGCGCTCGCTCTGCGGCGTGGCGCAGCCGCCGAGCAGCAGCGCCAGCGCCACAAACACAGCGCCCGGCCGGAGCCGGGCGCGTGTGCCTGGGCGCGCGCTGTGGGCGCCGGTCACTGCCGTGCCGAGCCCTTCTTGGTGAACGGGAAGACGCTGGTCCAGCCCATGATGTCGGTGAACAGCAACACCAGGAAAACGATCAGGGCCACGCCCAGCACGGACCCCAGGCTGCCACCGGCGGGCAGCTGATCGATGTGGCTGGCGAGCGTCTGCACCTCCTCGTCGGTCAGCGCGTCGAGGCGCGCCTGCACCTGCGCGGGGCTGACGCCACGTGCCAGCAGCTCGGCACGCACGTCGTCGCGCTGCAGAAAGCTGCTGACCCGGGCGCGTTCTGCCTGGCCGTGGGCGGCATCGAGCACGCTCTGGGTGCTGGCGAGCCCGGCGTGCGCCGCCGGCGTGTGCAGGCTCAAGGCGAGCACGCCGAACGCGAGCAACGGGGCGAGGGGAGGGGCAAAACGACGCAACGCATGCATGGGGTTTCTCCTGTTGGTTCCGGGTGTGCTGGCGACCACGCGGGTCGCATTTCTTTGGTCAAGGTTAGGCCAAACCGCTCAACAGTCCAGGGGGTCAGCCGTGCCGGGCGCAGGCGGCGGCCGCGAATTTGGCATAATGTCGGCATGGACCTGAAACCCTTCGAGCAGCGCCGGCGTGAACTCATGGCCCACATGGGCGGCGGCATCGCCATCGTCCCGACGGCGCCGGTGCGCACACGCAACCGCGACGTCGAGTTTCCGTATCGACCGGACAGCGACTTCTACTACCTCACGCATTTTCCGGAACCGGAGGCGGTTGCCGTGCTGGTGCCCGGGCGCAGTCATGGCGAATACATCCTGTTCTGCCGCGAGCGCAATCCCGACAAGGAAATCTGGGACGGTCGGCGTGCCGGGGTCGAGGGCGCGCGCGCGACCTACGGCGCGGACGACGCCTTTCCGATCGATGATATCGACGAAATCCTACCGGGCCTGCTGGAGAACCGCGAGAAGGTCTTCTACAGCATGGGCCGCTACCGCGAATTCGACCAGCGCCTGCTCAACTGGGTCAATGAAGTGCGCAGCAAGAGCCGCAACGGCGTGCATGCCCCCGGCGAGTTCGTCGACCTCAACCACATCCTGCACGAGATGCGCCTCATCAAGCGCCCGGAGGAATTGAAGCTCATGCGCCGCGCCTGCAAGGTGGCCGGCGCCGCGCACCGCCGCGCCATGCAGGCCTGTCGTCCCGGGATGATGGAATATGAGATCGAGGCCGAGCTGCTGTACGAGTTCAAGAAGGGCGGCGCGTCGTTTCCCGCCTATTCGCCCATCGTCGGTGGCGGGGCCAACGGCTGTGTCCTGCACTACACCGAGAACAACGCCCCGCTGCGCGACGGCGATCTGCTGCTGATCGACGCCGGCGCGGAGATCGACGGTTACGCCTCCGACATCACGCGCAGCTTCCCGGTCAACGGCCGGTTCCGCGCCGAGCAGCGCGCGCTCTACGAAGTGGTGCTCGCCGCGCAACAGGCGGCCATCGAGCAGGTGCGTCCCGGCAAGCACTGGAACGAGCCGCACGAGACGGCGGTGCGGGTGCTGACGCAGGGACTGCGTGATCTCGGTCTGCTCACCGGCGATGTCGACAATCATATCGAGAGCGGCGACTACAAGCGCTTCTACATGCATCGTACCGGTCATTGGCTCGGCATGGACGTGCACGATGTCGGTGACTACAAGATCGCCGACGACTGGCGCCTGCTCGAGCCAGGCATGGTGCTGACCGTCGAGCCGGGGCTCTATATCGGCGACGGCCCGGACATTCCGCCCGGCTTCCGCCACACCGGGATCCGCATCGAGGACGACGTGTTGGTGACGCGCGACGGCTGCGAGGTGCTGTCGCACGACGTGCCGAAGACCGTGGCCGACATCGAGGCGCTGATGCGCCACTGACGGTTTCAGGTGGCGGGTTCTTCCGTCAACCCGAGACCCGAGCCCTGGTTCATGTCCACGGACTTCGACATCGCGATCGTCGGCGGCGGCCTGGTGGGGGCGAGCCTGGCCTTCGCCCTGGGGGCGCGCGGCTGGCGCATCGCGCTCATCGAGGCGGTGCCGCTGCGCGCCGCCGAGCAGCCGAGCTACGACGACCGTACCGTGGCGCTCGCCTACGGCTCGCGCCGCATTCTCGAGACCCTCGGGCTGTGGGGCGAGATCGAGCGCCTCGGCGCCTATCCGATTGAGCACATCCACATCTCCGACCGCGGGCATCTTGGCATCACGCGTCTCAACGCGGCCGATGCCGGACTGCCGGCGCTCGGCTATGTGGTGCCGACGCGTGTGCTTGGCACCGCCCTCTACCACGCGCTCGAGTCGCTGCCGCAGGTGACGGTGTTGTGTCCGGCCACGATGGAGCGCCTCGCGGTAGGCGAGGCGGACGCGCGCGTCGACGTCCGCCTGGCGCAGGCGACGACGCACACGCTGCGCGCGCGCCTGGTGGTGGCGGCCGATGGCGCCCACTCGGCCGTGCGCCAGGCCGCCGGCATCACCGCCGAGCGCAGCGAATACGAACAGGTCGCGGTGGTCACGACCGTGACCGCCAGCGAGCCGCACCGCAATACCGCCTACGAGCGCTTCACGCCGAGCGGGCCGCTCGCGCTGCTGCCTCTGGCCGGCCGGCAGCTGGGCGTGGTGTGGAGCACGCGCCGTGGCGAGCTCGAACAGGCCCTCGCCTGGTCGGATGCGGAGTTTCTCGCGCAGCTGCAGGAGCGCTTCGGCGAGCGCCTCGGACAGTTCACGCGGCTTGGCAAGCGCGTTGCCTATCCGCTCGCGCTCACGCGCGTGCGCGAGCAGGCGCGCGAGCGCCTGGTGCTGATCGGCAATGCCGCGCACACCGTGCACCCGGTCGCGGGCCAGGGCTTCAATCTCGGGCTGCGCGATGTCGCCGCGCTCGCCGAGACCCTGGTCGAGGCCGCGCGCGGTGCCGAGGACATCGGGTCACTCGCGGTGCTCGCGCGCTACACGCGCTGGCGCGTGCGCGACAACCAGGTGACGGCACGCTTCACCGACGGCCTGATCCGGCTGTTCTCGAACGATTGGCTGCCGCTGGCGGCGGCGCGCAATCTCGGCCTGCTTGCGGTTGACCTGCTGCCCGGCGTCAAGCGCGGCTTCATTCGCCTGACCAGCGGGCTCGCCGGCCGTCTGCCGCGGCTGGCGCGCGGCCTGCCCCTGTAGTCCGATGCAGACGGCCTACGACATCGTCATCGTCGGCGGCGGCATGGTCGGCAGCCTGCTCGGCTGTGCGCTCGGCGGCAGCGGCTTCAAGGTGTGTGTGCTCGACCAGCAGGCGCCGCCCGCCGCCCCGGGGGCGGACTACGACCCGCGGGTGAGCGCCATCACGCTTGCCTCGCAGGCGATCTTCGCGGCGGTCGGCGCCTGGCCGCTCATGCAGCGCCGGCGCGTGGCGCCGGTCGCCGCCCTGCATGTATGGGACGAGGGCGGCGCGGGCAGCGTGCATTTCGATGCCGCCGAGATGGGCGAGCCGTGCCTCGCCTACATCATCGAGAACCGCGTGATCCAGGCGGCGCTCATCGAGCGCCTGCACCAGTTTACCAATGTGCACTGTCTGTGCCCGGTGCAGGTCGCCGCTCTCGCGCTCGCGGCCGACCATGCCGATGTGCATCTGACCGACGGGCGCACGCTGCGCGCGCGTCTGCTGGTCGGTGCCGATGGCGCGCACTCGCAGGTGCGGCGCGCCGCCGGCATCGAGGCGCCGGCGCTCGATCTGCGCCAGACCAGCATTGTCGCCACGGTGCGCACCGGGCAGGAGCATCAGGCCACGGCCTGGCAGCGCTTCCTCGCCACCGGGCCGCTGGCGCTGTTGCCGCTCGATGAGCCGCACACCTGCTCGCTGGTTTGGTCGGCCGACACCGCGCGCGCCGCGGAGCTGCTGGCGCTCGACGACGCGGCGTTTACGGCCGCGCTGCAGCACGCCTTCGGCACCGGTCTCGGCACGCTCGCCGTGGCGGGCGCGCGCGCGGCCTTTCCGCTGGCGCTGTCGCATGCCCGCCACTACTGCGCCGAGCACGTGGCGCTCATCGGCGATGCCGCGCACACCGTGCATCCGCTCGCCGGCCAGGGCGTCAATCTCGGTTTCCTCGATGCGGCGGTGCTCGCCGAGGTGCTGACCGCGGGCGGCGCGCGCCAGCGCGACATCGGCAGCCGTGCCCTGTTGCGCCGCTACGAGCGCTGGCGCAAGGGCGAGAATCTGGCGATGGTGGCGGCGACCGGCGCCTTTCGCTATGTGTTCAGCAACCGCTGGCCGGTGCTGACACCGCTGCGCAACCTGGGCCTCGATCTGACCGAGCGCCTGCACCCGATCAAGAACCTGCTGATGCAGCGCGCGAGCGGACTGAGCGGCGATCTGCCGCGGCTCGCGCGTCGCCGCGTCGAGGCCGCGCCGGGCGCAGACCCGCGCGGCGCGCGCCCATGAGCGGCACCGAGTTCTGGGATGCGCGCTACGGCGAACCCGGCTACGCCTACGGGACCGCGCCGAACGCGTTTCTCGTCGGGCAGCGTGCGCACCTGCGCCGCGGCATGCGCGCGCTCGCGGTGGCCGACGGGGAGGGGCGCAACGGCGTGTGGCTGGCGGAGCAGGGTCTCGAGGTGCTGTCGGTCGACGCCTCGCAGGTCGGACTGCGCAAGGCACGCGAACTCGCGGCGACGCGCGGAGTGGAGTTGCGCACCGAATGCGTCGATCTCGCCCACTGGGACTGGCCGGTGGCGACGTTCGACGTGCTGGCATCGATCTTCGTGCACTTTCCGCCCGCCGTGCGCGCGCGCCTGCATGGCGCAATGTACCGGGCGCTGACGCCGGGCGGGCTGCTGATCCTCGAGGCGTTCACCCCGGCGCAGCTGCGCTACCAAAGCGGCGGACCGCGCAGCGTCGAGATGCTGTACAGCGCCGAGCTGCTGCGCGGCGACCTGCCAGCGGGCGAGCTGCTGCTGCTCGAGGAAACGGAGACCGAGCTCGACGAAGGTCCCTACCACCGCGGCCGCGCCGCGGTGGTCCGCCTGCTGTTGCGCCGCACCGCCTAGGACCCG
>CAZVUN010000036.1:0-11899 GCA_964629975.1 uncultured Acidiferrobacteraceae bacterium | reverse complement strand
AGGCCGGCGTACTCCTCGCGCGCGGCCGGCACGAAGTCCTTGCCGGCATAGGCGGCGCGCAGCTTGGCGGTCGCCAGCTTGCCCTGCTCGGACAGCATGACCTGGGAAATGCGCGCATGCAGCGCGGCGGGCACGCGCGGGCCGACCGAGAACGCCTGGTTCGGCATGGCCTTGTGAGTGTAGAGCGTCTTGCTCAGGCGCTGCGGGCCGTTGTCGAGCTTCTGCAGGTTCTTGACCGGCAGAACCGTTGCCACGCACTTGCCCTCCAGCATGGCCTTGTAGCCATTGTCCCAGCCCTTGGTCTCCACGATGCGCGGCTGGCGCGAGGGGTTGTCGAAGCGCGACAGGAGCGTCAGCGTGCCGAGATTGGGCGGCGCATGCGCGCACACCGGGCGGCCGGCAAGGTCCTTCACGTCCTTGATGCTGCTGTCACCGGCGCGGGCGGTAATGACGAACACGAAATCCTCCGCCAGCTTCACCAGCGGAACGTGGTTCAGGCGCTCCGCACGCCAGCCGTTGAAGGCCGGGCCGTCGAACACGATGTCGTACTTGCCGAGCGCCATGTCCTTGCTGTAGGTCAGCCAGTTGTCCGAGTACTGGTAAACGATCTTCTTGCCGGTCACCTCGGACAGCAGGGCCACGATGGGTTGGTAGGTTGCCACCTCCTCGGCGTACGAGCCGCGAGGCGGGGCACTGAATACCAGAGGGTTCGATTCGGTGCCGGTTTCGACCTGGTAACGTTCATTGGGCGCGATCGCCCCGCGGGCGCCGGTTTGGCCGGGCGGTGCGAACGCCGCCTTGGTCATGGCGCGTGTGGTCGCATCGGCGGCGCCGGCCACCGACGGCAGGGCCGCGACCAGCGCGGCGCACACAAGGGAGAGGGAGAGTCGTACCGAAGTTTGCATTTTTGCCTCCGTGCCCAAGGTCCAGTCGACGTGTGGTTGTTGCTTGCGGACGCAGCCCCCGTGTGGGTACCCCGTTTGAGCTGTCCGCCAGCCGACATCCTGAATCTAGCAAGCCGAAGGGCCGCCGCACTGCGAGTGCCAGCGAGTTACCGATGAGTGCTGCGAATTTACGGATGGTCGTACGCGCCGGACCCGCGCCGACCGGGGCGGTCCCGCGGGACCGCCCCGGTCGGCGCCGAATTCGTCAGAAACTCGGCGCGCCGCCCGCTATTTGAAGGTGATGAACAGCGCGGAGGTCCAGACCTTGGCATCGTCCACCTGGCGGGCGAAGAAATACACCGGCCGGTGGCCGTGCGGGCCGTTGTGCGGGTCGATGTTGAGGGTGCCCGTCACCTCGCGCGGTGCCGCGGCATCGGACATGCGCTCGAAGCCGAGGAACATGTCCACGCCCGGCAGGTCCTTGCGCAGCCGCGCCGCCTCGAGCAGCTCGGCCCCGGTGATCTCCCACTCGAACCGCGGGCAGTGCACGAACGGATTGCCCTTCAAGGGATCGCCGACCTTCACGTAGCCATCGATCGTGCCTTCCACGCGGATCTGCGCGGTTCTCAGGTGCGAGACGTCGAGCTCAATGGCATCGACGTCACCGTAGGTGTCGCTCTTGAAGCCGATGGTGGTGGCCGATTCGCGCCAGCAGGTCTCCTCGATGTGCTCGAAGCCGCGGCCGGTGAACTCGTTGATCACGGCGTTGGTGATGGTGATTCTGCCCTTCCACGCCGCCCAGCGGTAACGGTCCTTGATGCGCGCCCCGCCCCAGCGGAAGCGGATCTTGCGCTCCGACAGCCCGAGCTCCTTCTGGATTTCGCGCCGCCAGATCTCGCCGCTGTGGTCGTAAGCGATGATCTCGTCCCAGCCGGCATCGCCGAGGAAGCGGTACTCGAGGGTGGCCGCCCCCCGGTGCTCGAACTCATCCCCCATGATGTGTTTGCCGCAGCGCAGCAGGCCGAAGGTGCGCTCGCCGGTGCTGGCGAAGGTATGGCGTTCTCGCAGGGCCTTGGCGATGGCCTTGCGGGTAAGCTCGGGGGCAATCACCCCCGAGATGCCGCCCTTGGTGCCGAACACCGCCGTGCCCGGCACGCCGCCGCCGCAGCGCCCGCGGTGCTCATCCCCGGCCATCGAGGCGCCGAGCTTGTAGCCGCGCTCCATGGCCTCCTGATAGAGCCAGCCGAAGTGGCCCCAGCTTGAGCCGATCTCGATCAGGCGTTCGAGCTTCGGGTAATGCCAGTCGAGGATGCAGCGCCGCCCGCCGACGTGCGGAATCAGCAGATGCCCTTCCGGGTCCTTGGCATAGGCCATCCACAGCTCTTCCAGCGGCCAGGCGCCGGGGATGGCCTGGGTGGTCTTGCTGTCCTCGTTCCAGTCGACCGAACGCACGTGCTCGCCGGTCTTGAGGAACGGGAACTCCGGCTCGCCGTCGTGCAGGAACACCACGTTGTGGTCGCCGCCGGCGCAGGAGCTGCCGCACCACTCGGTGCCGGGATAGGCGATGAACTCGCCGTCCTTGCTGATCTGGCGGATGAGCTCGACGGTCTTCTGCCAGCGCTCGGTGGTGATGTTGAAGTCGTTGTGGGCGAAGGCGAGCACATCGAGCCCGGTCACGTCGCGTCCATAGGTGAGGTTGTAGACCGTGGAGTTGGTGCCGATCGTGTCTTCCGAATGTACGTGCAGGTCGGTGTAGTAGATGCGCGGCGACGCGAAGGACTTGTCCACCGTGACATAGAAGGTCGCGGGCTTGACCCACGGGTGCTTGGGCAGGCGCGCGCTGACGGTGAGCTCCCCCGGCTTGTCGGTCGGAACGTCTTCGAGCAGCCGCACTGCCCAGCCCTTGTCCGCAAGCGTAGTCGTCTTCTCGTACACCGGTTTTCCGTCCAGGGTCGCGGTGATCACGACCTCCTCGGGGCGGTCCCAGCAGGCGTTGCCCCATTCGTCCTCGGCGCGGATGCGCAGCGGCAGCCGCTCGCCGGCCCTCACGATACGCGAGCCGGCCCAGTGCAACTGCGCCGGCACGCCCGGCACGATCTGGATCACGAGGTCGGGTTGTACGGCCGCGAAACGCGAGGTCCCGAGCGGGTCGCAATAGCAGCGGATCTTGAAGTTCTGTTCGACAAAGGTCTGCACGCGCGTGCCGGGCCCGCCGAAGCGCCGGTCGCCGAGGCGAATGATGATGTGATCGCCCGCCTTGAGATAGCCGTCGAAGGTGTCGACGATCACCGCCTTCTGGAAGGGCCGTTCGTGGCCCTTCTGGTCGAAGCGCACCGCGAGCTTCTGCACCGTCGCCGGGCTCTGGCCGGGCAGGGTCGGCGCGGCGTGGTACTCGGCCGAGATGTAGTTGGCGCCGGCCGGATCGGTGGTCTGGAACAGCGCCCAGTCGGAGTAGAAGCGGAACGTGGCCTTGAACCAGGAGCCGTCGGCCATGCCGGAGGCGCCGAGCTCGTAGTCGATCACGATCTCCTGCCACGAGCCGGCCACGATCGACTCAACGTTGCAGCTCACTCTTCCGAGGAACGGCATGTCCTTGGTCTTCTCGTAAAGTCCTGCCGGAGCGATGTAGTCGCCGAGTGCCTGCTTCAGTTCCTGACCGGTTAGTTTCTTCATCGTGACTTGTCTCCTGCGTGAATGCTCGTGAAAGGCGGAAAAAAGGCGCCCGCTCCCAACCCGTTGTAGCGGGCGCTCGAGCCAAGCGTTCTATTTGGCGAACGGCCAGGGCGCCGAGGGATCCCACACCGGGATCCCCATGAACGCATACCACGGCGCCATGATGCAGATGCCATAGGCGATCGCGATCAGCACCGATACCCAGCCGACCTTGGCGTAGTCGGTCATGGTGAAGGTGCTGCTCGAATAGGCGATCACCGCCGCGGTGATTTGGGTGGGCAGGATGTAGGCAAAGGTGTCGGTGTCGGACACCAGCATGGTGAAGGCCACCGGGTGCAGCCCGAGCTTGGGCGCGAGCGCGATCAGGATCGGGGCCAGCATGGTGATGGCGGCGACGTTCGACAGCATGCCGAGGCGGATGATGTGGGTGCCGATCATCAGGATCAGCAGGATCATCCACCACGAGTGGCCGTGCGCGATCGGATGAATCACATCCGACAGGTACTGGGCCAGCCCCGAGCTGCCCATGGCCGCGGACATCGACAGGGCTCCGGCCAGCAGCAGCCAGGTGCCCCAGATGGTGCGGTCCTGCAGCGCCTTCCACTTGAACGCGAACAGACCGGGGATGAACATGATGGCGATGCCGATGAGTGCGGCGTTGTGCGACTTGATCTTGTGCCAGCCCTCGGTCACCCACATGAGCCCGACGAAGGCGAACACCGCGAGGATCAGCCACTCCGCCTGGGTGGTCTTGGGCTGCTCCTTGTGCAGGGCCTCGACCTTGGCGAGGCCGCCGGGGATACCGACCCCCTTGGTCTTGAAGTAGTAGCGCACCCACCACTGGGTGATGACGAACATGCCGAGATACGGCCACTGCAACAGGAACCAGTTGATGTAGGAGAGGTTGTAGCCCTGCTTCTCGAACAGCCCCACCAGCACCAGGTTCGGCAGGTGCGCGGTCAGGATGCACATGCCCGAGATCATCGAGCCATACACGAGAGACTGGATGACGATCGCCTTCTTGGCGGCGCGCTCCTCGGGGGTGTCGCCGAACAAGTGCACGATACCGTTGATCACCGGCAACAGGGTCGCGGCGCGGGCGTTGGCCGCCGGGATGATGAGCGACAGCACCAGGTTGGCGCCGAACATGCTCCAGATCACACCCCCGGCCTCCTTCACCTTCATCTTGTTGAGCATCCCGATGGCGATGCGCCGGTCGATGCCCGCGGCCTGCATGATCGCGGCGAAGATGAAGGCGGCCAGACACAACGCCGCCACTGGCGTGGTGAAGCCACTCGCCGCGGCCGGGAAGTTCTTCACCGCGCCGGTCAGCGCCAGCAGCATCGGGATCAGGATGCCAGTGATGCCTACCGGCATCGCCTCCGTGATCCAGATGATGCAGGCCCACACCACCACCGCGAGCGCCGCCTTGCCCGCCGGCGAGAGTTTGGTCACCGTGCCGTCGACCCCGGTGACGTCGGGCAGCGGAATTACATGGAGAATCAGAAAGAACGCCACCCACGCGGCAATGAAGCCGCCGAGCGTGCGGCCCGGTGAGCCGCCGGCGAGGCGGATGTTCTCGAACCAGTTTCCGACGAAGCCGTTACCGCCGGCCGAGACCACCGCTTCCGCGCTAGTCCCTTGTGGTGCGATATGTGCCATGGTAGTGCTCCATGTGGTGAGAGAATCGACAAACGCGAAATTGGCCATGGATTGCCGCGGCGCCGCGCGCCGGAGGCGATTGCGCCTGGCATCGCCTGCGATAAGGGCGTCGGAACAACAACTCGAGTCGGGCTTCGGGGCGCGCTGGCCCCGCGCCGCCCGGTGCGATTGTGGCGTCCGGGCAGCGGGGCCGCAGGCAGGCGCCCGCCAGGCGCGCGGGCAGCGGCGTGAGCGGGACGGTTCGGGCTTTTGCCGGCGTGCAAGGTGTCCGTGCGCATGCGCAGGGACATGGTCCGGGCTGGTGGGTGCGGGCTTCCTGCGACGTCAACTCGCTCCTCCCTGAGCGCGTGCCACGCGATTCAAGTCGCCAGGCTGATCCTACCGTCTTGCGCCTTGCGCCTTCAACAGCCACGCGTGTGGCCGTTCTTCGATCGGCAGGTCGGCGAGCATGGTCGCGCGGGTTCGTCGCGGGCCAGCACCGTATGCACAGCGAAGATTCAGCGAGCTCTTCGCTCACACGCAACCGACGGTGGTTACCGGAGGGCAGCATGGACGCATGCGATCCCCGTGGTTGAGTTAGCCAGCGCTGGCGGCGCGAGCCCGCGATGTTCCACCGGACGTCACGGGGTCGAATGACACGAATCGTCGGCTACCCGACCAGCGGTATCGCGATCGCCCAGGCTTTGACGCAAAGTGTATTTTCGGAGAGATTAGTGATTCGGCGGCAGCGGTTCTGTCGCCTGGCCGACAGACTTGCCGTCAACGCAGGAGGCACCGGGTTGTGCGCCCGAACGTGACAGGAGGCCCAAGCTGCATGCAGACACCGTGGTTCGTGCCGCCGTCGGATTTCTGGGGCAGGCTGCCGGCGACTTCGCGCATGGCCCTGCTTGCCTGTGGCCAGCACCGTGCGTATACCAAGGGCGCGACCATCTTCCGGGCCGGCTCGCCGGGCGAGTACATCTACATCCTGACCGAGGGACGGGTGAAGATATTCGCCCTGTCTCCCGCCGGCCGCGCGGTGGTGCTGTGGTTTTGCCTTCCGGGCGAGGTCTTTGGCCTTGCTGAGATGCCGCGCGCCGGCCGCCGCGCCGTTTACGCCGAGGCCTGTACCGATTCCGAGGTCCTGGCGGTGCCGCAAACGCGCTTCAAGCGCTACCTCGAGGGCAACGCGCACGCCGCGTTGCTGGTGGTCGACCTGTTGGCCTGCCGCCTGCGTGGACTGAGCGACATGATGCTCAACCTGACGAGCGACGATGTGACCACGCGCGTGGTCAAGCTGCTTGTGCGCCTTGCCGCGCGCTACGGCAAGCCAATCGACGCGGATGGCATGCTGCTCGACATCTGCCTCACGCACCAGGAAATGGCCGACATGATCGGTACCACGCGCCAGTCGGTGAGCGAGACGCTCAGCGCGCTGCGCCGCAAGGGTTTGCTGCGCGTTAACCAGCGCCGCATCCACATTCAGAACGGCAAGGTCCTGGAGAGCCTGGCCAATGCCGCGGCCGGCGCCGTCGCGATGTGACCGCGCAGCGCCGGCCCGGCGAGGCTGCTGTACGCGGGGAGCGGTGGGCGCGCCCGCCGAGCGTCGCGCGCGTGGCTGACCGGCTCGCATGGCCGCGCGAGTGGGCGCGGGACCATTCGGACAGGCCGGTCTGGTTCCATCCGGGCTCCAACCTGTGTCTCGACTTCCACGGCGACCCGCGCACGGCCGGTGCGGTGCTGTTTTCCGACGGCAACCACCACATGGCGCTGGGCGAGGCACTGGCGCATTTCTGCACGCTCCATCCCGCGGTGGGCGACGTGTTCTACGCCACGACCCCGCCCGGCGTCGTGCTGCAGGCGCTCGAGCGCGGCGGGCTGAGTCTCGGCAACCTGTTCATCGGTGTGCGGCCGGATGTCTTTGTCAGCCCGGCGCCGATCCTCGATCGGCTGGTGGCCAACGGCACCATGGCGCGGCACGCCGCGTTCGCCCGCTCGCGGGGCAATGTGCTGCTGGTGCGGGCCGGCAACCCGTGCCGGATCCGGGACGTGCGCGACCTGGCGCGTTCCGACGTGCGCCTGTTCTTGTCCAACCCCAGGACCGAGGCGGCCAGTTACCAGGTCTACCGGGAGACGCTCACGCGTTTTGCGCGACGCTTCGCGATCGACCTCGGTGCCGTGCTGCAGACAGACGACGCGGCACGCGTGGTGTACGGCGAGTGCATCCACCACCGTGAGGCGCCGCAGGCGCTCGCCGATGGACGTGCCGACGTGGCGGTGCTGTATTACCACCTTGCGCTGCGCTACACCCGCGTCTTTCCCGGCGTCTTCGAGGTTGTCGCGCTGGATGGCAGCGGCGACACCGCCCCCGATCCGTCGCCGGACAATGTCACCACGGCGTACCACGCCGGGCTGGTTGGCAACGGCGGCGCGTGGGGTCGGTCGCTGCTCGACTTTCTGATGAGCGAGACGGTTGCCGCCATCTATGAGCGGCACGGTCTGCGGCGCGTCGCGGCGTAGGGCCGCGGCGGACGTGGGTTGCTAGTTGTAACCCCACATGTCGCGCAGGTACTTGGCCAAATCGGCGTACTCGGCGTTGGTGGCGCGCACCAAATTGCCGCGGAACCCGTAGACCTTGCGGAACTCGGCCAACGCCGCAACCTTGGGAGTCAGCAAGGCGTCGGCGATCCTGCCCTGCTCGGCGGTCGTGAGGCGCAGGCCGGCAGAAAACGCCTTGCTGCGGCAGTGCCGGCGTGCGGAAGAGGGTGCGCGTCTTGCTCTGGTCCTTGTCGTACTGCTCGAGGTGGTCGAGCGCGGCAGCATGGCGGCATCGCACCTGCCCTCCAGCAGCGCCGTGTAGATCTGCCGGTAACCATCCTCGATGATCAGTACCGGTTGGCGTGGGGATTGTCAAATTCGTTGTAGAGGATGAGCGTGCCGAGATTGGGCGGGGCATGGGTGCAGACCTTGCGACCGGCAAGCTGCTTGATCTGCGTGAAGTTGGCGTCGCCCTTGTGGACGAATGCGGTGTAGACGAAATCGCCCGGGATCTTCAGCAGCACGTTGTGGCCGCGGCTCGCGATGCGCCAGCTGTTGAAATGCGGTCCGTCGAACACGATGTCGCAGGCGCCGGCCTGCATGTCGGCCTGGTAGCCGCCCCAGGTGCTCGGGTGTTTGTGCACTACCGGCCGCCCCAGCACCGTGGCGAGGTAGCGCGCCACCGGATCGAAAATGCGATGGCCTTCCTCGGTGCTGTCGCGCGGCGGTGCCGCCAGCACCAGCGGCGCGCCCGCCGCCAGCGCGGTCGCGGCCGGGGAGGTCAGTTGCTCAGGCCCCGCCAGCGACGCGGGCTTCAGCCTCTCGGCCTTGACCGCGGGCACGTTGGCGGCGCCGCTGCGCGTCTCGCCCATCGCCGATGGGCCAGCCAGGACGGTTGCAAGTACCAGCAGTGGGGGCAGGATCAAGCGGCGGCACATGGAGTCTCCCTACTCTCGTGCGTGAAGCGCGGACGAGGCAGACGGTGCGCCGTCTGCCCGGTACCTAAGGCTAAGGCGAGGATACTCGCACTAGCGAAAAACTGCATGCGCATACCCCCGACCGACGCTCGCTGCGAAGGCACGATCAGGCGCCTTCGGCCGATGGCATCCCGGCGCGCACGGCTGGAACCTACATGCCGTATTCCTGCAGCTTGCGCGTCAGGGTGTTGCGTCCCCAGCCGAGACGCTTGGCCGCGTCCTGCTTGCGTCCGCCGGTGGCCTTGAGCGCGGCCTCCATCAGGATGCGCTCGAAGCGCGCGTTGATGTCCCTGAAGATGTCCGACTGCCCGCTGGCGAGCTGCTGCTCGACCAGGCTGCGCAGGCTCTGTTCCCAGTCGCGTTCGGCGCCGGCGCTGCCGGCGCCGGCCCGCAGCTCCGGGGGCAGGTCCTCGACGCGCACCGTCTGACCGGGCGCCATGACCGTGAGCCAGCGGCAGGTGTTCTCGAGCTGGCGCACGTTGCCTGGCCAGGGCAGGCGCGTGAGAAACTCCTCGGTGTCGGGTGCCAGGCGCTTCGGTTCGACGCCCAGCTCCTGTGCCGATTTCTTCAGGAAGTGGCGCGCCAGCGCCGCGATGTCCTCGCGCCGCTCGCGCAGCGGCGGCAGGTGTATGCGGATCACGTTGAGGCGGTGAAACAGGTCCTCCCGAAACCGGCCCTCGCGCACCCGCTCCTCCAGGTTCTGGTTGGTGGCGGCAATGATGCGCACGTCGGTGCGGATCTGCTCGTGGCCCCCGACCCGGTAGAAGCACCCGTCCTGCAGGACACGCAACAGGCGCGTCTGCAGGTCGGCCGGCATGTCGCCGATCTCGTCGAGGAACAGCGTGCCGCCGTGGGCCTGCTCGAACCAGCCCTTGCGTTGCGCCTGCGCACCGGTGAACGCGCCTTTTTCGTGACCGAACAGCTCGGATTCGAGCAGTTCGCTCGGGATGGCGGCGATGTTGATCGCGAGGAACGGCTTGTCGACGCGCGGGCTGTGGTTGTGCAGCGCGCGCGCCACCAGCTCCTTGCCGGTACCTGACTCGCCGTTGATGAGCACGCTCAGGTTCGAGCCGGACAGCCGCCCGATGGCACGAAACACCTCCTGCATCGACGGGGCCGAGCCGATGATCTCGCTGACGGCCTCGTTGTGCGGCGCCTCGATGCGCTGGCGCCGACGGTGCTCGATCGCGCGGCTGACCAGGCGCACGGCCTCGTCGACGTCAAACGGTTTTGGCAGGTACTCGAAGGCGCCGCCGCGGTAACTCGCCACCGCGCTGTCGAGATCGGTGTGTGCGGTCATGATGATGACCGGGATCTCCGGTGCCTTGTCGTGAATGGCCGAGAGCAGCTCGAGCCCGCTCAGGCCGGGCATGCGCACGTCGCTCAGGATGGCGTCCGGCCGGGCGCGCTCGAGCATGTCGATGACGCCGTGCGCCGAGTCAAAGCACTTGACCGTGAGCCCGGCCTGCGCCAACGCCTTCTCGAGCACCCAGCGGATGGAGCGGTCATCATCAATGACCCAGACGATGCCTTGCTTGGTCATGGTGCCTGTGGCAGTGGCAGATGGATGGTGAACACGGTGCACTTGGGGCGGCTGGTACATTCGATCAGGCCTCCATGGCGGTTGATGATCTCCTGCGCGATCGACAGCCCGAGACCGGTCCCGTCCGCACGTCCGGTCACCATGGGGTAAAAGATGCGCTCCTGCAGCTCTTCCGGGATTCCGGGGCCGTCGTCCTCGATGTCGATGCGCAGCGCGAGCCGATGGCGCTGCGTGCCGATGGTAAGTCCGCGCTCGACGCGGGTGCGCAGGCGGATGGTACCGCGCCCGTGCATGGCCTGGGTGGCGTTGCGCACGATGTTGAGCACCGCCTGGATGAGCTGCTCCGGGTCGCCGTGGATGTCCGGCAGGCTCGGGTCGTATTCCGGCACGATCGTCAGGCCGACCGGCACCTCCACGGTAATGAGCTTGCGCACGTGCTCGAGGACCTCGTGGATGTTGAGCGCGCGCGTCTGGAACGGCTGATGCGTGCCGATCATGCGGTCGACCAGATTGCGTAGCCGGTCGGCCTCGTGAATGATGATCTGCGTATATTCGCGCAGTGCACGGTTCGGCAGCTCGCGCTCGAGCAGCTGTGCCGCGCCGCGCAGACCGCCGAGCGGGTTCTTGATCTCGTGCGCCAGGCCGCGCAGCAGCGCGCGGTTGGCGGCTTGGCGTTCGAGCAGGCTGTCCTCGCGCGCCATGCGCAGCAGCCGGTCGATCTGGGTGAGCTCGACCAGCAGCTCCGCGCCGTGCGGTGCATCGAGCAGCGGCGAGATCGTGCAGTCGACCGTGACGCTGCGCCCCCCGGGCAGCGCCAGGCGCACGCTGCGCGCGGTGAACGGATGGCCACTGGCAAGCGTTGCCTGCAGCGTTCGGGCAAGCCGCTGGCTGCCGGGCAGCAGGTCGGCGAGCTCCTCGCCGAGCACCTTGCGCGCGCTCATCTCGAACAGCATCTCGGCCGCGGGATTGAGATAGGTCAGGCGCAGCCCGGCATCGAACGTCAGCACCGAGGTGCTCAGGTTCTCGAGAACGCGCGCCGTCGTGGAACCGCAATGCGGCGGCTCTTTCCGGGCGGCGTCCGCCTTGGCCAGATTGTCCTTACGCTTAAACAAGTCGTCCCTCACCGGTCCTCGTACGCGCGAGCGCATCGGGGTGCAGCGCCACCGCGCGTGCCCGGTGGCAAGCCTGGCTTCCCCGAAAACAAACGCCCCCATGCGGGGGCGTTCGAATTGCCGCAATGCCCGGCACAGCGTCGGTCAGACGCTGTAGTACATGTCGAACTCGACCGGATGGGTGGTCATGCGAAAACGCGTGACGTCTGCCATCTTGAGGTCGATATAGGCATCGATCAGGTCGTTGGTGAACACCCCGCCGCGCGTGAGGAACTCGCGATCCTTGTCGAGGGCCTCGAGCGCCATGTCGAGCGAGTGGCACACGGTCGGGATCTTCTTGGCCTCTTCCGGCGGCAGGTCGTACAAGTCCTTGTCCGCGGCCTCGCCCGGGTGGATCTTGTTCTGGATACCGTCGAGGCCGGCCATCATCATGGCGGCGAAGGCGAGGTACGGGTTGGCGCCCGGATCCGGGAAGCGCACCTCGATGCGGCGCGCCTTCGGGTTCGGCACGTACGGGATGCGGATCGAGGC
>CAZVUN010000035.1:0-21633 GCA_964629975.1 uncultured Acidiferrobacteraceae bacterium | reverse complement strand
CCAGCGATCGACGCTGCCGGCGAGCGCCTGCACCACGGCCACGATGTCCTTGTCCTTGAGCATGCCGAACACCGCGATCGTCTGCCCCGCCACCGGCTGCTGGCCGAGCGTCGCCGCCAGCGCCCGGGCGGCGTGCGCGTTGTGGCCGACATCGAGCACCCGGAGCGGCCGGCCCGGCAGCACCTGGAAACGGCCCGCCACCACGGCGTTGAGCAGACCGTCGCGGATGTTGGTCTGCGTCACCGGGTAGCGTGGCGCGAGCGTCTCGAGCGCCATGAGCGCGCCGGCGGCGTTGTACAGCTGATAGTCACCGCGCATGGCCGGCAGCGGCAAGCCGGTACGCACGCGCGTGCCGCTGCGCCAGGTCCAGCCGCCGTCGCTGCGCGCGAAGGAGAAGTCCCGCCCGAGCTGGTAGAGCCGCGCGCCGAGCGCGGCGGCGCGCTCGCCGATCGCCGCCGGCGGATCGGGATCGGCGCACACCGCCGGGCGTCCGGCACGGAGGATGCCGGCCTTCTCACGCGCGATCGCCTCGCGCGTGCTGCCGAGCCAGGCCGTGTGATCGATGTCGAGCGCGGTGATGACCGCGCAGTCGGGGTCCACCGCATTGACCGCGTCGAGCCGGCCACCCATGCCGACCTCGAGCACCGCGATGTCGATGCGCCGGTCGCGAAAATGCACGAGCGCGGCGAGCGTGCCGAATTCGAAGTACGTGAGCGGCGTGCTGCCACGCGCCGCCTCGATGTGCGCGAATGCCGCACACAGCTCGGCGTCCGGAATCGCGACACCGTCGACCCGCACGCGCTCGTTGTAGTGCACCAGGTGCGGTGAGGTATAGGCACCGACGCGATAACCGGCGGCGCGCAGGATGGCGTCCAGCATGCCGACGGTCGAGCCCTTGCCGTTGGTGCCGGCGACCGCAATGATGCCGTGCGCGGGCTGGCGCAGGCCGAGGGCGTCGAGCACGGTGTGCACGCGATCGAGCCCGAGCTCGATGCGGCGCGGATGCAGCCGCTCGATGTACGCGAGCCAGTCAGCCAGGCCGCGTGGCGCCACGGCAGCGGGTATCAGGGTTGCGATGGCGCGTCGTAGGACGCATCCACCCCGGACTCGGTCTCCTCCATAGCGCTGCGCGGGGACTCGCCCGGACGGGGTTGACGCGTGAGCATGGCGAGCAACGCAGCAATGCGATCGCGCATCTCGCGCCGGTCGACGATCAGGTCGAGGGCGCCATGTTCGAGCAGGAACTCGGAGCGCTGAAAGCCCTCCGGCAGTTTCTCGCGCACGGTCTGTTCGATGACGCGCGGACCGGCGAAACCGATCAGCGCCTTCGGCTCGCCGATGTTGACGTCGCCCAGCATCGCAAGGCTCGCCGACACCCCGCCCATGGTGGGATCGGTGAGCACCGAGATGAACGGGATGCCGCGCTCGCCCAGCTTGGCCAGCACGGCCGAGGTCTTGGCCATCTGCATGAGCGACAGCAGCGCCTCCTGCATGCGCGCCCCGCCGCTCGCCGAGAAACACACCAGCGGGATGGACTTCTCCAGGCAGACCTTGGCGCCGTGCACGAAGCGCTCCCCCACCACCGAGCCCATGGAACCGCCCATGAAGCCGAACTCGAAGGCGCAGGCGACCAGCGGCAGGCCCTTGACCGCGCCCTCCATGACCACGAGTGCATCGGTCTCGCCGGTCGCCTGCTGTGCCTCGGCGAGCCGGTCGCGGTAGCGCTTGGTGTCCTTGAACTTGAGCACGTCGACCGGCCTCAAGTGCGCGCCGATCTCGGCACGCGGTGCCGGATCGAGAAAACCATCCAGGCGCTTGCGTGCGCCGATGCGCATGTGGTGGCTGCAGCGCGGGCAGACATTGAAGTTGGTCTCGATCTCGGCGCTGTACAGCACCGAGCCGCAGGCCGGGCACTTGCGCCACAGCCCCTCGGGCACCGAGGCGCGCTTCGGCCCGGTGCTCTTGATCTTGGGTGGCAGCAGCTTGTCGTACCAGCTCATCGGCGCGCTCCCCGCGCGGAAACGTGCGCCGCCGCGGCCTCGTCCATCGCGCCGCGCAGCGTGCGCAGAAATCCCGGGACTTCCGTGAGGATTCTATCAGGTTGGCCGGCGAGTTCCTCCATGCGCCGCACGATCGCCGAGCCCACGATCACGGCATCGGCGATGGCAGCGACCGCCGCGGCCGCCTCCGGCGTGCCGATGCCGAAGCCCACCCCGAGCGGCAGCGTGCTGTGCGCGCGGATGGCCTTGAGCTTGTGCTCCACTTCGGTGAGGTCGAGGTGGCTCGCACCGGTCACGCCGCGCAGCGACACATAATAGATAAAGCCGCTGGCGGCCGCGGCGATGCGCTGGATGCGCTCCGCGGAGCTGGTGGGCGCGAGCAGGTAGATCGCGTCGAGCGCGTGGCGCGCGAGCGCCTGCTTGAGCGCATCGGCCTCCTCCGGCGGCAGATCGACCGTGAGCACGCCGTCGATGCCGGCCTCGGCAGCGGCGGTGGCGAACGGCTCGTAGCCCATGGCCTCGACCGGATTGAGGTAGCCCATCAGCACCACCGGTGTGGTCGCGTCGGTGGCGCGGAACTCGCGCACCATGCCGAGCACCCGCCGCAGGGTCACGCCGTGCCGCAGCGCGCGCTCGGCGGCGCGCTGGATCACCGGACCGTCGGCCATCGGGTCGGAGAACGGCACGCCGAGCTCGATGATGTCGGCCCCGGCCTTGACCAGCGCGTGCATGAGCGGCACGGTCACCCACACCTCGGGGTCACCGGCGGCGATGTAGGGTATGAGCGCGCACCGCCCGCCCGCCTTGAGGACCCGGAATCGCTCGGCGATGCGCGACATCAGAGGCGCATTCCTTCGAGATTCGCCACGGTATGGATGTCCTTGTCGCCGCGGCCGGAGAGATTGACCACGATCACCTTGTCGCGCCCGAGCTCGCGTGCGAGCTTCTTCGCGTAGGCAAGCGCGTGGCTGGTCTCGAGCGCCGGCAGGATGCCCTCGATGCGTGTCAGCTCGTGAAACGCATCGAGCGCCTCCTGATCCGTGATGCCGACGTACCGGGCGCGCCCGGCGTCCTTCAGGTAGGCGTGCTCCGGACCGACCCCCGGGTAGTCGAGGCCGGCGGACACCGAGTGCGTCTCGATGATCTGACCGTCGTCGGTCTCGAGCAGGTAGGTGCGATTGCCGTGCAGCACACCGGGACGCCCGGCACACAGGGTCGCGGCATGATGCCCCGTGGCGATGCCCTCGCCCGCCGCCTCCACGCCGTAGAGCGCCACCGCCTCGTCATCGAGAAACGGGTAGAACAGTCCCATGGCATTGGAACCGCCGCCGACGCAGGCGATGAGCGCATCCGGCAGGCGCCCTTCGAATTCCATGATCTGGTAGCGCACCTCGCGCCCGATCACCGACTGGAAGTCGCGCACCAGCATCGGATACGGGTGGGGACCGGCGACGGTGCCAATGATATAGAAGGTGTCATCGACATTGGTGACCCAGTCGCGCATCGCCTCGTTGAGCGCGTCCTTGAGCGTCTTGGAGCCGGACTCGACCGGCACCACCTCGGCACCGAGCAGCTTCATGCGATACACGTTGATCGCCTGGCGCTTGATGTCCTCGGAACCCATGTACACCACGCACTGCATGCCGAAGCGCGCCGCCACGGTCGCGGTCGCCACGCCGTGCTGGCCGGCGCCGGTCTCGGCGATCACGCGCTTCTTGCCCATGTGACGCGCGAGCAGCGCCTGGCCGACGGTGTTGTTCACCTTGTGCGCGCCGGTGTGATTGAGGTCCTCGCGCTTGAGGTACACGCGCGCCCCGCCCCACTGCGCACTCAGGCGGCGCGCCGGATAGAGCGGCGACGGCCGCCCCACGTACAGGCGCAGGTCCTCGGCGAACTCCTCCTGGAACCCGGGATCGTCGCGCAGGCGCTCATAGGCCGCGCGCAGCTCGGCGAGCGGCTGCATCAGGGTCTCGGACACGAACATGCCGCCAAACGGGCCGAAGTGCCCGCGCGCATCGGGGAGGCTATAGACCTTCATGCGGCCTGCCTCACTGCCTCGATGAAGGCGGCGATCTTGGCCGGATTCTTGATGCCGCGGGACTGTTCCACGCCGCTGCTCACATCCACCGCGTACGGCCGCACCTGGCGCACCGCTTCGGCGACATTGCGCGGCGTGAGACCGCCGGCCAGCACCAGCGGGCGGGGCAGATCGCGGGGGATCCGGCTCCAGTCGAAGGTCTGGCCGCTGCCGCCCGCCACCCCCGCGACATGGGTGTCGAGCAGCAGTCCGGCCGCATCGGAAAAGGCGCGCGCCGCGGCGTGCAGGTCGATTCCCTCGCGCATGGAGATGGCCTTGATATAGGGTCGGTGGAATTGGCGGCAGAATTCGGGGCTTTCCGCGCCGTGAAATTGTAACAGATCGAACGCGACCCGCCCCAAGGCCTGCGTGACCTGCAGGGCCTCCGCATCCACGAACAGGCCGACCAGCGTCACGAACGGCGGCAGCGCCCGGCGGATGGCCGCAGCCTCATCGGGCGTGACCCGGCGCGGGCTCGCCGGGGCGAACACCAGCCCGATGGCATCGGCCCCGGCCGCCGACGCCACCAGGGCATCCTCGACGCGGGTGATGCCGCAGATTTTGACGCGCGTGCGCATGGCAAGCGCGGCAGCTTACCAGAGCATCCGGCGCCGGCGGAATTGCGGTTGCGGTAACATGCCATCGTCTATGGCGAGGCGGCGCGAACCGGCATGGCGACACCACGCGCGGCATGCGCGCGGGCTCATCGGCCTTGCGCTCGCGACCAGCGTGGTGGCCGCCGCGACCCCGGCGGCGGGCCCGGACCCGTTCGCGGATGCGCGCCACGCCATGGTCGAGGAAATCCGCCGGCACGTGGCCGAAACGCGTGCCGAATTGCAGCGCACCGAGCTTGACGCGCGTGTGGTCGAGGCCCTGCGCACCGTGCCGCGCCATGAGTTCGTGCCGGCCGAACTGCGCAAGCGCGCCTACGACGACCGCCCCTTGCCGATCGGCTTCGGCCAGACGATCTCGCAACCCTATATCGTGGCAGTCATGACCGATCTGCTCGAGGTCAAACCCGGCAGCCGCGTGCTCGAGATCGGCACCGGTTCCGGCTACCAGGCCGCGGTGCTCGCGCAGCTGGGCGCGCAGGTGTTCACCATCGAGATCGTCGCGCCGCTTGGCGAGGCCGCACGCGAGCGCCTGCAGCGCCTCGGCTATACCCGGGTCGCGGCGCGGGTCGCGGACGGTTACTACGGCTGGCCGGACAACGCGCCGTTCGATGCGATCATCGTCACGGCCGCCGCCAACCACATCCCGCCGCCGCTGCTCGAGCAGCTGAAGCCCGATGGGCGCATGGTGATTCCACTCGGCAATCCGTTCGGCATGCAGCACCTGCTGGTGGTGCGCAAGGACCGCGAGGGTCGCACCACCACGCGCAAGGTGTTGCCGGTGCGGTTCGTGCCGCTCACCGGGCGCGCCGAGCGCTGAGGGGATCACCAGAAATCCAGGGCCGGGCGCAGGACCGGCAGCTTGAAGCTGTCGGGATACTGAACCGCACTCAGATATAGCCCGTCGGGGGGCGCAGTAATGCCGCCGACGGCGCGGTCGCGTGCCTCGAGGACCTCCTGTGCCCATGCCGGGGGCTTCTCCCCTGCCCCAATGTCGAGCAGCACGCCGGCGAGGTTGCGCACCATATGGTGCAGGAACGCGTTGGCACGCGCGGTGATGATCACGAACTCGCCGTGGCGCACCACCTCGAGCGTGCGCAGCTCGCGCACCGGGTGTTTGGCCTGGCACTCGGCGGCGCGAAACGAGCTGAAATCGTGCTCGCCGATCAGGTAGGCGGCCGCCGCCTGCATGCGCGCGACGTCGAGCGGGCGGTATTCGTGCGTTACGCGACCGGCGAAATAGGTCGGCCGTACCGCGCGATTCAGGATCACGTAGCGGTACTCGCGCCCCGTGGCGGCATAGCGCGCATGGAAATGCACATCGACCTCGCCGACCCAGCGCAGCGCGATCTCATCGGGCAGATTGCTGTTGGCGCCGCGCAGCCAGGCGTGATCGGCGCGCCGTGACCAGGTGTCGAAGTGAATCACCTGTGCGCAGGCGTGCACGCCGGCGTCGGTGCGCCCGGCGACCGTGACCGCGATGGTCTCGGCGGCGACCTTCGACAGCGCCTCTTCGACACAGCCCTGCACGGTGCGCGCCCCGTCCTGCCGTTGCCAGCCACAGAACCGTGAACCATCGTATTCAAGAATCGCTGCCACGCGCATAGGGCGCACATTTTATAGGAACATGCACCATGCTTTGCTAACGGCGCCCTGTCGTGGTGCAGCCCGGCAGGGCACATGCCGTGAAAATGACAGAGTACGGCACTGTGCCGTACCGCGGCGTCAAAATGCCAGCAGCCGCTATTGGCCCTGCCCCGCCGGCACGGCCGGTGGCGTCCTTGCCGGGCGCGGTGACAAACACCGGGGCGCGCCGGTCCGCGGGTTCTCGCGCCACGCGCGTGCCGATGGCTGACCGCGACCTGGCCACTTCAGCCGCGCGACGAAAGCGTCCGCGTGCCTTGAGCGCGCAGCCAGGGGCAGGCCGCGAACACAAAACGCGCCAATACAGCAACATCGCGCGCGCCGCGTGACGCAGGCGGGCCGCGCTCACACCGCGCGAGACTGCCATCGGTCGCGGGGGGCCTGCCCTCGTTGCGGGGCCCGCGCGCGCCGCGCCACGCGCGCCAGCAGCCGTCGGCACGCGGCATTGGCACTGTGCCGAGTGCGCTGCCAACGATGTGCGGCCTTGGCACAGCGATTGCTGACGCTATGGAGTGCAGGCGTCCGGACGTTCGTCCCTGTGTAGTGGACAACAACAATCGGGCGCAGGGACATGCTGTCGCGGATCGCCGCATCCGGAAACGTGAAGAGTTTCACGAGGGCGCCGCTATGACGATATTCAAGCACTACCAGTCCCGCTACGAGGAGACGCAGGAAGAGGAGCTGTCCCTGCAGGAATACCTCGATCTCTGCAAGAAAGACCGCACCGCTTACGCCTCCGCCGCCGAGCGCATGCTGCTCGCGATCGGCAACCCCGAGTTGATCGACACGCGCAAGGACTCGCGCCTGTCGCGCATCTTCTCCAACAAGCTCATCCGCCTCTATCCGGCCTTCAAGGAATTCTACGGCATGGAGGATACGATCGAGCAGATCGTTGCGTACTTCCGTCACGCCGCGCAGGGGCTGGAAGAGAAGAAGCAGATCCTCTATCTGTTGGGGCCGGTGGGCGGTGGCAAGTCCTCGCTCGCCGAGAAGCTCAAGTCGCTCATGGAGAAGGTACCGTTCTACGCGATCAAGGGCTCGCCGGTGAACGAATCCCCCTTGGGGCTGTTCTCGCGCAGCGAGGACGGCCCGATCCTGGAGGAAGACTACGGCATCCCGCGCCGCTATCTCACCGGGCTGATGTCGCCCTGGGCGGTGAAGCGCCTGCACGAGTTCAACGGCGACATCACGAAGTTCCGCGTGGTCAAGCGCTTCCCCTCGGTGCTGTCGCAGGTCGGCATTGCCAAGACCGAACCGGGCGACGAGAACAACCAGGACATCTCCTCGCTGGTCGGCAAGGTCGACATCCGCAAGCTCGACCAGTACGCGCAGAACGACCCGGACGCGTATGCCTACTCCGGTGGCCTGTGCCTCGCCAACCAAGGCCTGCTCGAGTTCGTCGAGATGTTCAAGGCACCGATCAAGGTGCTGCATCCGCTGCTCACCGCCACCCAGGAAGGCAACTACAAGGGCACCGAGGGCCTGTCGGCCATCCCGTTCGACGGCATCATCCTCGCGCACTCCAACGAATCCGAATGGCAGGCGTTCAAGAACAACCGCAACAACGAGGCCTTCCTCGACCGCATCTACATCGTCAAGGTGCCGTACTGCCTGCGCGTATCCGAAGAGACCAAGATCTATCAGAAGCTGCTGCGCAGCTCCTCCCTCGCCAACGCGCCGTGCGCGCCGGGCACCCTCGACATGATGGCGCAGTTCGCCGTGCTGTCGCGCCTCAAGGAGCCGGAGAACTCCAGCATCTACTCCAAGATGCGCGTGTACGACGGCGAGAACCTCAAGGACATCGACCCCAAGGCCAAGAGCTACCAGGAGTATCGTGATTACGCCGGCGTGGACGAAGGCATGAACGGCCTGTCGACGCGCTTCGCCTTCAAGATCCTGTCGCGCGTGTTCAACTACGACCACAGCGAGGTCGCGGCCAACCCCGTGCACCTGCTGTACGTGCTGGAGCAGCAGATCGAGCGCGAGCAATTCCCGAAGGAGACCGAGGAGAAGTACCTCGCGCATCTGAAGGGCTATCTCGCGACGCGCTATGCCGAGATGATCGGCAAGGAGATCCAGACCGCCTATCTCGAGTCCTACTCTGAGTACGGCCAGAACATCTTCGACCGCTACGTGACCTACGCCGACTACTGGATCCAGGACGAGGAGTACCGCGACCCGGACACCGGCGAGGTGTTCGACCGCGCGGCGCTCAACAACGAGCTCGAGAAGATCGAGAAGCCCGCCGGCATCAGCAACCCCAAGGACTTCCGCAACGAGATCGTGAACTTCGTGCTGCGCGCGCGCGCCAACCACGGCGGCAAGAACCCCGCGTGGACCAGCTACGAGAAGCTGCGCGAGGTGATCGAGAAGAAGATGTTCTCCAACACCGAGGACCTGCTGCCGGTCATCTCGTTCAACGCCAAGGCCTCGGGCGAAGACCAGAAGAAGCACCAGGACTTCGTCAACCGCATGGTCGCCAAGGGCTACACCGAGAAGCAGGTGCGGCTGCTGTGCGAATGGTATCTGCGGGTGCGCAAGTCCTCGTGAGGCAGCCGGCGTGAACCTCATCATCGACCGGCGGTTGAACGGCAAGAACAAGAGCGCCGTCAACCGCGCGCGCTTCCTGCGTCGCTACAAGGCCCAGATCAAGAAGGCCGTCGGGGAAGCGGTCGGCAGCCGCTCGATCAAGGACATGGAGCGCGGCGAGAAGGTCAACATCCCGGCCAAGGACATCTCCGAACCGGTCTTTCACCACGGCAGCGGCGGCCGCCGCGAGGTGGTGCAGCCCGGCAACCGCGAGTTCGTCACCGGCGATCGGGTACCGCGTCCGGAGGGCGGCGGCTCCGGCGGCGGCTCCCGGGCCAGCCAGGATGGCGAGGGCGAGGACGACTTCGTGTTCCAGCTGTCGCGCGAGGAGTTCTTGCAGTTCTTCTTCGAGGACCTGGAGCTGCCGGACCTGGTCAAGACCCAGCTCGCCACCACCCCGGAACACAAGACCGTGCGCGCCGGCTACACCACCAGCGGCACGCCGGCCAACATCAACGTGGTGCGCTCGCTGCGCGGCGCGCTCGCCCGGCGCATTGCCATGCAGGCCCCGTACCGTTCGCAGCTGCGCGCCGCCGAGGGCCAGCTGGCCGAGGCGGGGTCGGACACCCCACGGGGGCTGGCACTCGAGGAGGAGATCGCGCGCCTGAAACGGCGCATCGAGGCGGTGCCGTTCATCGACAGCTTCGACCTGCGCTACAACCACCGCGTCCGGCAGCCCAAACCGGCCACCCAGGCCGTCATGTTCTGCCTCATGGACGTGTCCGGGTCGATGGACGAGGCGCGCAAGGACATGGCCAAGCGCTTCTTCGCCCTGCTCTACATGTTCCTGACACGCGCCTACGAGCGCACCGAGGTCGTGTTCATCCGCCACCACACCCAGGCCAAGGAGGTCGACGAGCAGGAGTTCTTCAGCTCGCGCGAGTCCGGCGGCACCGTGGTGTCGAGCGCGCTCGAACTGATGCACCAGATCATCACCGCGCGCTACCCCCCCAGCGAGTGGAACATCTACGGCGCGCAGGCCTCGGACGGCGACAACTGGCACGAAGACTCGCCGCGCTGCCGCGAGCTGCTGGTGCAGAAGCTCCTGCCGAACCTGCAGTACTACGCCTACGTGCAGATCGGCGCCGAGGAAGAACAGGGCCTGTGGGCCGAGTACGAAGACGTCGCGGCCACCACGCGCCGCTTCGCCATGCAGAAGATCCAGACCCCGGCGGGCATCTACCCCGTGTTCCGAGAGCTGTTCAAGAAGAAGGCGGCCGCATGAGCCGTGCGTTCCTGTCCGAAACCTCGGAGTGGACGTTCGACCTGATCGAGCGCTACGACCGCGAGATCGCGCGCATCGCCGCGGGCTATGGGCTCGACACCTACCCCAACCAGATCGAGGTCATCACCGCCGAGCAGATGATGGACGCCTATTCCTCCGTCGGCATGCCGGTCGGCTACAGCCACTGGTCATATGGCAAGGAGTTCGTGGCGACCGAGAACCGCTACCGCCGCGGCCACATGGGGCTCGCCTACGAGATCGTGATCAATTCCAACCCGTGCATCGCCTACCTCATGGAGGAGAACACCATGACGATGCAGGCGCTGGTGATCGCACATGCCTCGTACGGGCACAACTCGTTCTTCAAGGGCAATTACCTGTTCCGCACCTGGACCAACGCGGACGCGATCATCGACTACCTGATATTCGCCCGCAACTACATCGCCGATTGCGAGCAACGCTACGGCGAGGTCGCGGTCGAGGAGATCCTCGACTCCTGCCATGCCCTGATGAACTACGGGGTCGACCGCTACAAGCGCCCCGGCAAGCTGTCCGCCGAGCAGGAGCGCCTGCGCCAGAAGGAGCGCGAGGAGTATCGCCAGTCGCTGGTCAATGACCTGTGGCGCACGCTCCCGGTGAAGGAAGCCGCCCAGGCCGCGACCGCGGAGGCGCGCTACCCGGCGGAGCCGCAGGAGAATCTGCTCTACTTCATCGAAAAGAACGCGCCGCTGCTCGAGCCGTGGCAGCGCGAGGTGGTGCGCATCGTGCGCAAGCTCGCCCAGTACTTCTATCCGCAGCGTCAGACCCAGGTGATGAACGAGGGCTGGGCGACTTTCTGGCACTACACCCTGCTCAACCAGATGTACGACGAGGGCCTGGTGAGCGACGGGTTCATGATCGAGTTCCTGAGATCGCACACCAACGTCGTGGCGCAACCGCCCTACGACAGCCCCTACTACAACGGCATCAACCCCTATGCGCTCGGCTTCGCCATGATGAGCGACATCCGCCGCATCTGCGAGCGCCCGACCGACGAGGACCGCCAGTGGTTCCCGGAGCTCGCCGGATCGGACTGGATCAAGTCGCTTGACTTTGCGATGCGCAACTTCAAGGACGAATCGTTCATCGCCCAATACCTCTCACCCAAGCTGATGCGCGACCTGAAGCTGTTCGCCGTGGTCGACGACGACCGCATCGAGGACCTCGAGATCAGCGCCATCCACGACGACCGCGGCTACCGGCGCCTGCGCCAGGCGCTCGCCGATCAGTACAACCTCGGCTCGCGCGAACCGAACATCCAGGTCTACAACGTCAACCGCCGCGGCGACCGCTCGCTCACCCTGCGCCACACGCAGTACCAGCGCCGCCCGCTCGGCGATTCGACACAAGAGATGCTCAAGCACCTCGCGCGCCTGTGGGGCTTCACCGTGCGCCTCGAATCCGCCAATCCCGACGGCAAGGTCGAGTACATGCAGGAGTGCCGGGTGTAGAGTGACGAGCGGCCGGTCCCGCGCGGGACCGGCAGCGCACAACCCCGCGCGTCGGCAGCCCCCTCCTCGATCCCCGCGAGCGAACTAGAGCCGGATGTTGAGCCGGCTGAGCGCGGCGATCATGAGCGCATAGAGCGCCAGCATGACGGCGACGGACACGCCGAGGCTGAGATAGAAACTCCCGGTCCTTTTCAGCAGCCACGGCAGCGTCAGGAACAGCGACAGCGACGGCAGCACCAGCCAGAAGATGCTGGCCGACAGACTCGCGACCTTGTCGAGGCTCTTCGTATCGATGTACAGCCACACGAAGGCGAGCAGCGACACGATCGGCAGCGACGCGACCAGGCCCCCGAGGAACGAGCTGCGCTTGGCGATCTCCGACACCACCACGACCAGCGCGGCGGACAGGACGACCTTGACGAGGTAGTACGTCATGGCGGCGGCTCCGGTGAATCGGACGGCCGCCAGCATCGCCCAGCGCGGCGCGCGACACAACCGTGGCGGCGCACGCCATCGGACCCTTACGGGCCCCCGCGCTGCCGGGGGTCAACGGCCAGCCGCCTGGCGCGTTGTAAGCCTGGACCAGCCCGCCTCGGGGCCTACGCTGTCGCACCGGGAGGACACGCACAATGACCCGACCGCTTCGGGCCGCATGTGCGGCGGCTGGCGTCCTGCTGGCCGCCGCCTGCGGCGGTGGGTCCGACAGCGCCAGCGACAGCATTTCACGGCCCCCGGCCCCCACCGGTCTGGTCGCCGCGCCGCAGTCGGCGTCGCAGATTGTGCTGACGTGGACACCGAGCGCGGGCAGAAATCTTGCCTATGTCGTCTACCGCAATGACCGCGAGATCGCGCGGACAACCGTCGCGCACTACACGGACAACGGTCTGTTCGCCGAGACACGATTCCGCTACCAGGTCGGCGCCGTCGATGCGGCGGGCAATAACTCCGCGCTGTCGGTCACGGTGGAGGCGACGACCCTGCCGTTCACCGTCAACGATGTTGCCGTCGGTGATCCCAAGGTCAACTACTTCAACGTCGAGTTCACGGCCGATGGCCGCTACCTGGTGTGGTTCGAGATGGCGCGCGATGGCAGCGGCCTCGGGACCATGTGGCACTGCGGCGTCGACCCGCAAACCGGCGCACTCGTTCCGAGCGACGGCAAGGGCTTTCGTGCCTTCGACAGCAGCGCCTGGGGCCGCGCCAATCCGGGGCTCGACGCGAATGGCCCGTACTACGTCGGCATGGACCGCGCGGGCCGTCTGATACACGTGCGTCCCACGGGTGCGGACAGCGGCACGGTGACGACCCTGAACGCGCCAACCGACCCCTCGCGCCGTGCCATCTACCCGACGTCGCTGCCCGGGGCGGGCGGCGGCTATGTCTTCTGGATACGCAACGAGGCGGTCGCGGGCGGCGGCTACACGGCGGGCAACAGCTGGTTCGAGTTGCGCTACCTCGACCTGGCCGATCCGACGATCGAATACGTCGTCGAGCGCCAGGCCAAGCCACTCATCGGCATGGCACCGATGGACATCGGTTTTGCCCGCTGGTACCGCGGCAAGGCCACGCTCACCTACGGCTTCTTCGACACCGACCGGCGCGTACAAGTGCGCGAGTACGACGTCACCGCCGCGAGCCCGGCAGCGGTCGCCGTCACCGACGACGCCCCTTCCAAGATCGACGCCTATCCGTTCGTCTTCGCCGGCAGTGACGTGCTGCTGCCCGGCATCGACGGCAGCGCGACCACGCACGTCTACCAGCGTGCGCCCGGGGCCAGCACCTTTTCCCTGATCGAGACCCTCACCCCACCCGACTCGCTGCTCACCCATCCGGCGCTCGCGCAATCGAACGAGAGCATCCTGTACGCGGATGCCGCCTACACCGCCTACCAGGTCAACGAGCGCGGCAGTGGCTTCTACGACACCGCGTTTGCCCAGACCGGCGAGATCTGGCTGTCGACGGTATTGCAGGCGCCGCAGCGCCAGTGGCGCCTGTCCGAGGCGAGCGACGCCGCCAAGGCGGAACCCGAGCCGTTGATGGGTGCCAGCCGCGTGTGGGTGTTCTACTCCGCGACCGCCAAGGGCTCGGACTTCATGACGGCGCTGTGGTCGCTGCGCCGCGCCGACACGCCGATCGGCGCACGCTGAGGCGCCACGCGCTCCGCGCCGCGTCGTCTACTCTTTCGGCACCAGAGTCGCGAGCGCCGCGGAATGGTACTCGCGCCAGTACAGCACACCGATCACGAGCGTGGTCGCGGCCATGAAGGCCCACGGACTGATGAACCACGCGAGCGCGGCGAGACTGAGGTAGTAGGCGCGCAGGCCCTGGTTGAAGTCCTTCGAGGCGCGGGTCGCGACCTCGGCCACACGCCGGGCGTAGGCCTCGGCGCCGGCGGCCGCCGGCGGTGGCGGTGCGGCACCGATCAGGATTGAGGCGTAGTTGAACTGGCGCAGGCCCCAGGTGAACTTGAAGAACGCGTGCACGAACATGACCACCAGCACCAGCAGCTTCAGCTCCCACAGCAGCAGGGTCGATTTGCTCGCGAACGGCACCTCGCGCAGCAGCACGATGGCCTTCTCACTCGCGCCGAGCAGGGTCACGAGACCGGCAAGGATGAGCAGCGTCGTCGAGGCAAAGAACGACACGCTCTGCTGCAGGTTGCTCACCACCCCGGTGTCCACCATGCGGTTGTCGCGCGCCAGCATGCGCTGCATCCACGCGTAGCGGTGGGCATGCATGACCGCGCGCAGGGAACGGCTGCGGCGCGCGAAGCGGTCGGCATACTGGGTGTAGCCAACCCACAGGGCCAGGAACCAGATCAACGCCAGGATATCGGCGGCCGGGAGCGCGGACATGGGCGCATGATACTGGATTTCGGCTCGCGCCCCGCCGCGCCTGCATCCACCCGCGTCCTGCGGGCGCCCGGGCCGGCCCGGGACGCACCTGACGGCGCGCCTTACTTCTCGAGCGTCTCGATGTCCTTTACGTCCTGATGCCCTTTCGGGAGCTTCGCGCCGCGCAATGCGCGCTCCGAAACGTAGCGGTCGATGTCGTCGCCGGGTTTGAGCTTGAGCTCGCCCTTGCCGGTACGCAGCAGCAGCGCCTGTCCCTCCTTGAATACGGCCGTGCCCGCCAGGTACTCCTCGCGCTTGGCGACACGCGCGCCGGGGATCGCGAGGATCTTTTCGCCCTTGCCCTTCTCCATGACCGGCAGGTCGCCCGCGGCGAACACGATCAGGTTGCCGGTATTGGTAACGGCCGCGACCCAGTCCTCCTGCATGTCGAACACGCGCTGCGGCGGCAGCGCCTTGGCGCCCTTCGGCACCTTGAGCACGGCCTTGCCGGCGCGCCGGTCGGTGATGAGGTCGCCGAGCTTGCAGACGAAACCGTACCCGGCGTCGCTCGCGAGCAGGTACAGATCGCCCGGTTCGCCCATGATCACGCCCGCCCAGGTGGCGCCGGCCGGCGGATTCAAGCTCGAGGCGAGCGGCTCGCCGTGGCCGCGTGCCGACGGCAGCTTGTGCGCCGGCAACGCGTAGCTGCGGCCGGTGGAGTCGAGGAACACCGCCAACTGGTTGGACCGCCCGCGCGCCGCCTGCAGGAACCGGTCACCGGTCTTGTACTCGAGCGCGCGCGCATCGACCTCGTGGCCCTTGGCGGCGCGCACCCAGCCCTTCTCCGACAGCACCACCGTGATCGGTTCGGTCGGCAGCAGCTGGGTGACGTCGATCGCCTTGGCGGCCTCGCGCTCGACCAGCGGCGAGCGGCGCGCATCGCCGAATTCCTCGGCGTCGGCGATCAGCTCCTCGCGTACCTTGGCCTTGAGTCTCGAGGCCGACTTGAGCGTCTTCTCGAGCTCGTCGCGCTCATGGTCGAGCTCCGCCTGCTCGCCCTTGATCTTCATCTCCTCGAGCCTGGCCAGGTGCCGCAACCGGGTCTCGAGGATCGCCTCGGCCTGAATGTCGGAGAGCTTGAAGCGCTTCATCAGCACCGGCTTCGGCTCGTCTTCGCGCCGGATGATGCGGATCACCTCGTCGAGGTTGAGGTACGCGATCAGGAGCCCTTCGAGGATGTGCAGCCGCGCCAGCACCTTGTCGAGGCGGTGCTGCAGCCGGCGCCGCACGGTCTCGGTACGGAACTTGAGCCAGTCGTTGAGCAGGTCCTTGAGATTGAACACGCGCGGCCGACCATCGAGGCCGATCATGTTCAGGTTCACGCGGTAGTTGCGCTCCAGATCGGTGGTGGCGAACAAGTGGTCCATGAGCTCGACCGGATCGACGCGCCCCGAGCGCGGCACGATCACGAGGCGAATCGGGTTCTCGTGATCGGACTCATCGCGCAGGTCTTCCACCATCGGCAGCTTCTTCTGCTGCATCTGCTGGGCGATCTGTTCCAGTACCTTGGCGGGCGACACCTGGTACGGCAGCGCCGTGATCACGATATCGCCGTTCTCGCGCACCCACCGGCCGCGGCAGCGGATGCTGCCCTGGCCTGAGTTGTAGATGGCGCGGATCTCGGCCCGCGAGCTCACGATCTCGGCCTCGGTCGGGTAGTCCGGGCCCTGGATGTGCTTCATCAGTTCGCCGGTGGTCGCCTCCGGCCTGTCCAGCAGGCGCACGCAGGCCGCGGCGACCTCGCGCACATTGTGCGGCGGGATGTCGGTCGCCATGCCGACCGCAATTCCCGTGGTGCCGTTGAGCAGCACGTGCGGCAGCCGCGCCGGCATGATCTTCGGTTCCTGCAGCGTGCCGTCGAAGTTCGGCACCCAGTCGACCGTGCCCTGTTCGAGTTCGCTCAGCAGGACCTGCGCGAAGGGCGTCAGGCGCGACTCGGTATAGCGCATGGCGGCGAACGACTTGGGATCGTCCGGCGAGCCCCAGTTGCCCTGCCCGTCCACCAGCGGGTAGCGGTAGCTGAACGGTTGCGCCATCAGCACCATCGCCTCGTAGCAGGCGGTGTCGCCGTGCGGGTGGTACTTGCCGAGCACGTCGCCCACGGTGCGCGCGGATTTCTTGTACTTGGCGGCGGCCGACAGCCCGAGCTCCGACATCGCGTAGATGATGCGCCGCTGCACCGGCTTCAGCCCATCGGTGATCGAGGGCAGCGCGCGGTCCAGCACCACGTACATCGAGTAGTCGAGATAGGCCTTCTCGGTGAAGGCCGCCAGCGGCAGGCGCTCGATTGCCGCCACGCGCGGGCGCGCCTCAAGCGCTTGCGCCTTGCCGCGCTGCGCCCTGCTTGGCTTCTTCGCGCCTTTACCTTTGCCCGTGGATTTCATTGCCATCGTTTACGCGCAATGTTGAATGTTCAATGCTGAATGTTGAATGAACGACCCATTAGCCAGTCAGCATTCAGAATCAGGCAAGCTCTGCCTTGTTGCCGTTCTTCTCGAGCCACTCCTTGCGGTCCGCCGCGCGCTTCTTGGCGAGCAGCATGTCCATGACGCGATGGGTGCTGTCGCCGGTCTTGATCTCAAGCTGCACGAGCCGGCGGGTATTCGGGTCCATGACGGTCTCGCGCAGCTGCAGCGGGTTCATCTCGCCCAGGCCCTTGAAGCGCGTGATCGTGGGACGGGCGCGCGGGTTGTCCTTCTGGATGCGTTCGAGCGTCGCCTTCTTCTCATCCGCGTCGAGTGCGTAGTAGACCTGCTGCCCGACATCGATGCGAAACAGCGGCGGCATCGCGACGTAGACGTGGCCCGCGGCCACGAGCGGTTTGAAGTGCCTGACGAACAGCGCGCACAGCAGCGTCGCAATGTGCGCCCCGTCGGAGTCGGCATCCGCCAGGATACAGACCTTGCCGTAACGCAGGCCGTCGAGCCTGTCCGAACCCGGATCGACGCCGAGCGCCACCGCGATGTCGTGCACCTCCTGGGAGCCCAGCACCTGCGCCGGGTCCACCTCCCAGGTGTTCAGGATCTTGCCGCGCAGCGGCATGATGGCCTGGAACTCCTTGTTGCGCGCCTGCTTGGCCGAGCCGCCGGCCGAATCGCCTTCGACCAGGAACAGCTCGGTCAGGTTGAGGTCGGTCGACAGGCAGTCGGCGAGCTTGCCCGGCAGCGCCGGGCCGGTACCGATCTTCTTGCGCTCCACCTTCTTCGCCACGCGCATGCGTTCCTGCGCCGACTCGATCGCAATGCTGGCGATGCGCTCGGCGTCGGCCACGTGCTGCGCGAGCCACACGGCAAAGGCATCCTTGGTGACCCCGCCGACGAGCGCGGCCGCCTCGCGCGAGGTCAGTCGCTCCTTGGTTTGCCCCGAGAACTGCGGGTCGCGGATCTTGGTCGACAGGACGTAGCTCGACGATCCCCACACGTCCTCCGGTGCGAGTTTCACCCCGCGCGGCAGCAGGTTGCGGAACTCGCAGAAATCGCGCAGCGCGTCGGTCAGGCCCTGGCGGAATCCGTTGACGTGCGTGCCGTCCTGCGGTGTGGGGATCAGGTTGACGTAGCTCTCCCTGATCGGCTGCTCGGCGTCCGGCGCCCACACGATCGCCCAGTCGATCTCGCCGTCGTCGTTCTTGAAATGCCCGACAAACGGTTCCTCCGGTACCCACTCGACCTTGCCGAGCTCGCTGGCGAGGTAGTCCTTGAGGCCGTCCTCGTAGTACCACTCTTCGTTGTTCTTGGTGTCGGATTGGTCTTCGAAGGTGATCCGGAGGCCCGGGCAGAGCACCGCCTTGGCGCGCAGCACGTGCTTGAGGCGCGGGACGTGAAACTTCGGTGAGTCGAAGAACTTCTCGTCCGGCCAGAAGTGCACGGTGGTGCCGGTACCGCGCGCAGCGCCCTTGGGCTTGAGCTCGGAGGTCTTCTGGCCGTCGGCGAAGCTCATGTGCCATTCCTTGCCGCCGCGCTTGACCCGGACCTCGAGCCTCTTCGACAGCGCGTTGACCACTGACACCCCGACGCCGTGCAGACCGCCAGAGTAGGTGTAGTTCTTGTTGGAAAACTTGCCGCCCGCGTGCAGACGCGTGAGGATCACCTCCACGCCCGAGACCTTCTCGGTCTTGTGTTTGTCGACCGGCATGCCGCGGCCGTCGTCGCTGACGGACAGCGAGCCGTCCTTGTAGAGTACGACATCGATGCGCCTGGCATGGCCGGCGATGGCCTCGTCGACCGAATTGTCGATAACCTCCTGCGCCAGGTGGTTGGGGCGCTCGGTGGAGGTGTACATGCCCGGGCGCTTGCGCACGGGCTCGAGACCGGTCAGGACCTCGATCGCAGAGGCATCGTAGTTGGTGGCCATGAAGTCGTCGGTCGAAGCGGCGTCTAGGGCTCGAAACCCTTGTATTGAATGCCCTTGAGATCGCGGATGAACTGTTCGGGCGTGGGGCGCGGCAGCTTGCGGCAGACCAGCGTCTGGTACAGGTAGCGCCGATAGTTGTTGGGACCGATGGGGCCGATCACCTGCCAGCGCGCATTGGGCAGCGGCTGCCACCGGCGCTGCGCGGTGCCGATCGCGTAGGTCTTGTATTCCACGGTCTGGCAGCGGATGCCGTCGTACAGCACGTTGCGCACGCCGCTCGGTGATTCGACCACGAAGGTCATGCGCATCACGCCGTCGGGCCCGACACTCACCGACTTCTCATCCACGAAGATCTTGAATGTATCGGTTGGTTGCGGCGGAACGCGCACCAGGTCCGCGTCGGCCGGGAATGCTGGCAGCGCTACCTCGGCCTCGCGCCACGATCCCTCGCTGGCCGATTTGCCCCCGGAGGGCGGACCGTAACCGAAATCGAACTGATCACCGGACGCCGGTGGCAGGAGCGCGATGCTGCCGACAAGCATCAGGCCCGCCGAACGGCGGGCAATACGGGCGAGTCTGTCGTGGCAAGAGGCTGTTGCGCGGCCGTTCACGTCGGCGCGCAGTATAACGGAGCGTACGCCCGACGTCAGCCGCTCAGGTCGTTGGCGAGAGAATCGCGGATCGCAGTCGCCACCGGCTCGATGCTGTGACGGTAGTGTGGGTGGTCGACGCCGATGGCGATCGCGGCGCCCTGCTTCACGGCCTTGACCATCGCCGGCGTCAGCTCGAAGCGCAGGAAGTGTACCGAGGAGGTCTTGGTCTCGTCTTCGCGCTCCAGGTCCTCATCGGCGATGGGGCGCACCGGCTCGAAACCCGCCACCCGGACCCACACCGCGTGCTCGATGCCGCGCAGTCGCTGCAACGCCACACGCCGCTCTTCGACGTCGGGGAACTCCAGCATGAAAGTCGCCTTCCAATTGCTGCCATCCGGGATCAGCGGATTGTAGGCCTCGAGCTCCTCGTTGATGCCGCTCGCCTCGAAAATGCGTTCGGCCCGCAGCATCTCCTGCACCTGGTACTGCATTGTCAGGCGGTCCTCGAAATACAGCGTGGCATTGGGCCCGAGGGGCACCTGGCGGTTCTTCTTGTGCGCCATGACCTCGGCGCGAAACTTCGGCCGGATCTCGGCGTACTTCTCCAGCGAGTACAGATCGTCACGGGTGAGCTTCTGCATGTCGTCTCTCTGGCGGCTTGTGGTCGTGGCCCGCGCTGCGCGTCACAGGCCGTAGGCCATGCGCAGCAGGGTCATCGGATGTTCCGGCGGCTTGCCGCGGCCGAGCCCGTTCTCGATGTGGTGCCCGGCCATCGGGCAGTCGCTGGCGTAGTGATCCGGATTCGCCTGCTGCACGCGGGTCACCACCGGCTTGCCGATCTTCATCGACGCCTGATGAAACTCGCGTTTCACCGCATAGGTGCCGTTGTGCCCGGAGCAACGCTCGATGGTATCGATGTCGGTGCCGGGCACGAGCGCCAGCGCTTCCCGCGTCTTGAGCCCGATGTTCTGCACGCGCAAATGACAGGGCACGTGGTAGGACACCTTGCCGAGGCGGTTCTTGAAGTCGGTCTTGAGCTTTCCTTCCTTGTGCCGCAGCATCAGGTACTCGAACGGATCGAACATCGCGCCCCTGACCTTCGCGACCAGCGGGTCGTCGGGAAACATGAGCGGCAGCTCCTGCTTGAACATGAGCGCGCACGACGGCACCGGCGCCACGATGTCCCAGCCGGCATCGACCAGCCGGGCGAGCACCGCGACGTTCGCCTCCTTGGCGCGCGCGACGGCCTCCAGATCGCCGAGCTCGAGCTTCGGCATGCCGCAGCACTGCTCCTGCTCGGCAATCGTCACCGGAATGCCATTGTGCTCAAACACCTTGATCAGGTCTTCGCCCACCTGCGGCTCGTTGTAGTTTCCGTAGCACGTGGCAAACAAGGCGACCTTGCCACGCGTGCGGCCGGCCGGCTCGGCCGATACCGGCACGTCACCGCGGCGCGGCGCGCGCTTGCGCAGGGTTTTACTGTGGTACTCGGGCAACAGCGCCTGGGGATGCACGCCCAGCACCTTCTCGAGCACACCACGCATCGCCGCCGACTTGTTGGCGGCGTTCACCGCCTGCACCACCACCGGGATGCCGGCCAGCTTGCCTACGGTGTCGGTGCTGGTCAGGATCTTGTCACGCGTCTTGATGTCGCCTTTTTTGAACTTCACCGCCTTGGCGCGCAACATGAGGTGCGGGAAGTCGAGGTTCCATTCGTGCGGCGGAACATACGGGCACTTGGTCATGAAGCACAGGTCGCACAGATAGCAGTGATCCACGACCTGCCAGTAGTCCTCCTTCTTGACGCCGTCCATCTCCATGGTCGGGGAGTTGTCGACCAGGTCGAACAGTGTCGGGAACGACTGGCACAAGCTGATGCAGCGACGACAGCCATGACAGATGTCGAAGACGCGCTCCAGTTCCTTGAACAGCGCTTCTTCGTCGTAGAACTGCGGACTGCGCCAATCGAGCGCATGGCGCGTCGGCGCCTCGAGGCTGCCTTCGCGTCTTTCGGTAGTCGGTGCAGCCATGACTGGTCCCTCCCCGGTGAGCCTGCCTATTCTTTGAGGACGTGCGGGGCCGGTCACCCGGCCCCGAGCATCCCGCGTGCTTGATTACTTCCCAAGGCTGTCCAGCGCCTTCTGGAACCGATTGGCATGC
>CAZVUN010000034.1:0-22952 GCA_964629975.1 uncultured Acidiferrobacteraceae bacterium | reverse complement strand
GCGCGCAGCCGGCGTGTCCCGGTGGACGGGCGGTCGGGCGTAACCTGCGGAGAAACCGGGGCCCCTTGGGCGCGCGGGCGGTGCCCGGCACGGGGCATGGAACTTGCACCTCCGTTGCCACCCGGTTCACGAGAAGTGGGGTAGGGGATGTATTGCCTGTCTTTGCCGCGGATTCCCGCCGCGGCGGTGGTTGCGTTGTTGGTTTCGGCCGCGGCATCCGCGCTGGCCGCCGACGACGCGCCTTCCCCGGTCTATTCCGGGGAACAATGTCCCGAGCCGCCGCGCGTGGCGACGGCGGCGGGCGCCCCGGGGCAGCGGATTTCGGAGCTGCGCACCATCACCGGCGCCGGCGAGCACTTCACCTGGGTGCTGCTCGATGAGATCCGCCCGCGCCTGGAGCGCCGCTACAACATCAAGCTCGATCTCATCGGCCGCGAGTCGATGCTCGGACACGGCTGCAACCAGGGCATCAAGAAGGCGCGCGAGAACCGTCCCGGTCACGAGACCTTCGGCTTCGTGTGCTGTCCGCTCACGAAGGAAGAGGTCGCGAAGGAAGGCCTCACCGTGCACCCGGTGGCGCTCGAGCCGCTGCTCATCATCGTCAACAAGGCCAACCCGGTGTCGGACATTCCGGTCGACAAGGTGCGCGCCATCTTCCGTGGCGAGATTCGCAACTGGAAGGAGGTCGGCGGCCCCGATAGGCCGATCGTGCTGGTGTTGCGCCCGCATTGCCCGCAGCGCCCGGGGCACTGGAAGACGATCGTGCCGTCGGTCGAGCAGTTCCGCAAGGACCGCATCGACGTCAAGGCGGAGGCCGAGGTGGTGCAGGGCGTGTCCGACTTTGTCGAGGGCATCGGCAACATCGGCGCGACCTGGGTGTTCGATGGGCGCCACCAGGTCAAGGTCGTCACCCTCGGCGGCATCGCGCCGACGGCGGCGAATCTCAAGTCCGGCAAGTATCCCTTCTATCAGGAGCAGTCGATCGTGACCCACGGAGCGGTGTCGCCAGCGCTCGCGGGCATGATACGCGAGGTGCAGAGCGGCGCGGCGTTCCGCGAGGTGGCGAGGAAGTACGAGCTGCTGCCACTCAATCCGCCTCGCTGATGCGCGTCCCCCGTACCTACCGCCTCCGGCTGGTCAGCTACAGTGCCGTCCTGCTCGCCTTCCTGGTGGGCGTGCTGGTGCTGTCGTATCGCGCCAGCTCCGAGCTGGTGCTGCGCGAGGCCGAGACCAACCTGGCGCGCATGACCCAGCAGCTTGCCGGCCAGATCAGGATCGAGGGGGCCGATCTGCTGGAGCGCGCGAAGATGGTGCGCGACAGCGCGAGCTTCCAGGAGTATCTGTTCATTGCCATCTCGCTGGGTACCGATCCGCGTGCGCTGCGCGACCAGTACCAGCGCCACTTCGGCTGGCTGCAGATCGACCGCACCGCCATCATGGCGCGCGATGGACGGGTGCTGCTGGGCGGCGAGCACCGCGACCTGATCAATGCGCTCGCCGAGCGCGAGGTGACGGGCAGCGGCGGCGAGAAGCTGCTCTACCTCGACAGCCACCAGGCCCTCGAGATGGTGGCGGTCGCGCCGGTCTACTACCGCTCCCAGCACCTCGGTTTCGTGGCCGTAACCAAGTCACTCGGCGCGCACTGGATGAACAACGTCCGGCACATGACCGGGGGAGAGCTGCTGCTCGTCAAGCGCGGTACGGTCGTGGCGAGCACCTTCGGCGCGAGGCTCGGCGCGCGCGACATTCCCGCCGGCACCGAGCGCCTGGTCATCGACGCCGACACCTACCTGGTCAAGCACGTGCCGCTCGGCGGCGGGCTGCAGGTGTGCGAGCTGTGGTTCGCGCTGTCGCAGGCCGAGCTCACCGCGCGCCTGGCCGAGCAGCGCAACATCATGCTCGGCCTGACCGCCGCCGGCGGCATCGCCATCCTGCTGGTGGGGCTGTGGGTCCTGCGCAATTTCAGTGCGCCGGTCAGCCGCCTGGTGACGGACATCCAGGCAGTCAGCGAAGGGCGCTTCCCGGAGCTGCGCAAGACCGAATCGCACGACGAGATCGGTTTCCTGACCAATCACTTCGCCGACATGGTCGCCAGCCTGCGCGAGAAGCAGGAGGAGATCAGGCGCGTGCACACGCAACTCGAGCAGCAGGCGACCACCGACGCGCTCACCGGCTTCTACAACCGGCGCTACCTGTACGATCTGTATCCGAAGCTGTGGTCGGAGGCGCTGCGCGCGGAGAAGCATCTGGCGGTCGCGCTCATCGACCTCGACCTGTTCAAGCAGGTCAACGATGAGCACGGCCACCTGACCGGCGACGAGGTGCTCAGGCACTTCGCGCGCGTGCTGCGCAGCTGCTCGCGCGTCAGCGACTTCCTGTTCCGCATCGGTGGCGAAGAATTCCTGGTGCTCACCAGTGGCGACACCGAAGGTGCGCAGATCCTGGCCGAGAAGATCCGCGCCAGCATGGAGGCGGCACCGCTGTTCCTCGACGGCAAGACCCTGCGTGTGACGGTCAGCATCGGTGTGGCGCAGGCCGAGGCCGAGGACGGCGTCAGCGGTTTGAGCGCGGTCCTGACCCGCGCCGATCATGCCCTGTACGCCGCCAAGCAGGCCGGCCGCAACCGCGTGGCGGTCTATCAGGAACGCTTCCGACGCCGGGCCTGACCGGCCAGGACCCCGTCCACCGGGCGCCCGCGCGGGTCGCGGCGGCGCCGCCGCGACCGGTGCGGGAGTTGACCCAGGTCAACATCTCCTCGCGTTGGCACGCATAAGGGTCGCTTATCCCCGGATCAGACCGCGGGCGAATTGCCGACCAACTTGCTCTGTTGCACTAGCGTTACCGTGTGCAATACTGAGTCCAACTAACAACACGGAACGCAGCATCAGGAAGCCTTCTCTCGAGCCACTACAACCACAACAGGCTCGAAGCCAATAACTACAACTCGGTTTTTGCTTGCACGCAAAACGAGGGTGACCGGTAGTCGGGTCACCGGGATTGTTGGACTTAACACTGAGAGAGGTGAGGAGATGAGGCAATCGCGTCGAGCGGCGCCGTCGCGCCGCGCGTGGTCTGTTGTGGCCCTTGGTTTGCTGTTCCCGCCGTTCGCATGGGCCGCGAGCTACACGCTGTATATCGAGCCGGGCACCTTCACTGTAAATGGCGCCGGTGGTACCACCCTCAACGTCTGGGGCTATACCACGGGGGCCGGCGCACCGCCCATGATCCCGGGCCCGATGCTCGAGGCACGTGAGGGCGAGACCGTGACGGTCACGGTCTACAACCGCCACAGCCTCCCGCACAACTTCGTGGTGCGTGGCCTCACCAGTGACGCCACCGCGATCGCCGCCGGCGGCTCGCGTACCTATACCTTCCAGACCCCCAAGGCCGGGGTCTACCTGTACTCCGACACGCTCAATAACAACATCAACCGCGAGATGGGGTTGTACGGCGCGCTCGTGGTGCGCACCGCCGATGGCAGTCAGCGCGCCTGGAGCAATGGCCCGTCGTTCGATTTCGAGCGCACCTGGGTGATCTCCGACATGGACAAGCCGCGCTGGAACGACGTGGCGAGCCGCGGTGGAACAGTCAACACCAGCGTGTACAAGCCGAACTACTTCCTGATGAACGGGCAGGGCGGCTTCGACGGCATGCACGATCCGAGCTCGGTGGTGGAAGGGGCGACTGGCCAGACGGCGCTGGTGCGCATCGTCAACGCCGGCCAGTTCGACCAGTCGCTGCACTTCCACGGCTTTCACTTTCAGATTATCGATTCGGACGGCACGCGTCTCAGCCCAGCCGAGTGGGGCGACACCATCAACGTCAAGGCGGGAACCACCGCGATGGTGACCTATCGGCTGAACCGCGGCATTTACCCGATGCACGTGCACACGGCGCAGCTCGAGACCGCCAATGGCGTGTATCTGAACGGCGTGGCCACGTTGCTGGTCGGGAACTGAGTCTTGCGAGGTGCTGAGATGACAACGAACGTTTCGAATTCCACGAGCTATGCGCGTTGGCTGGCCGCGGGGATGGTGTTGGCGCTTGCGCCCCTGGCGCATGGCGCCTATGTGACGGGCGGGGCGGGGATCCAGCGGCTGAATGCGGCCAACGGCGTCACCGTGCAGGTGCGTCAGATCAACCGCACCATGCGCGACGGCAAGTCGGTGAACTTCTGGGTGTGGTGTCCCGGCGGCGGTGGAGGTGGAGGTGGGGGCGGTGGTATGGGCGGCGGTTGCCAGTTGGCCGGTCCGACGCTCGAGCTCGGCGTCGGCCAGCAGGCCAATGTCACGCTCAACATGATGATGGCGCCGCAGGAGAGCCCCCCTTATCACGGCCATACCATCCACCCGCACGGGCTTGACGTCACGCAGTCCGAAGACGGGGTGCCGGAGACCGGGGCCCCGGTACTGGGCGACAACTACAGCTTCACCGTCGACAGCCGCTACGTCGGCTCGCATGCCTACCACTGCCACGTGCACACCGTGAAGCACCTGGAGATGGGCATGTACGCGGCGTTCATCGTCAAGGACACGGACAGCCGTGGCAACTTTGTCGACGTCATTAACCACGGCGGGCCGGCCTATGACTATGAATGGAACATGGTGCTTTCGACCGTCGATCCTGCCTATCACACGGCGACCGGTGATTCGACGGTGTTCGCCGACTACAACCCGAAGTATTTCCTCTTGAACGGGCTGGAAGGCAAGAGCAAGACGGCGCCGGCGGAGACCGTGACCGCCGCGGCGGGCAAGACGCTGGCGATCCGGCTGATCGGCATGCACTCGGTCAACAGCAGCTTCGAGCTCAAGGACGCGAGCGGCAACGCCAAGTCCTTTACCGTGTACAACAAGGACGGCTTCAAGCTGCCGGCGCCGATCACGACCAACAAGCTCGATCTGTCGCCGGGTCAGACCGCGGATCTGATGGTGACGCTGCCGTCGAGCGCGGGCAGTTGGTATCCGCAGGTCACGTACAAGAGTCTGCGTAACGGCAGCGCCTACGCCACGGTGTACAGCCGGCTCAACTTCTAGCGTGCAAGTTGGGGGCTGGCACGCCGGCGCCAATTGGGGCGCCGGCGCCAGCCGGCCCCACTTTTCCTTCCTGGCATGAATCGTCGGCCCATCATGCAACGCCTTGCCGGTCTGGCGCTGTGCCTGCTGCTCGCGGGCAGCGCCAGTGCGGCGGGCGCAGCCGATGCGCCGGTGCGCCGTCCGGTCGATCCGTTCGACTACAGCTACTGCGGCGGCCAGCCGGTGTATCCCGTGATCGGCGTGAACTTCTCGACCTTCTGCGGCCCGCGCAATCAGGTGGCGCTCGGCCGGCGCGGAACACTGGCGTGGACGTTTCCGTCGCTGGATGGCGAGCGCGCGCACGCGCAAGGCACGCGCAAGCTGTCCGAGGAAGAGCTGAAACGCCTGAGCCTGCTTGCCGAGGTGGCGCAGCTCGCCGATCCCACGCTGGTCGATGCCGACGGCGTCAACTACCAGATGGGCATCGACTTCCAGGGGCGCCCCTACAAGCGCCTGCACGCCGTGCTCACAGCCAGCTACACGCCGGCCAACGCGCTGTTCCGCACGCTGCTCGAAATGGTGCCGGCCCGGCCCCTGATGCCCGATTGCGCACCGACCGCGCGCTTTTATGATCCCACGCAGCTGCCGGCGGAGCGCGTGCCGCTGGCGCAGCACCCGCGTGTCGGACTGGCCTATGACCGCGTCAGCAAGTAGCCGCGTCGCGATCGTCGTGCTCTTCGCTGCGCTGCTCGCGCCAGCCGCCGCGGCCACGACCGAGTCCGGCATGCGCGGCCTGCGCGTCGAGCCACCCAAGGCGATTCGCGGCGAGGCGCTTGTCGATCACGACGGTCGCCGCACGCGATTCCCGCTCACCGAGCGCAAGTGGCAGCTCGCGTTCTTCGGCTACACCCACTGTCCGGACGTCTGCCCGATGACGCTGCACAAGGCGCGCATCCTGCTGAACCACCTGGGCGCCGATGCCGGGCGGCTACAGGTCCTGTTCCTCAGCATCGATACGCCGCGCGACCATCCGGAACAGGTCAAGAAGTTCGTGCAGCAGCACGATCCACGGGTCAGGGGGCTGACGGGTGATGCCGCCGCCGTGCAGGCCGTGGCCAACGAATTCGGCGTGCTGACACGCCGCTTTCAGGGCAAGACCGCGCTCTCCTACACGCTCGAGCATTCCTCGTTCCTGTACCTGCTCGATCCGCAGGGACGCGTGCGCGTGATATATCCCGGCACCGTCGAGCCGCAGGACATCGCCCGGGACCTCCGGGTCCTGTGGCAGGCGCCGGCCGGCTAGGCGTGACGCGCGGGCCGGTCGCGGAAGCTCATTCGATCACGCGCAGCCTGAGCCGGCCGAGCAGATACGCCAGCGGCAGCAGATCGGCCGGTGACTCGCCCTCCAGCAGCTTGAGGTGGGTCGCGTCCACGCCGATCTGCGCGAACGTCGGATCCACCGCGACCCAGTCGCTGCCGAGCCAGCTCTCCGTCCAGGTGTGATAGAGAAACCCCGCGTGCTCGGCCGAGTACGTGAGACCATTGACCACGCGCGTCGGAATCCCGCGGGCGCGCGCGAGCGCCGCGTACAGATAGCTGTGCCCCTGGCACTCGGCCCTGCCGCCTTCCAGCACGTCGAGCGCCGAAAACACGTCGACCGGCGCCTTGGTGACGTGCCGTTGAATCCACTCGACGATGCGCCCGGCCTGCGCGCGCGGCGTCGGCGCGTCGTGCGTGATCTCCCTGGCCAGCGCGACGATGCGTGGATGCGTGCTCGGTGCGGCCAGCGTGGATTCGAGGTATCGGGCGGCCGCGGGCGGCGGAACGCCCGCACCGCCCGTTGGCTCGACGCGCCGCAACTCGCACACGACCTCGGCGCCGTCCGCGACGCAGCGCTGGCGCGGTTCCGGCGGCGGCAGCGCCAGCGCACCCAGGCCGCCAACCGCAAGTGTCAGTGCGGCGCGCTCCTGCGGTTGTGCGATCGGCCGGTCGAGACGCACCAGGCTGAAGTCGAGCAGGGTGTCCTGCTTGTTGAGGCTGGCGGCGACAAGGTAGCGCCTGGCGGTCTCCTCGCTCTCGCGCGCGGCGATCAGCGCACCGTTCAGCGCGGATTCCAGTACCGGCTCGCCCCGGGCGTTGATCCAGACGGTGGTCTGCTGCCCGGGCAGGCGCGTCTGTAGCCGGAAGGCCGGGCCGTCGAGGAGCGCGCTGCGCTCATATGCCTCGATGTCCTGCTCGACGCGCGCGAGCTGCTGCAGCTCCGTGTCGTAGACCGTGTAGCGGTAGCGGCGCTCGAGCGCGAGGCCGTGCAACACCGGGTACAGGTAGAGCGCGCTCACGGGATAAAGCGGTGTGTCGACGGCCAGGGTCTGCGCGCTCACCTGGTCGCGGGCGGTGATGGTCACGCGCAGGGTGTGGCCGTCATGCACGCCCGCGAGCGCGAGGCGGTTGCCGTCGATGTTGCTGTCGGCCGCGAAGCGCACCAGCGTCAGGTCCGCGCGCACCGTATCGCGCGAGCGCAGCTGAAAGCGCTTCTCGAGACCGGACATGCGCAAGGTGAAGACCGCCTCCGATTCGATCTCGAAGTGTCCGGGCGCGTCGGGCGCCGCGGCGAGCCGCAGGTGCGAGAAGCCGATCTTCGCGCCGTTGAACGTGATGCCGCTCCAGTACTCCCGATACGGCCAGCGCGCGAGTTCCTGCCGCGCGACGGGCGGCGGCGCGCCGGTGTCCTGGAAGTACCGGTTTGCGCAGCCCGCGAGCAGCGCAGCGGTGGACAGCACGGCGGCGACAACCGCAAGGCGTTCGGCGGCAGGCATCGCACGAAGTCTACAGGCCCTGGACCTCGCGCGTAATGCGGCACACAGTGCCCGTATAATGGCAAGGAGAACAAGGGGAGGGGGAGATGGACCTCTTCGACCGCGTGTTCCGTCTGCACCAGATTCTGCGCCAGGCGCGCTACCCCGTACCGCGCGCAGTCGTGCAGGAAAAGCTTGAATGCTCGCGTGCCACCGTCACGCGCGTGATTGGCGAGATGCGCGATTACCTCGGTGCGCCGATCGAGTACGACCGCCGCGGCAACGGTTACCGTTATGCGCACCGCCCCGACGGGCCGTACGAGCTGCCGGGCCTGTGGTTCAACGCCTCGGAGTTGCACGCCCTGCTGGCGATCCACCAGCTTCTTACACGACTGCAGCCCGGTCTGCTCGACGGGGAGCTTGCGCCCTTGCGCGCGCGCATCGAGCGACTACTGGATTCCCGCCACGCGGGCGGGGCCGAGATCGGCAAGCGGGTTCGCATCCTGCAAATGGCCGCGCGGCGGCTCGCCCCGGAGCATTTCCAGCGCGTCGCCGGTGCCTTGTTGCAGCGCCGGCGCCTTCGGATCACCTACCACGGACGCGAGCGGGACGTTCGAACCGAGCGCATCGTCTCGCCCCAGCGCCTCGTGCATTACCGGGATAACTGGTACCTCGACGCCTGGGATCACGGCAAGCGCGCCTTGCGCACGTTCGCGCTCGACAGGATGCTCGCGGCGCAGGCGCTCGAGGCACCTGCGCGCGACATCGCCGAGGGACGGCTCGACGCCCACTTCGCCTCGGCCTATGGCATCTTCGCCGGCCGCCCGAAACACAAGGCCGTATTGCGTTTCTCCCCGGAACGCGCCCGCTGGGTGGCCGAAGAACGCTGGCACCCGCAGCAGAAAGGCCGCTTCGAGAATGGCCACTACTTCCTCGAAATTCCCTACTCCGACGACCGCGAGCTCGTCCTCGACATCTTGAAACACGGTGCCGAGGTCGAGGTCCTGGAGCCGGAATCCTTGCGCAAGAAGGTCTTGGACGAGCTTCTTCGCGCGGCTGCTCAATACCGGCGATGACGCCGACAGGCTCAGCGGGTGAGACACTGACGCACGTACCATGAAATCCACGAAACAACACGGCCTGGACCAGTTGATCACGAAAGCCCTGCTTCACACACAGGCTGGCGAACGCGCGTTCGCCCGCGGCGCGGCGTATTTCGAATCCGGCGCGGTGACCGACCTCGTGGTGAGCGACGATACCATCAACGCGCGCGTCGTGGGTGGCGACGAATACGCGGTGCAGCTCTGGAACCAGGACGGGCAACTCGGGTATTCCTGTACCTGCCCGGTCGGCGATGACGGCGTCTTCTGCAAGCACGGCGTGGCCGCGGGCCTGGCCTGGCTCGCCGATCGGAACGAGGCGAGAGGTGCGCTACACGACTCCACGGACGGAGGAGGTAGGGCGAAGCAGAATGCCACAGCCGAGGGACGTAGCGATGGCGCTTTGGCGGGGCGGAAGGGCGCGTCACCCGCACGGTCTCGCCGTGACGACCTGGCCGGCATCCGGGCGTGGCTGGCCAAGGCGCCGCGCGAGCGGCTTGCGGAAATAATCCTCGAGCAGGCGGTGCACGACCCGTCGCTGCGCAGCCGGCTGGACGCGAAGGCCGCACGGGCTGGCGCGAATCAGCACCTCGATATCGAGGCCCTCAAGGAGACGATCGGCAAAGCCCTCAGCATAAGTGGGTTCGTGGACTACTACGGCATGCGCCGGCTCATCGCGCGCGCCGCGCCGGCCGTGGAGCTGATCGCCGGTCTCATCGAAGACGGACACGCCGCCGCGGCCGGCGAACTCGCGCACTACGCGCTCAAGCGCGGCATCGCCACCTACGGGCGCACGGATGATTCCGGCGGCGGGTTCGGCGAGCTGCTGCGCGAGCTCGCCGCGCTGCATCTCAAGGCCTGCCGCGCGGCGCCGCCCGAGCCGACCGCTTTCGGCAAGCAGTTGTTCGCGCTCCAGATGATGGACGACTGGGGCCTGCTCGCCTTCGAGGACTACGCGCCGCTGCTCGGCGAGGCGGGCCTTCGGACCTTCCGCGCGCTGGCCGAAAAGGAATGGAGCAAGGTCCCGGCGCGCGGGCCGGCCGGCGGCGAGCGCGACGGCCCGTCGTATTACCGCATTACGGCCATCATGGAGTCGCTGGCGCGACAGGCCGGCGACGTGGACGCGCTCGTCGCGATCAAGAGCCGCGATCTTACGAGCCCGTATCATTTTCTCGAAATCGCCGAGCTTCTGGTGGAAGCCGGCCGCCGCGACGAAGCGCTCGCCTGGGCCGAGCGCGGCCGCAAGGTCTTCCCCGAGCGGCCGGATTCAAGGCTGATCGAATTTCTTGCCGCCGAATACGGCCGCCGCGGCCGGCACGACGAGGCCATAGCGCTCGCCTGGGAGGAATTCCAGCGCCATCCCGGGCTCGCGTCGTATCAACACCTCAAGACCTGCGCCGACCGTGCCACAGCCTGGGACGCCTGGCGCGCCCGGGCGCTCGCCTGGCTTCGCGCGGATTTCCTGAACGCCGACAAACGCGACCACCACCGCGCGGCGCGGAGGCCGCACGCCCCTTCGCTGTTGGTCGAGATTTTTCTCTGGGAAGGCGACAGCGACGCCGCGCTCGCCGAGGCCCGCGCCCACGGCTGCACCGAGACGCTCTGGTTCGCCCTCGCCAAGGCGCGCGAAAAGAATCATCCCGCCGAAGCGGCCGACATCTACCGCGCCCGGCTCGATGGCATCGTCGCGCGCAAGGACAACCGCGCCTACGACGAAGCCGCGGCGCTCGTCGGCAAGATCCGCCGGCTCATGCGCCGCGCCGGGCAGGATCAGGACTTCACCGCCTGGCTGGACACGGTGCGCACGCGCCACAAGGCCAAGCGCAATTTCATGCAGCGGCTGGCACAGTACATCACTTAACGAGGACACTGCCTGGAGGGCAAGATGACTGAAGAACTGACGTTGAAAGACCTGAAGGATGCGGTATCGGGACACGCGGCGGCATTTCGATGTGTAACGGGCTATCAGCCCGCGGGAGGCGCCGGCGACAAAGTATTTCCACCAACTTACGAAGGCGGCAAGTATGCCGTGGAGACGCGGATGATCGACGGTCAGCCCGTCGATTGCGTGCTGCTCGATTCCGTACAGTCCCAGGCCAACCGCATGGAGCTAGCCTTGTTGGAGGCTTACCGTGCCAAGAAGCTAAAGCAGCTTCCGCTGCTGGTGGCGAAGTTCGATCATGAGTCCTTGAAAAAGAAATTTTCCGTCACCAGTCTCGACGCACCGCATCGTGCTGCTGACGCTATCTTCCGGGACAGCATGCTCAATGGCGTGATGTTCCGGCAATCGGACAAGGGCAAGATTCTCGACACCAGCGACGTTCGCAACGCAACCGGACTCTTTGGGCTTTGCCCGACGGCCCTGGTATTTGGCTTGTGGGATTCCGCGGGGCCGCGTGGCGGGTTAGGGGTCAAGTTTCAGCGGGCATTGGTGTCGGAGATAGTGGGTTACGGCGCAATGGCAGGTGTTAAGACGAGCAGCCGAATTGATCCAGCAGGTGTTGAAAAGCGGTCGGGACCGGTATTTCGGACTAAAGACGGTGGTTGGACACTTGACCCGGATAAGGCTGTGAAAGTGGGTGGCAAGCCAGCACTGTTCGGTTTGAACAAAGGGAAGCTGGTACCCTTTGATAACAAGTCCGACAGCGACATTCCCGAAAAAGGCCGGCCATCTCTTCTAAATCATGGGAATGTGACGCCCGGCATAACTGCTGGCGGCTTTACAATCAACAAGGCCGTACAAACCACTGTGTTGTCACTCGCTGCGCTCCGTCGCCTGCGATTCCCGATGAACGGATCAGCCAGCTCGGATGCTACCGTCGATAACGTAGGTCGTACCACGCTGGCGGCCCTAGGCATAGCCGCCGCGACGTTGGCGCGAGGTGACGGCGACTTGCGTTCCCGTTGCCAACTGTTTCCGCAGCAGCAGCCTGTTTGGGAATTGCTCGACGTGCCTGGGGCGACCCCGAAGCAGTTTTCGCTTACGCCCGATCAAGCGGTGGACCTGCTGAATACCGCAATCGAAGAAGCGAGGAGCGCGAAACTTCCTTGGGAGGGCGAGATCGAACTGACGCCATCGGATGAGCTCATCGAGCTGGTCCGGCGCAGCCAGGAACTGGCCAGCGCTGAGGGCGCGGAGGGGGAGTGATGCTTGCCCTCGGTATCCGCTACTTGAACGGCTGGGCGATGGCTGCCGCTGACGGTGCAAAAAAGGAGCGTGCCGAATGGCCGCCGCACCCGGACCGGGTATTCATGGCGCTCGCCGCTGCGTGGTTCGAGACGGACGAGGAACCCGATGAAGGCAACGCGTTGCGCTGGCTGGAGACGTTGGAACCACCGGCAATCTTCGCTTCGGATGCGTCCTTTCGTACCGCGTTGAATGAGGATCGGCCGACCGTGAGCTACGTTCCGGTAAACGATAGCCAGCGTGGACGCAAACTTCCCGACACGGTGGAGCTTGGTAAGCTCAAAGACGCGGGTTTGGCGCTGATCCCTGAGCACCGACCTCGCCAACCCCGTCGCTTTCCCGTGGCCGTCCCGCAGGAGCCGGTTGTATTTCTCGTCTGGCCTGATGCTGATTCCGGATTACGTCGTAGTGCACTGGAACGACTGGCGCGCAAAGTGACTCACATTGGTCATCCAGCTTCTTTCGTGCAGATGTGGCTGGAAGATGCACCACCGGCACCGAACTGGGTTCCCAGGGATGGCCAGACAGTTCATCGTCTACGCGTGTTCGGACCGGAACGGCTCCAGTATCTGAAGACACGATACAACCGCGACAATGTCGTCGCCTATGCCGATCTTCAGGCGCGAATCGGCGAGGCGAAAGGCAAGGACAAAAAGAAACTGCAAGAGGAGATGGAGGAGCGTTTTAAAGGCAGGCAGCCCGTCAGCTTGCGCCCAGAGCCGGGTTATTGGCAGGGTTACGATCGTCCGCTGAAGTCGCCCGAACCCGAAGCAGTCGGTAGTGTGTTCGATCCCCGCTTGATCGTACTGGCGTTGGCCGGAAAGCGATTGTCCTTGCCGGCGACACTAAAACTCACCGAGACATTGCGCGGTGCGATCCTGGCGGCGTGCCCCGATCCGATTCCCGAATGGATATCCGGTCACACGCCGGATGGCAAACCATCCGCCGATCCGCATTTGGCACTGTTGCCCCTGCCTTTCGCGGGTCACGAGCACGCGGACGGCCGGGTGATGGGTCTGGCATTGGCATTGCCAAGAGGGATCGACCCGTTCCAGGCGGCTCATTGTCTCGGGCCGTTGCTGCACGACGAGCACGGATTGGCCCGGCGCAACAAACTGTTCGCCGGTCATTGGCTTGAATGTGGCGTCCAGCTCGATACGCGCGAAACGCCACCGACAAGTCTTCGGGCGGAAGTCTGGACGCGGCCCTCGCGTACATGGGCGAGCGTTACGCCGGTCGTGCTGGATCGGCATTTCGATGGAAAAGACAAATGGGAACGTGCCGCTGAGACTGTGAAGGACGCCTGTGAGCGTATCGGTTTGCCTCGACCCAGAGAAGTGCTGTTGCACCCGGTCTCATTGGTCGAGGGCGTTCCTCATGCCCGCGAGTTCCCCTACCTCACCCGCAAGAAGGATGGCGGACGTATGCATCACAGCCACGCCGTCATTGTGTTCGAGACGGAAGTGGCCGGACCCGTCGTCGTCGGTGCGGGTCGTTTCCGAGGCTACGGGCTGTGCCGGCCGATGGACAAGGGCACCGGCCATGAATGAACTCACAGCCGACCACTTCGATGAATTTTTCACGACGCTTTGGGAGGATAAGATCGCGTTTTCGTGGCAGCGTGAGCTGGCCAAGCGCGTTGTTACCGATGCCGACAAGCCCTGGCCTGATGCCATCGCCTTGCCTACTGCGTCTGGCAAGACCGCGTGTATCGACATCGCAGTCTTTGCGCTGGCGGCGCAAGCCGAGCGCCTCCAGTCCGGCAAGGCACTCACCGCAGCGCGCCGGATTTTCTTTGTCGTGGATCGACGCATCATTGTGGACGAGGCCTACGCGCGCGCCCGTATTCTTGCCGCGAAACTTAGTGCCGCGAAAAGCGGTATCCTGAAAAAAGTCGCGGATCGCTTGCGCCTGCTGGCCAGAGGCGGGCCGGAGGGCACGGTCGGTGAAGAGCCGCTGGCGGTTTTCGAATTGCGTGGAGGCATGTACCGTTCCGAGGCGTGGGCGCGCTCGCCATTGCAGCCGACTGTCGTCGCCTCCACCGTGGATCAGCTCGGGTCGAGACTCTTGTTCCGGGCCTATGGGCGCGGACCCGGCATGTGGCCGGTGTACGCCGGGCTCGTGGGCAACGACAGCCTGATCCTGCTGGATGAGGCCCATTGTGCGCAGCCTTTCCTGCAAACCTTGCAGGCGGTCGCGCGATATCGAAACTGGGCGACGGAACCGTTGTCGACACGCTTCTACCCGGTTGTGATGTCAGCGACTCCACCGGCGGGACTCGAAGATGTTTTTCGAGACGAATCCGACGAGCCGTCCGATCCAAGACACCCTTTGGGTAAGCGCCAGTTGGCGAGCAAGCCGACAGTATTGAGTGTTGTCGGAAAGGCCAAGGGCAAGAATGCAACCAGCGAGCTGGCCGAGGCGCTGGTAGAAGCTGCCGAGGACCTGGCTGATGATGGGCGCAAGGCGATCGTCATCTTTGTGAACCGCGTCGCTACCGCGCGGAAAACGTACGGACTTCTTGCCGGCAAGCATGGCGCGCGCGCTGTACTCTTGACCGGGCGCATGCGTCCTATCGATAAAGACGACACGGTCAATGAACGGCTCAAGCCGCTGGCATCCAATGGATCTGCCGGGCGTGAGCTGGTTGAACCCGTCTTTGTCGTGGCAACACAGACGCTGGAGGTCGGTGCCGATCTCGATTTCGACGCCCTGGTTACCGAGTGCGCGAGCTTGGACGCGCTGCGGCAGCGGTTCGGGCGGCTCAATCGCATAGGGCGGCCTATCCAGGCACGAGCCGCTGTCCTGATTCGCGCTGACCAGACTGAGAACAGTGAGGACGACCCGGTCTATGGGGCGGCACTCGCAAAGACGTGGGTTTGGCTCAAGGGAGAGGTGAACGGAAACGGCGAGATCAATTTCGGCATCAGCGCCCTCGATAAGCGTCTGCCCATGGGCGACGCGCTCGCAGAGTTGAACGCGCCGTCGGTCAACGCCCCGGTGATGTTGCCGGCCCACGTCGATTGCTGGGCCCAGACTTCGCCCGAGCCGGAACCAACGCCGGATGTTGCGCTCTTTCTTCGAGGCCCCGAGCGGGGCGCGGCCGACGTACAGGTGTGTTGGCGTGCGGATATCGATCTGCGGACTCCGGACGCGGAGGCTGCCTCCAAAGACGCGCTTACATTCTGTCCGCCCGCTGCAGCGGAGTGCATGCCAGTTCCAATAGGGATATTCAAGCGCTGGATGTCGGGAGAAGAGGGCGATGATGACACCGCAGACGTGGAGGCGTCAGCGGACAGCGGGACCGACTCGCACGCGGAGGTACATGCTGAGGCAAGGCGCGTCTTGCGCTGGCGGGGACGTAAAGAAATCGAGGTGACCGCTGATCCAAAGACGATCCGACCGGGCGATATATTCGTGATACCAGCCCAGACGGGGGGATGGGAAAGTCTCGGCGATATACCTCATGAACTTGGTGTCGTTCCAACGCTGGATTGGGGTGACCGTGCACATCGTCAAACCCGCGCCATCGCGCAGTTACGCTTGCATCCGGCGGTTATTGCCCACTGGCCTGAGTGTGCCACAAGAACTCGCCTGTTGGAGCTGGCGAACGACGCCCAGGCCCGCTATGAAGAAGATCCTGACGGGCTCGTCGACGAACTGACCGATGCTTTGAAGTCTGCTGGAGAAGACGAGCACGCCCCAGCTTGGCTGCGTGAAATCGCCTCCGCTCTCGCTACGGACCGGCGCCTGCGCCGCGGCATCAAGTTGCACCCGCTTGTTGGCCTGATTGTCCAAGGCAGCCGGCGCCTGCCCGCTGTTCACGAGGCTATGGATCAGTTCAGCGACGAAGACGATGCCGCGGCATCGGGCACCGTGCGTGTTCCCCTGCTTGAGCACCTACCCGGGGTCGCTGCGTACGCGAAGCGCTTTGCCGCCGGCTGTGGGCTGCCCAAACCGTTGGTCGATGCAATCGAGCGAGCGGGTTTGCTGCACGACCTCGGCAAGGCCGACCCGCGTTTTCAGACACTACTGCGCAACGGAAACCCATGGGCGGAAGAAGTCTTGCTTGCGAAATCCAATGACATTCCGCAAGGCCGCACTGCGTACGAGCGTGCACTAAAAGCGGCTGGTTACCCGGAGGGTGGCCGACATGAACTACTGTCGGTCCGACTCGTCGAAAACGCCGCTAGGCTGCTTCCTAACGACGAGATGCTCAGAGATTTCGTGCTGCATCTCGTCGCCAGTCATCACGGCTATTGCCGTCCCTTCGCGCCCGTGGTGTTTGATGACAAGCCACTGGACGTAAAACTGGAATTTCAAGGGCAAACACTGGTTCATTCCAGCGACACAGGCATGGAGCGGCTCGATTCTGGCGTTGCGGACCGATTCTGGCGTCTCGTTCGCCATTATGGCTGGTGGGGGCTGGCATGGCTGGAGGCGATTCTGAGACTGGCGGACCATCGTCGCAGCGAAGCGGAAGCGGCACAGAGGGAGGATACAAACGATGCATCAGACTAGCCACACGTCGCCCCTTGTCCTGAGCGGCATTGACGGCGGTAACCCGCTCGGATTTCTCGCGGCCTTGGGCACGGCGATTCTTGCCAGCTCGTTTTGCCGAGATACGCGATTCTATTGGTGTTTGGAAAGAGGCGTTTGGCGTCCTGCTTTGCAGGGATGCGGAACAGACCAGACGCAGTTCATCGAAAAACTTCTCGGCACCATGAAAGCCGCATCCATGAGGCCGTTCGAGATCGATAACAAGCTGCCTTTCCCAGATGAAGTATTTGAGACCAATCTGAAGGAGGCGCAGCGGACCGCCGGCCCAGCAAACCGCCGTACCGCTGACTTTCTGGCCGCTTTTGGAAGCGAGGCTAATCCTGAAAAGGGGGTGTTTCAGGATTCGCGCTTCCGCATGGTGCGCAGCGGTGACGCCGCCGGCCAAGGGTTGCCAGCATACGCGCGGGCGATTCGAGAGGCCACGGACAATGCAGCTCTGGAACGAACCCTATTCATGCCCTGGGACTACCAGGATGACGGCTTCAGTCTACGTTGGGATCCGATCGATGATCAGCGCTATGCATTGCGCTGGCGTGATCCGAGCAAATCAAATCTCAAGGATGGCCCCGGAACGATGATCGGTGCGAATAGCCTCGCAATTGAGGCGCTTCAATGGTACCCAACAATGTTTCAAGGCAACCGGTTGGTGACAACTGGCTTCCACCGCAACTCGAGCGACGAGGTGTGGTTTACCTGGCCGATCTGGGCCTGCCCCATTTCGGTAGATGCGGTACGCTCGGTGCTGGCGCTATCCGATCTACACAGCACTCAGCCGCCTCGATCACAGCTCGTCAAGCGCGGCATCGTTGAGGTGTATCGCAGCCAACGTATTCAGCAGAACCAGTACTACAGTAACTTCACATTGGGAAGACCGGCCTGACGCAGCCCGACGCCTGTGGTAGTTTCTGGCCCGCCTCTGCGCCGCACGCAGACAGGCGCATCGAGTTCGCCGCGCCCGTTCAAGCCCCGCTCGCGCTCGGCGAATCAACGAATCACAATTCGCTGCCAGAGTTGTCGCGGCGAAAGAATGGGCATGCCCTGAACCTGCTTCAGGTCAAGTAGCGCCTTGTCGCCGGTGACGAAGACGTCAACTTTGGCGGCGATGGCGCAGGCGATGACCGGAATATCATCAGGATCGGAAATCTCAATGTCCAACGGAACCGTGGACAGAGGCGCCTGCTCGAACTCTTGCAGCTTCTCGTCCAGCTCATTCCAGAGGCTGGCGGGTACCCGAAACCTGGTTGTCAGTACCCGGCGTAGTTCCTCGTGCACTGGCGCGCCTAGCACCGCTGTGTGATCGATCACGATGCGATCCAGCAGGTCGCGGCATAACCCATGACCCATCAGGCCGCTGGCCAGAACGTTGGTATCGAGGAATACCCTCAAGAGATGTCCCGGAAGAAATCCTCGTCGGTGAGGTAACCTGCCGCTTCAGCGTGAGGTCGCAGTTTGTTTCGAATGTCGTCCAGTTCGCGCGCCAGAATGTGCCGGCGCAGCAGTTCGCGCGCCATCTCGCTTTTCGTCTTGTGCTGCGCACGGGCGAGCCGTTTCAACTCGCGATCGAGCTTGGTATCCAGCCGGATCGTCAGGGTCGTCATCGCTTTACTCCTCGATCTGCATCTGTAAGACAGTGTAACACGCGGCAGGCGCCCGGCAAGCGATTGAACGTCCAGCCCGCGGGCCTGCGCCTCGAAGGCGAAACGCTATGCGTGATGGTGGAGAAGGAAAAGCGGCTACAGGTTCCGATGCACCACTTGGGGAGCATCGTCTGTTTTGGCGACGTGATGTTGAGCCCGGCACTACTCGGTCGCTGCATGGCAGAGGGCCCCAGCATGGTGTGGCTGGAACGCGGCGGGCGCTTCCTGGTGCGCGTGGAAGGTCCGGTGAGCGGCAATATTCTGTCCCGTCCGCGGTGATTTTGCTTTCGATGCACGCAGCCGCCGGCCGCCGACCGATCCCATGAACGCGATGTTGTCTTTTCTCTACCGTTCACCGTTTACGCGCCGAACCTGACCCCAGACATGTGGCGCAAACGGCAGCCTCTGGCGCACCAGGTTCGTCGAACCCCTTCAAGGCGCGCTCCCGCCCGGCTTCGTCTGCCACTTCGGCCTTGACGTCTTCCGACCCTGCGGCAACAACGTGGCATAACCAATTCGCCTGTGCCGGCCCGACACCGTTGGGCGGAGTCGCTGCGACTCATTTGGATCGCGCGACGCTTCGGCGCCGGCGAAACCCCTCGATCTCGGCCAACAGGTCGGCGAGCGGCAAGGCCGCGATGCGCCTGTCCAGGGCATATCGGCGGGCACCGGGGTACACGACATACAGCCGGCTCAACCCCAGATCGTCGAGCGCGATCTTCATCGACTTGGTGAGGCTCGGGGCCTCGCTGTATTTGATCTCCACGCCGTAACGCCGACCCTGGAGGTTGAGCAGCAAATCAAGCTCCGCGCCGCCCTGCGTCGCCCAATAGTAGGCGTTGCGCTCGCCGGCGGCGAGAATGGTCTGCTCGAGGACGAAACCTTCCCAGGAGGCACCGAGTTTCGGGTGGCCTTCCAGCGCGGCGAAGCCTGCGCAGCCCGAGCAGGGCATGCAGGATACCCGTGTCGCGGATGTACACCTTCAGAGAACGAACCTGGCGCTTGCCGATGTTGTCGAACCACGGTGGCACCACCACGGGGCAAGTGCGTAGCCCGCGCGCACCCGGGCCAGCTACTCGGGGCGGTCGAGGTAAGCGGCCATGTCCGTGCGTTTTGAGCATTCATCGTTCAAATTGCAAGGATGCCGCCACCGGCCCCGTTGGCCGCGCCCCGCCTTTTTTCCGCGGCTAGACTTGTGACTGTTGCCTTTTCACATTTCCCGGGGCGCACCATGGACGAAGCGCAAGGCGAATTGCCGCTGCCGTTTCCGGAGCTGGCCGCGGACATGCCGCTGCTGCCGGCGCGGATGGTGAACGAATATCAGTACTGCCCGCGTCTTGCCTATCTCGAATGGGTGCAGGGAGAGTGGGCCGAGTCTGCCGATACCGTCGAGGGCCGCTATCGGCACCGGCGAGTGGACAAGCCAGGAGGCGATCTTCCCGCTCCAGAGAAGGCCGGAGAGGGCGAAAGGATTCACGCCAAATCCATCACGCTGTCCTCCAACCGCCTCGGCCTCATCGCCAAGGTTGATCTCATCGAGGGCGAAGGCAGCGTCGTCACGCCGGTGGACTACAAGCGCGGCAAGCGCCCGCACGTGCCGAAGGGCGCTTACGACCCCGAGCGCGTGCAACTCTGCGTGCAGGGCCTCATCCTGGAGGAGCATGGCTACACCTGCCTGGAAGGCGTGCTGTATTTCGCCGAGTCGCGCGAGCGGGTGCGGGTTGCTTTCGACGACGAGCTGCGCGCCCAGACGCTCAACGCGGTGAACGGCCTGCGGCTCATCGCCGCCGGGGGGCAACTGCCGCCGCCGCTCGAAGACAGCCCCAAGTGCCCGCGCTGCTCGCTGGTTGGCATCTGCCTGCCGGACGAGGTGAACTTCCTCAAGAAGCAGGAAGAGTCGCCGCGCCCGCTCGCCGTGGCGCGCGACGAGGCGCTACCGCTTTACGTGCAGGCCAACCGCGCCAAGGTATCGAAGAACGGCGAGACTCTGGAGGTTTCGATAGACGAAAAACCGCAAACCACCGTGCGGCTCATCGACGTCTCGCAGGTGGTGCTGATGGGAAACGTATACCTCACGACGCCGACCCTGCATGAGCTGATGCGCCGCGAGATTCCGGTAACCTGGCATTCGTTTGGCGGCTGGTTTCTCGGTCATACCACCGGCGTCGGTCATAAGAATGTGGAACTACGCACGGCGCAGTATCGAGCGAGCTTCGACGAGCAAGTGTGCTTGCGGCTTGCGCGACACCTGGTACAAGCGAAGATTCTCAACTGCCGGACGCTGCTGCGTCGCAACTGGCGCGGCGAGGAAAAACCCGAGGCGCTGGTCGACAGTCTCAAGCGCGACGCCGACGACAGCCTGCGGGCAGCGAACCTGGCCGAGCTGCTGGGCATCGAGGGGCTCGCGGCGCAGCGCTATTTCGGAAACTTCGCCAGCCTCATCAAGCAGGACAGCGACCCGGCAAGCTTTCGCTTCGACTTCAACCGCCGCAACCGCCGGCCGCCGACCGACCCGGTCAATGCCCTGTTGTCCTACGCCTATTCGCTGCTGGTGCGCACCTGGACGGTGACGCTATCCGCTGTCGGTTTCGACCCTTACCGCGGCTTTTATCATCAGCCCCGCTATGGCCGCCCCGCTCTCGCGCTCGACATGATGGAGCCGTTCCGGCCGTTGATTGCGGATTCTTCGGTCATCCAGGCGATCAACAACGGCGAGGTGCGGCCGTCGGACTTCATCAGCGCCGCGGGCAGCGTGGCGCTCACGGACGACGGCCGCAAACGTTTCATCGCCGCCTTCGAGCGCCGGCTCGGCCACGAGATCACGCATCCGCTGTTCGGCTACAAGGTGAGCTACCGGCGCCTGCTCGAAATTCAGGCGCGGTTGCTCGGCCGGTTTCTGCTCGGTGACATCCCTGAGTATCCAAACTTCACTACGAGGTGACCGATGGATGAACACTTGTACATCGTGACCTATGACATCAGCGACCCGAAACGCTGGCGCGCGGTTTTCAAACTGATGCACGGCTACGGGGAGTGGTTGCAGCTTTCCGTATTCCAGTGCCGCTTGACGCGGCGCAGACATGCGGATCTTGTCGCGACGCTTGACGAGATCATTCTCAACGACCATGATCACGTGGTCATGGTGGATGTTGGTCCGGCGGAGAAGGTTGAACCGAGAGTAATCAGTCTGGGCAAGACGTTTCAGCCGATCGAGCGCGAGGTGGTAATCGTGTAAGAGGAGTTCGCCGCCGCTGCACGAGTGCTCCGGTGATGACCGAAGCTCCGGGGAGCGCTCGCAGAAACGTAACTTCTTTTACAATATGGTGATTTGCAGGATTACCTGGCCAGAGCGGAATGGCCAATGCTGCTCACAGCGCGGCAGCGGCGGTAGCGCTCGCAGACCGTGCTGCAAGTTGCAGTACTCAAAATCAATTTGTGTGTCACTGTATTCCGCCGCGAAACGCGGCGGCCTCATTGAAGCAACGCAATTCATGGAGCAAAGTATACGGAGAACGCAGGTATTCCGCCGCGAAACGCGGCGGCCTCATTGAAGCTCGTCAACGTCGGAATCTGTACGGAGGGCTACGATAATGTATTCCGCCGCGAAACGCGGCGGCCTCATTGAAGCATCAATCAGGGTGAGGCAGCGGCAATCGATGCCGAGTATTCCGCCGCGAAACGCGGCGGCCTCATTGAAGCAATCTGCCATCTGTCCGCTGCATGCATCGGTTGCCAGTATTCCGCCGCGAAACGCGGCGGCCTCATTGAAGCCCGATCATCTGTTTATCGCGGTATACCCGACGTATATGTATTCCGCCGCGAAACGCGGCGGCCTCATTGAAGCCAGATAATGCCGCTTGACGACGTCGCAACGCAATCCGGTATTCCGCCGCGAAACGCGGCGGCCTCATTGAAGCTGCGCGAACCCGGCAATATCGAATCCGGCCGGATTGTATTCCGCCGCGAAACGCGGCGGCCTCATTGAAGCATCGTCAACACCAGATCCGTTACCACGGTCGGGGCGGAGTATTCCGCCGCGAAACGCGGCGGCCTCATTGAAGCTAGAGCGTGTGACCGTGATTGCGCCCGCGCGGCGTATGTATTCCGCCGCGAAACGCGGCGGCCTCATTGAAGCGCCAATCGCAGCATATGATCGAGCAGTTTTTCCGGAGTATTCCGCCGCGAAACGCGGCGGCCTCATTGAAGCTCGCCGCGATAAGCAAAGGCAGCGCGGCATTTGCCTGTATTCCGCCGCGAAACGCGGCGGCCTCATTGAAGCGGGAAGGCGACCTGGAAAGCCTCCAGCCCATTGTGGCGTATTCCGCCGCGAAACGCGGCGGCCTCATTGAAGCCTCGATACGTGCTGCACGTGTAACGCCATTTCTCGGTATTCCGCCGCGAAACGCGGCGGCCTCATTGAAGCAAGAACGGCCGCACGCCGATCGCGGCCACGGCCAATCGTATTCCGCCGCGAAACGCGGCGGCCTCATTGAAGCCAGCGCGGTGAGCGGACCAAGGTCAATCACGAGGGCGTATTCCGCCGCGAAACGCGGCGGCCTCATTGAAGCGGGACCTGCTGGCATCGTTGGCTTCATCGGCCATGGCAGTATTCCGCCGCGAAACGCGGCGGCCTCATTGAAGCCCGCTCGATCGGATCAATT